>JAFNIV010000050.1 GCA_017601145.1 Candidatus Brockarchaeota archaeon
ATTAATGTCAGAAAAGCTCTATAAAATCAAAGAGGCGAAGAAGCTTCTTGGAGTCAAAAAGATTGTTAGTTAAAGCATACTCTATACCTCATAATCTTGAGGTGAATGAGCTTATAGAGGATTGTATGAGAATCTATCTTGGAAGATTTATGGAGCTTCTTTTACCAATTATTTAAGCATATCTATTTTGAAACTGCTGAAGAGGGCTATATGCCTATAGTAGAGGCTGCTTTGACCAGCCTGAACTGGTATAGTGAGAGACTCAGCCTTGAAAAACCGAGAATCTCCCAGCTTAAGCTGTGGAAAGTGTCAAATCGCTTAACTTAACGAAATGCTCTTTTGCTGGAAGTTAAAGGTTCTTTCTGAACGATCTCTAGTACCTTTGTTTCTTTAACATTTAGAGTAAGTAAAGAAAATTTCTTGTCTAAAGTATCAATTGCTGTAGAATTCCTGCAGTTATTGAATAAAGTAGGTTGTCATTGATTGGAAGAGGTAATGTTTCAAACAATGTAAGTAACAACGCTACCAGTAAACTTTGAAAAGGATTTCTTGTTGTAACAAAAAATAGTACGAGTAACGTAAGTAGCTCTAAGGTGGTACCTTCAACTGTTTTACTTTTATTATAAGGTAATTTAATTTTTCCATAAAGTCTCCCGAATAAACCTCCAACTCCATCCCCTATTGCAAATGCTAAAACTGATATTGAAGAAATTGGATTTTTAAAAAATAAGTAAGTTAAAGTTATTGAAATTAAACCAAATGCAACGTTTAAAGTTGATTTTTGTCCAAGCCCTAACTCGGCAAACAAGCTTATGTATGGTGTTTCTTCTTTTGTAACCTTATCTAAAAAATACAAATAATTTAAGTAAATAATCAAAGAAGTAAATGCTATTCCCAATCCAATCTTTTCTTCCTTTAAAGACAAAAGTCCAAGAGTTGTGCCAGCAACAATATGAACAATCTTTAAGTTTATTCTTTTGTTCTCATCATAAATAATATTTGTTTTTCTAAAAGCTTCTGCAACATTAATCATAAAAAAACCAAGCAAAACTAGGAGAACTCCTAATTTAATACCTACAAATAAGGATGAAACAAAAGTAGCAACTATCAAAAAATAAAGCATTGTGAAAGCTTTCTTATAATTCTTCACGAGAATCTCTAGTACAAAAAATAAAAAATAAACATTTCTCTAGCTTATGTACGAAAGAAAGAGTTTTTATACTTCTTCAACAACTATAACCGAGTTGTGGATTGCTTCCAGAAAAAATACAGAAGCTACTGGAAAAACAGAAATATAGACTGGTAGGAACTCACTCTGCAGTAAAGGTTTGTTATTGGACAAAGCAAAGCTTAACAACCGGAAGAGTTTGTTATAAAGAACTTTGGTATTCTGGAGTTAAAAGTCATAGATGCATGGAAATGACCCCTTTTTTGGGGTGTAACTACAGGTGCTCTTATTGTTGGAGGATTCATTCTGATGATAGACCTAACTACCCATGGAAGGAGTTTCCAGTAGAGTTGCAAAAAATAGATGAGCCTAACTTTATAATAGACGAGGCAATAAGGCAACGTAAGAAGTTGCTCATAGGACTTAAAGGAAATCCAAAAGTTGACGTCAAAAAACTTGAAGAGGCATTAGAACCAACAATGCTAACTCTTAGTTTAACAGGTGAACCCACACTCTACCCAATGTTAGATGAACTTATAAATGAAGGCAATAGAAGATCGATGACTACCTTTCTTGTTACAAATGGAAGCTTGCCTGAAGTTCTCGAGAGGTTGAACAATTTGCCGTCTCAACTTTACGTGAGTGTTTCAGGCGCAAATAAGGAAACCTACCTTATGCTAGCTCGTCCAATATTCAAGGATGCTTGGGAGAGGTTTAATAAAACATTGGAGTTGTTACCAAGTTTAAATACTAGAAAGGTTTTAAGATTAACTATGGTAAAAGGATACAATATGAAAAATCCTGAACTATATGCAAAACTTATAGAAAAAGCCAAACCAACTTACGTGGAAGTTAAAGCATACGAGTGGGTTGGGGAAAGTCAAAGAAGGTTACCAAAGTCTGCAATGCCCTACATGGAAGATATAATGTCGTTTGCAGAAGAAATCTCAAAACTTACATCGTATTCAATTGGTGGGGCCTTTGAACCAAGTGGAGTTGTACTGCTCAAAAAGTAACTTTTATTTAATCTTAATATAACTTGTAGTAGTTACATTTGGTTATAAGTGTTCTTGTTAACTTTATATAAAATTTAAATAATTAGAAACTTTATGTAAAAATCATTGATGAAAAAAAGAAACATTAAGGATTTCTTAAAGAAAAAGTTTGGACGTATGAGTGATAGGGAGATAACTGACTTAGCTGAAGCAATAAAGAACGATAAATTCTGGTATGTTCTTCCAGACAACAAACAATTTATATTTGTGGTAGCTCTCTCTAGAGCCAGGATCAAGGAAGCTAATTTTTATATAGCTAAGGCTACATACTTAAAGCAGATATACATCCCAAGAGAAATTAAAGAATTCGTTAGAAGGTTTATGATTATTCTCGTTGAAAAGGATACAAAGATAGGAAAGTTAGTTTTATCATGGAAAACTTTTCTTTATTTGATGAGCTCAAAGAAGCATCTCTTACCTCTAATCTTAAATTTGGGCACTCCGAGGAAGATATCTCGTAAAGATTTAAGTAAGCTTATAGAAAATTATGAGCAAAAAAGATAGTTAATACAAAATATCTAATGTAAAGGAACACTTATATTTTAATGTTAGTAAATTATTCCAGAAAATTCATTTGGCATTCAAGTAATGCTTAATAATTACTTAAAAATATACCTGACTAGAACTACGATGACGAATGAAATAAAGGTAGGAATAATTGGAAGCGGAGGAATAGCCAAAGTTCATGCAATAGCGTACTCAAAAATAAACTTTGTTAAAATCGTAGCAGTTTCAGATGTCATAAAGGAGAGGGCTGAAACATTAGCTAAAGCCTTCAATGCAAGAGCCTACACTAGCTATGAAAAAATGATAAAAGAAAACGATCTAGAAATAGTAAGTGTGTGTACTCCACCATTTACTCATAGAGATATAGTTCTAGATGTAATTAAATCAAACATTAACATCATCTGTGAAAAACCTCTAGCGCTAAACTCAAGGGAAGCAAAAGAAATGGTAGGTGAAGCTGAAAGGAGAGGATTATACTTTGGGGTTGACTTTCAGAATAGATTATTACCTCAGCACATTAAAGCAAAGGAACTTCTAAGCGAGGGTGCTATAGGAAAACTTATTCAAGCACGTTTTAGAGTTGGTTATGATATTTTAGAGGCTGTACCGCCTTCTGCTCCTATGAGAGAATGGCTGTTTGATAAGAGCAAGTCTGGAGGTGGAGTACTAATGGATATAGGCTCGCACTGGATTGACTTATCTAGAATGTTTGTTGGATCTGAAGCTGAAAGTGTTTCTGCAGAAATTAGTAAAAACATAGAAAACATAGAAGTTGAAGATAATGCTATGGTTCTAATTAGGTTTAAGAATTCTGTTCATGCTCTTGTAGATGTTAGTTGGACCCAACAAAACGGGCAATGGCCAGTTGAGTTGTATGGCGATCAAGGAACTATCTTGTGTAACTTTGGAGAACAAACAATAGTACTTTACACTAAGAACAAAAAATATTCAAAAGATGGTAAACTTAAGGTTATTACTCCTTCTCTACCCGAAATAGGTGAACCTCATGAATATCTAATTGGCTTGTTTGTTAATTCTATTGTTAATAAAACTCAACCTCCAGTTACAGGCTACGATGGTTATAAGGCTCAAGAAATCATAGACGCCGCATATAAGTCTGCGAGTGAAAAAGTAAAAGTTGTAATTTAGCTCAATCAGCAGTACCTGAAGTTTACAGAATTTTGGTTATAGCTAGAATCGTTAAGAGTCTTGCTTGTTTTTTATCTTAAATATTTTAGCATAAATGAAGACAAACTGTTCTAATTTCTGGACAAAATTTTTACTTTAAAACTTAAAAAGAAAAGATATAAGCTAAGAAATCGAACAACTATTTGAAAAGGTGAAATGGAA
>JAFNIV010000051.1 GCA_017601145.1 Candidatus Brockarchaeota archaeon
CTTTGTCTAGTGTATTGCTCTTTTAAACTTTATTGACTACTTATATTCTATAAAAGTACTAAACTTTAACTTTGATGGCGGGAAGTCCCCCTGCGAAAGCTGAGGGATGAAAGCCGAAAAGCTTATATTTTTCTCATTATATCTATCATTGTCTGCTTGGCTGGAAGGGCTGGCAGACCTAGTAGGCATGGGACAGGCCGAAAGAGACGCCTGCTGAGGGCAAGACCTCCGTAACCCACCTTCCACACGGGTTCCTCGAAATGGTCTCACTTGCCGAGGCCTCCGCTGTGGGTGAGTGGAGAGCGAGTCTGTCCGTGGAAGCAGGAAGCTCCTTGCGATAGCGAGGGGTAGTTCACTAAACTACTTTAGCCTAAAAGAATATAAATTATTCATCATTACTACTTATTGATAAACAAAATGGTAGAGATCGTAAAAGATAAAGGTGCGCAAACTGAAAGGCTTAAAGTAATCCTTAATTCTTACAAGCTTATATACAAACGTGACTTTGATTTTTATGAAGTTTCTCTAAGGATTGAAGAACTATTGGCAACTGAGCCTTATCTAGAAGCCGAAAAGTTAGCAATCGTTTATGAAAAGATGGTTCATGAAAAATATGATGTTCCAATTATTACAGTAAGAAAAAATAACAAATCTTATGTTATAGATGGGCATCATCGTTGCTTTTCTAAATGGCTTTTGAATCAGGAACATATTTCATCTTATGAAATACATAATGAATTGTTTAAGCCACCATGGTGGTCCAAAAATATTTTGGATATAGAGATGATAAAGACAGGAGAAAACGTTGAAGAAAAAATTAGAGATTGGGTAACATGTATGGATGTCCTTGAGTATTTAAGGAGGATTCATGGAACAAATTTTAAGCTTATTCCAATGAAGTTAGAAGTAATGAATCTAATTCCGACGCAGTATCCTCAAAGAATAATAGGATCACGTATGCCTTCTAAGGCGCCAATATTAGTACTTAAGTACAAAGAGAGGTTTTATATTATTGATGGTCATAATAGAACTTATTATGCTTTCAAAAAAGGAGAACGTTATATAGATGCTTTAGTCTTGGTTCCAGCAAGGGACGTTGTACCTGGAATAGTTTTGTATTCAAAGAAATTGGGCATAAATTCCATCAAAGAATTTGCAAAGATACTTGAGATAGATAAATTTCAGTAAGCAACATTAATCTAACGTTGTTGAAATCATATAGTTAAATTTAAATATGGTAATGAGAGCATTTGCGCTTTATGAACGAAAACAAAGAAGTAAAAAGAGACATACTAGGTCGTCCAATAAGAGATCTTTCCAATGATGCTTGGTGGGGTATTCCAAGACAACAAATTCAGTGGTATCCTGAAGTTGATAACGAGAGCTGTATTGGTTGCGGTCTTTGTATAATAACATGTGGAAGAAACGTATTCGATTGGAATCTAAAAGAAAACAAACCAATTGTTGCCAGACCCTACAACTGCCTAGTTGGTTGTAGTACTTGTAGTAATTTATGTCCTAGAGATGCAATAAGTTTCCCTCCACTTGGAAAACTAAGGAAATTGAGAGATAAAGCAGGTGTTGTTAGGAAGGCTTCAGAAAGAATAAGAGAAGTCAAGGATTCGATAAAGTAAAAAATATCTTCATGCAAAAAGCTTAAAGCTTCCTTATTACTTTTTGTAAATAATAAAATGGATAGCGATGCAAAGTGTCATGTTACAAAAAAGATGGCACCAGTAAACTTAATAGAATTCGAAAGTTTGGAACGTTTTGTTAGTGCCTTAGCAAATAAAACAAGACTAGCAATACTAGCAACATTGTTAAACTATGGAGAAGCTTGTACTTGTGACCTAACTTCTGCTTTGAACATTGCCCAGCCTACAGTTACCATTCATCTCCAAAAATTGTATGATGTTGGTTTGATTGAGAAAAGAGAGAGCTGGAGGTACACTTATTATTCTGTAAGTAAAGAGTATGCTCCTCTTATAAAGACGATATTAAAATTAAAAACGTCATTAAGATAAGTACTTTTATTCTTTAGAATTGTTAGTAGTAAGTATATACTACATGCTTGCAACAATTTTTTGCAATAGTCTAAAATGACTGTCATAGATCTATACGATCTATGTGTATGGGAAATTTTTACGATAGTAACCTCTTAGTAAAGCTTATTAAGAGAAGATAAACTATCACTTTACAAGAAATACCCAAGAAAGCTACCGACTTCAGTCGGTAGATGAATTGAGTCATAAACATTTAAGTAGGTGAAGTGTTTTTGGGAAGGCATTAAAGTCTACAAGTTTAGCGAGAAAAAAACTTGCTATATGTGGAAGCGAAGGAAAGAGGCTTAGTCAAGCGAGGTTCAAATGTTCAAAATGTGGATTGGACAACTTTAACGCAGACCTTTACTGAGCTACAAATTTAGCTAAGAGGTTCTCTTCATACATGGGAGGACGGAGCTACATTGGGCATAGCCTTCAACTCTGGAGTTGTGAAGCCAAGTTGAGGAATTAACTACTGGAGAATCACCTAACTTCAGTTGGGAGTGCCAATTTTTAATGAACATTTTTCATTCCTTCCAGAAGTTGCTTGAAAACTTAGCTTCTAAGAGAAAAAGATAAGAGCATGCTTTAATTAGCAAAGATAGAAGTTGAATCCAAGAATAAGGTATGAGAACGCTGCTAGAGTTCAAGTTATTCTTTCCAAAAAAGTTAAGATTGAACCTCTTAATTTACCTGGAGAAAGCTTTTTAGGAGGAGTTGATGTAGCATACAAAAGGAACCTGGGAGTTGCAGCTTATGTACTTATGAAGTATGGTTCAAAGGAACTAGAAAGTACAGATTATGCAACTATTGGTAAGTTGCTACCATATATACCTGGACTATTTTATTTAAGGGAAGCTCCTCCAATTTTAAAGGTGCTTTCTCGACAAACAAAAAAGCCTCATGTACTCCTTATAAATGGTCATGGGTTAGCTCATCCAAGAAAGATGGGTCTTGCTAGTTACATAGGTGTTGTTCTTGATATTCCTACAATTGGAGTTGCAAGAAATCTCCTTTATGGGAAAGTAGACAGATTAACGCAACCTCCATTGATTTTTGTTGACGGATTAGCTGTTGGAGCAGTTTTAAGAACTGGGAGAAAAGGAGAAATCTATATAAGCATAGGACATAAAGTTACATTGGATGATGCAATAAGAATTATAAGCGATAACATTTTTGACTTATCTCTTCCTGCTCCATTATGGTATGCAGACAAACTTTCAAAAGAAGCATTAGCTTTAAAAAATCTCTGAGGTAAAGCATTTATTCATAAATTTTAAATCATGCTTACGCATTCTATCTTGGCTTCAAAGTATAAGCTATTAGTATGTTAAAAAATGAGAATGTTGCCATACCTAAAAAGCAAATAACGTAAGATTTAGTTACATCAAGTACGTACCCGATTAATGGATAGCCAAAAGTTGCACCAATGCTTAAACAGGTTCCTAGCACGCTAAAGCCAATCTCTGCTAAGTTTGAACCTGAAACTTCTGCTGTTAAAGCGAAAACAACCGGGTTCTGAACTAAGTATGGAATTCATACTTAGTCCTTGAGCCTCAACGCTCTTTTCCTCCTCAGGGTTCATTGGAGGACTCATTGAGCTTTGCTCCTTTCGGGGGGAACCCATAACTCCCCACATCCTAAGGAATTTTTTCCAAATGTTTATTGATGCATTCTTTTGCCTATCTATTACAAGTCCGCATTTTGGGCATTTGAAGACCTCTCCCCTTAAGTCTTTGTTGCACAC
>JAFNIV010000052.1 GCA_017601145.1 Candidatus Brockarchaeota archaeon
TCTGCTTGGCTGGAAGGGCTGGCAGACCTAGTAGGCATGGGACAGGCCGAAAGAGACGCCTGCTGAGGGCAAGACCTCCGTAACCCACCTTCCACACGGGTTCCTCGAAACGGCCTCACTTGCCGAGGCCTCCGCTGTGGGTGAGTGGAGAGCGAGTCTGTCCGTGGAAGCAGGAAGCTCCTTGCGATAGCGAGGGGTAGTTCACTTATGCTCTTACTGTTACTACTTTTTCACTTTCAATAAGTTTTAAGTTTACTTCATAAAGCAATATTAAAGAAATAAAGTTTACTAGGTTTGGTATGATTATTTCAGAGAAGTCAGAAGTAACGAGAAATGAAATAGAACCAAAGAGAGAACCAAAGACAGGTAAGAACTTAAAGTATTTCGTTAATGAAGCTGGTAAAAACCAAGCAAAAGCCATTGGTAAAGTAAAAAGTAAGCTCGGAATTATTGAATAAGTTTGAGCTTCCTTTACTGACTTAGAGAAAAAGCCTATAGCCAAATAAATGAACGCCATCAATAGCGAAGCCAAAAATACAGTAAAGACTACCAAAGACAACTCAATTGAGGAAGGCAAGTTAGATTGAGTAGCTAAGCTAAGGAAACCGAAGTTAAGTTCGGTACTTACTTCCCTTACTAGGAATAGCGAAAGGATTCCAGTAAGCATGCTCAGTAAAGAACCGAAAGAGATTGACGCTACCTTGCCTAGTAAAACTGCAGACCTACTTGGGGCATTTGAAAGTAAAAGTTCAAAAGTCCCCTTTTCTTTTTCTCCAACAGTTTTTTCTAGTGCAATACCAGTACTAAAGCTCATTCCTGCAATAATTAGTGAAAAAGGCAAATAGAAATAAACATAGGACAAAGATAAAGAAGAACTTGCATTTTGTAGGTTAGCAGCTATTGGTATAGCAACTATTGGTTTTACGAAAGACATGTTTAAGTTCAACTTTTCAAGCCTCTGTGAAAGTATAAAGTCAGAAAATTGTTCAATAATAGCTTGATAAGGTTGTAATGAAGCTATGTTTTTTATAGAAGAAGCATCAAACAACAAGAATACTGAAGATGTTCCACCTTTTGATATATTGTAATAGAAATTTTTTGGTATTATTATAGCTAAATCAAAAATACCATTTTTCAGAGAGGAATTGATATCATTTGGAATATTATTTTTCGTATACACTTCAGAATTGTTTATAAATTTAATAAACATGATAAGTTGATGACTTAAACTTGAATTATCCTCATCGACGATTAGAATTTTTTGTTTTGTCACGTTGCTTGTTGCAAGTTGAACTGGTAAAAACGACAACACTACTATTAAGATTGGTCCTAAGATTATTCCAGCTAAAGCCCTTCTATCTTTTATTACTTCTTTAATTTCCTTTTTAACTACAGGCCAAAATCCTTCAAACATTTTTTATCACTCTTTTATTAGATGGAGAAAAACTTCTTCTAAGTTTTCAACGCCAGACATTTTTTCTAGTTCTTCTGGAGTTCCTTCAACAACTTTTTTTCCTTTGTTCATCAAGACTATTCTATCCGATAAATACTGTGCTTCGAGCATGTTATGGGTGCAAAGAATAACAGACTTTCGTTTTTCTTTAACAATTCTTTTGATCATATCTCTAAGCGACCTTGCACTAGGAACATCTAAGCCAGAAGTTGGTTCATCAAGAATTAAAATTTTTGGATTATGCACTAGAGCAATTGCAATACTAAGTTTTTGTTTCATACCTTTTGATAAAGTTGCAACTTTGTCTCTTGCCCTCTCTTTTAAGCCAAATAACTCAAGTAGCTCAAAGATCCTTTGTTTTAGATCGAAGGCTCTAAGACCATGTAGCTCTCCAAAAAATTGTAAATTATCAGCTACAGATAACTTTTCATACAAATTTGCATTTTCAAAAACAACTCCAATCTCATTTCTAACTTCTTTTGGATTCGTTACAACATTAAAACCAGAAACAGTTACTTCGCCTTTATCTGGCTTTATTATAGTCGAAATTATCCTAACAGTTGTTGTCTTACCAGCACCATTTGGTCCAAGCAAACCAACTATTTCGCCTTCTCTTACTTCAAAGCTAAGCCCATTAATAGCCACAACTTTTCCAAAGGACTTGAAAATATTACTAACAGTTACTGTCGTATTCATCCTTAACGTGGAAGAAAACACGAGCATTTTTAAGTGTTTTTAAGGAGATAAACGTAAAACAACTTTCTCATACGATAAAGGTTAAAAAATAGTTTTTGCTTTTATGAAGCAATGAAAGTTTACCTTTCTGTGCCAATAATTGGAGGTAGAAACTTAGAACTAGCGAAAATAATTTCGAACATAATCATGGAATGCGGCCATGAGCTATTATCTCAATGGGTAATTTCAGAAGATCCTGGATTTTCTCTTTCACCTAGCTATGTTTTCGAAAGAGATACAAATGGAGTAAAAAAGTCAGATATAGTTGTTGCTGAAGTATCAACTCCAAGCCATGGAGTTGGCATGGAAATAATGCTTGCAATAACTCTAGGAAAGAGAATAATTGCTCTAGCAAGAAAAGATTCAAGAATATCTAGAATGTTACTCGGAGCACCAAATATTGAATGGATATTTTATGATGAAATTAAAGAGATAGCGCAAAAGCTAAAAGAAAAACTAGGAAGTTAGTTAATCACAAGATAGGATTATAGCTATACTACGTTAGTTATTGGTTTTTGATACAAAAAATTAACGATTGTTTCTATCGTTTTTTCAACTACGAATGATTTTGAATAGTCTGTGTTCCATGCTATATGAGGAGTAACTATAACATTCTCTAGCTTTATAATTTCGTCTTCTTTGCTTGGGGGCTCTTCTTCTAAAACATCTAACCCAGCGAATGCAACCTTTTTTGACTTTAAAGCGTTTGTTAAGGCCTTCTGATCGATGAGACCACCTCTAGCAATATTTATTAGTACTACACCATCTTTCATCTTTCTTATGCTTTCCTCATTTATAATGTGATAAGTATCCTTCGTAAGAGGTAAAGCAATTACTATTATGTCTGAGTTTTCTAGGATTTGTTCAAATGAAACATACTTGAAACCTATTTCTATAGCTTCTTTTTCTCTTTCAAAGATATCGTAAGCAATTACATTTGCTCCAAAAGCTTTTGCAATTTTACAAACATTTAATCCTATGCTACCAGTTCCAAGAACTCCGAGAGTCTTTCCGTGGATTGTTCTTCCTTCAAACTCATCAGTTTTCCACTCATTATTCACCACACTACTGTTAGCTTCTCTTATTTTTCTCAAGCCAGAAAGCAAAAGTGCGAATGCATGCTCTGCAACTGGAACGCTACCATACCCAGGAATATTGCAAACTAAAATTCCTTTCTGTTTCAAATAGTTGACGTCTATGTGATCAAAACCAGTAGATCTAGTTACGATTAGCTTTAGATTCTTAAACCTATCGATTACATCCTTGGAAACTTTACTAAAAACAAACACAGAAAGAACTTCAACATCATTAAAGTTAGAAATAACTTGGTTTATGGTTGATTTTTCAAAATATAACTCATGCTGTGCTAGCTTTTTTCTTGCCTCTTTCTCAAGTAGTTCATCAGATTCTACAAAAAGGATTTTCATCTTTTATAACAGCGTTATAAAGCTATATAAAGTTAATGTTTATACACAACTGAAAAATACACTATAGAGTTGTACTTAAATATTGGAGAGGTTTCCTTATAGTTATGAGCGAATATGAAATAAGCAGCTACGAAGGAGG
>JAFNIV010000053.1 GCA_017601145.1 Candidatus Brockarchaeota archaeon
GATGTAGACTGTTCTCTTAGTTATCTTAGGCTTACTTTCAGCTCTCCCCCTATTATATAATGTTATCCAGCTCTTAACAAGCCCTATGACAGAGTTTATTGCTGAATCAACATAATGCTTTGAAAACCTCCAGTCTTTTAGTAACTCATCTCTAAGCTTCTTCCTATCCTCTCTACTGATACTTAGATGGACTTTATTGGAAAACCTTACATGGGCGAAAATGTGCTCCAAAGCTCTTTGTTTAACTTTGAAGTATTCTTCGATTAAATCCTTTGGAGCTTCTACTGGGATTCTGTAGCTTTTAACTGCTTCCATAATCTTTCAACCTCACTCTTAGTGTTGGAAGCCTAATAGCCTTAATAATACCTTTCCTTTGCCATTTCCAGAGCGTTTTAACTGAGATTCCAAACCTTCTAGCAACCTCAGAGAGGGCGTAAGAGTTCTTCTTCCATCAAAGAGTTAAGGGGGTTAGACCGCTGTTTAAACTTTTCTATTTTGAAACTGCTGAAGAGGCAAAAGAAACCCAAAAATTGATAGGGCAAGTAATTTAGCAAAAAAAGTAATTTTTTCTTTTCGTTCTTATAGCTTTGTCTCAAAAAAGCTTAAATCTTTCTAATATTTTTTTACCTTATGGAATATAAGTATTTTAAGAAGCTTGGAAGGGAGGTTCCTGCATTAGGAGCTGGAACCTGGGGCATAGGTGGAGGCTATTGGTCAAAAGATACCAGTGAGGATAAGGAAGCTATCTTAACTTTAAGAACTGGAATTGAACTAGGAATTACGTTAATAGATACTGCAGAAATGTATGGTGCTGGTCATGCAGAAGAAATAGTTGGAGAAGCAATCAAAGGCTTTGATAGAGAAAAGCTTTTCATAGTTACTAAGGTTTGGCAAACTCATGCTAAGAAAGAAGATGTAATAAAATCTGCAGAAGCAAGTAGCAAGAGGTTAGGGACATATATAGACTTATATCTTCTTCATTGGCCAACAAGTGATGTTCCATTATGTGAAACCATGAAAGCAATGGAAGAACTAGTTAAGAAAGGATTAGTAAAAAACATTGGAGTAAGCAACTTTAGTGTAGAGCTAATTGAAGATGCTAGGTCTTGCCTTAGCATTACAGATATTGCAGCAGTTCAAAATCGCTTTAGCTTGAGTTATAGAAATGATGAAGAAAGTGTTATCCCATATGCAAGGAAAGAAGGAATGATGTACATGGCATACACTCCTATTGATAAAGGAAGTGTTGCGAACAATAGAATTCTTAAACAAGTTGCAAGTAAGTATGGGAAAACTCCCATTCAAGTGGCCTTAAATTGGCTTATAATGATAGAGCCTGTAGTTCCAATCCCAAAAGCTTCTAAAGTGGAGCATATAAAGGAAAATGCAGGATCAGTAGGCTGGAAGCTAAGTAAAGAAGATTGGGATTTCATAAAAAGAAGTTTCCATTAGAGATTCACTCGCTAAACTACTAGTAAGTAAAATTTAATACAGAAAAATAGAGCAATAACATAAGTCTATTAGCGACATAAAATTTAAAGGAGATTCTTTTGTTTGATCTTATGGCGGCAAAAATAATCATAAAACAAAATCCAACCGTTAATTTAATAGATTTCGAGGCTAAAAATGTTGAAATGCTTAGACGAGTGATGAAAGGAAAGACGCACGGAGGCTCCCCTGATGCATGGCTAAACTTAGGATTTACTGTTCCCTTAGAGTTCGTTGACCTTACTTATGAAGTATACTGCAGTAGAGTTTGTTCACACCAAATGGTTAGACATAGAATTGGTACAAGCTTTATACAACATAGTGGCAGGTTTGGTTATTATAAAGAGTGCGGAAATGGCACCTATACATTCATACTTCCAAGGTCACTTATCAAAGAAAAAGGAAACGAAATTGAAGGATTATTTTCAGAAATCATTTCAAAATATGAGTTGCTGGCAAGTTCTAAAGTGCCTTTGGAAGAAGCACGTAGAGTAATTCCGGAGAGTATACAAACTTTTCTAATAGTGAAGTTTAACTTAAGGAGCTTAGGAAGCTTTCTTAGACAAAGGTTGTGTAGTATGGCTCAGCCAGAGATAAGGTATGTTGCTCTAGAAATGTTTAGTCAGCTATCAAAAAAGTTTGATGAACTACAAATTGATAGTAAGTTAGTGAACAAATACTTACTTCCACCATGCGCAACTATGGGCTATTGTTTAAACGTAGAAAAGGCAAACCAAGGGTGCTTAAAAAATGGGCTATTTAGAGCTATCGAAGAACATGCTCCAGAGGATAAAATAAATGAACTAAAGAGTTTTGTTGAATCATTTGCATAGTTTACTTTCAAGTCTTTTATATTTTTAACTATAAAGATACGTTTTACGCTTTCAATTGCTTCCAAACTAAGAAAAAAGATAAATTGCTTTTTAATTAAAGAAAGTTAAAAATGAAACTCGAAATTTATGGATTAAAACTACCAGAAATAAAGATTGGGGATAACCTTCCGAAGCTAATAGTTGAATCAGCTCTTGAACAACATATTGAAATAAAAGATAACGACATAGTAGTAGTAACTTCTAAAGCGATATCGAAATCAAAAGGCTATATAATTGAACCTCAAGAGAAAACTTCTAAGAAAATAGAAAAGATAGCTAAAGTTCTTGGAAAACCTTCAAAGGAAGTTGAACTTATCCTAAAGTTGTCAAGTAAAGTTGTTGCAGTTATTCCAGTTTACGAAATACTAAAAGGTTCTAAATTTCCATTCCATTTTACGGAATACCCAGAAGACGCAATACATCTTTTAGAATCTGATAAATCATTTCTTCTCGTACAAATGCAAGATGGAAGAATAGCTTCAGATGCAGGTATAGATACTTCGAACGTTCCATTTGAAAAATATGTTTTTACACCTCCAAATCCAGATGAAGAAGCAATGGAAATAGCAAAGAAGATAAGAGAGATTACTGGAAAAGAAGTTGCTGTAGTTATTACAGACACTGAACTAAATATAACAAAGTTTGGAAGCATAGACGTTGCAATAGGCTCTTATGGAATAGAACCAATTAAGAAAAAATTTGCTTCAAAGGATAGGTTTGGGAAACCAAAGTATGGAGGAGTAGATATAGTAGTTGATGAAATTGCAGCTACTTCAGCTTTGCTTATGGGACAAACATCTGAAGGAATTCCAGCAGTTATAATAAGAGGACTAAGTTATGAAAAAACAGAAGAAGGATTAAGTAGATCTTATATTCCTAGAGAAATTTTACAAAAAGGTATTTTCCTTTCTTTACTATATACAGTAAAATATAAGCTTCTTAACTTAATTTATTCTTTACTTTATGGAAATTCGTAACTAATTTTGTTCATGCCTGAAATACAAAGATGTCTTAGTAAGATGAAGTGAACTACTCCTCGCTATTGCAAGGAGCTTCCTGCTTCCACGGACAGACTCGCTCTCCACTCACCCACAGCGGAGGCCTCGGCAAGTGAGGCCGTTTCGAGGAACCCGTGTGGAAGGTGGGTTA
>JAFNIV010000005.1 GCA_017601145.1 Candidatus Brockarchaeota archaeon
GCAAGACCTCCGTAACCCACCTTCCACACGGGTTCCTCGAAACGGTCTCACTTGCCGAGGCCTCCGCTGTGGGTGAGTGGAGAGCGAGTCTGTCCGTGGAAGCAGGAAGCTCCTTGCGATAGCGAGGAGTAGTTCACTCGATCTTCCAACCTTCAAAGGTATAGTTGATGGAGAAATCTTAACGATGATCAGGTCTATCAAGACGATTGCCGTCTCTGTTAAGTGTTAAGACGGGATTGTCAAAGACTTAAATACAAGATGGCTGAGGATTTTCTGGAACAAGCCTTGGGGATTTGAAGGACTATGAAGGCAGGGAGATAGATTTTGAACCTGTTGAGCCCGAAGGTGGGCCTGTTAGCGAATTGGTCAGGGTTATGAGGGATGAGCGAAGCGATAGTATACCTCGATTCGAGCGGCATAGTGGAGAGGTACGTGGAGGAGTCTGAGAGCAAGTTCGTTAAAGATATATTAGCGCGCGCTGATGCCCTTCAAGTGGTTTCAGCTAAAATGCTGAGAGCATACGATTATTGAGCTGGCCGTTGCCTTTGTTTTGATTCTGGCTGTATCATCTATAATTTATTTGCTTGGACGTTTGTTTTCCGCTAAATCTATGCATAGTGAAAATGGTAAATCTGCTTATGCTTGTGGTGAGAAGGTGAATTTTGATAAATTAAAAATCAGCGTTCCCCATCATAGATATCTCATATACTTTGTGATTTTGGATCGTCGGTGCTGTTGACGGCTTTTGCTGCATTGGCTATTCACATGGCAAATGTTTTGTTCTTCGTAATTTACTTATTCATTGTTATTTTGTCTGGCTTGTTGCTTTTAGATGGAGGCGACAGTTAACGAGAAGAGCCAGCCTTTTAAAGTGGGCGAGGCTGAAATCACCTTGGGTTCTTCATTTTAATTCAGGAGCATGCAACGCTTGCGATATTGAGGTTGTTGCCCTTTTAACGCCTCGTTATGATATTGAGCGCTTGGAATATTACTTGAACCTTCGCCAAGACATGCTGATGTTCTATTAACCACTGGTGTTGTCACCCGCCAATGTGCGGATAGGTTGAGGCGTATTTATGAGCAGATACCTAAGCCTAGATTTGTTGTTGCCATAGGTGCGTGTGCTTGTTCAGGCGGAGTGTTTGAAGGGAATTACAATGTGATTGGCGGCGTCGATAAGGTCATTCCGGTTAACGTTTATATTCCAGGATGTCCACCGAAGCCGGAGGCGATAATTGACCAGAGTGCAGATGAAGAGCAGACAAAATTTTAGGCTGAGCATTGAAAGATTCTTTGAAGTAGCAAAGTATTGGGTGCTGCCCTTAATTTTAGGCTCAATAATTGGCTTAGCCATATTCCTCCTTGTCTACATTTACAAACTGCTAAATTATGCGTCATTTATTATTATAAACTGGAATTCTTCATTTCGTTTAGCCTCAACAATTGTTGCGCTCCTCGGAGGATATTTAACAATAAGACTGTGGGCGGAAAATAAAGAGTACGGTTGCGGAACAGAACTTGTAATTGAAAGATACCATTTCAAAAACGGCTTTGTTAGCTTGAGAGATACCATAAGCAGAACTTTGGCTTCTGCGATAACCATAGGTTTTGGTGGAAGCGCTGGATTAGAGGGACCAAGTCTTTTGTTAGGTGGAGGAATCTCTTCGTTTATTGCTAGAAGGCTAAAGTTGGATCAAAAAGATGTAAAAACACTGTTTCTGTGTGGAGCAGCAGCGGGATTTTCAGCGATCTTTAAGGCTCCATTGACGGGGATATTATTTGCCCTTGAAATACCTTACAAGAGAGATGTTGAAACCGAGGTTTTTATTCCAGCGTCTATTGCTTCTGTTACTGCCTATTTTACGTCCGCCATAACCCTTGGAACAGAAACCATTTTTCCAACTCCAACATTTATTATACCAACTCTTTCCACCCTTATGCATGCAATTTTTCTAGGAATCCTAGCGGCGTTAGTTGCGTTGGCATTCATGGAAGCCCTTGAAAGAACAAACAGCATAAGCAAACGGCTTGCCAGCAGACTTCCAATGTGGCTTATGACAATATTTGCTGGATTAATTCTCGGTGTCATAGGCTTGTTTTACCCTGAAGCGCTTGGGCTAGGTTATGATTTCATTCACAAAATCACAATAGCCGAATTAGGAAAATTAACTTTGACAAATTTGACCGCACTTTTAATTTTAAAAATTGTGGCCACAAGCGTAACACTGAATTTCGGTGGAAGCGGGGGGCTATTCATTCCGTCGATCTATGTTGGCGGCGCACTTGGGCTCATTTACGCACAAACTTTGAACCTTGAGACGCCTGTTTTATATGTCACATTATCAATGGCTGCAGTGCTGGCTGCGACAAGCAAAAGCCTTTTGACAAGTATAACTCTGGTTGCTGAAACTATGGGTCCAAGCTTTATAGTCCCCACCGTTATTTCAGCTGTTGTCAGTTATTTTCTTACGGGAAGCAGATCATTCTATAGAAGTCAATTTGTGAATAAATTGAGCAAGCAAGGCATGTGCGATGCTAAAGTTGAATGTTCGAGTTTAAATTTAAGAAAGCAATTTCAAACCATAAAACCAAGGATGCTACAGTAACCTCAATAATTGACACGACTGAACCGACTTTCAAATAATCCCTAAGCCTTATTTTAACGCCTTTTCGGCGCATTGTTTCAAGCCACATTAAAATTGCTAAAGACCCGAGAGGGAAAAAGTGTGGGCCCAAGTTGTCCCAGTGATCGTCCTGTTCATCATCAGGCTTCTAGTGGGCCTCGTAATTAAGCGCGCCATAACGCTGGTACAACTTGCTACTTCGCTTCCTTTCTGTAAGAAACAAAGATAGAAACATCATAAATAATCTTTGAAAGACCTCCAATTACTATAGGTAAAGTTATTAGACCTAAGTTAAGTAAAAACCCACTTATTGGTGACCCAAAGATACTACTTACACTTCTAAAAGAGTTTGTAATAGCATTTGCGACCACTCTGTCATTATCATTAAAGATTTGTGCCATAAAAGCCTGTCTCGTAGGAACATCCATCTGTGAAACACTTTGCCTAAGGAACAAAAACAAAACAGAAAGAGGAAAAGAGTGAACTAAAGGAATTAGTATAAGGAATATGTTTGAAAGTAAGTGAGAATAGAACATTGTTGTTAGATTCCCTATTTTTTCTGCAATAATGGAAGCGCCAACAATTGAAAAAGCAGTTATTATGTTAGCAACTAAGAAAATTCCTCCAAGGTTACTAAGAGAAGCATGATATGTATAATAAAACCAATAAGATAGCAAAGATTGAGTTACAAAACCTCCTCCAAAAGCATCCATAGAGAACAAAATAGATAATTTCAATATATCTTTTCTTGCTTTACTCGACATTTCTTTTAGGATAAGTTTTTTTCTACTTCTGTTGCTCACTTCTATGTTATTTAAGTTACTGTAAAACATAAAGAGCATTAGACCAACAAGACCATAAACAAAATAGAGAAGTCGGAATACGATTAAATCCTCATGGAAGTACGAAGGTATAGAAGCTGCTAAAGCGCCTAAGGATGAAGCTCCATATCCTATGAAGTTGTATATGCCAAACATTCGGCTTATATTCTTTTCTTCAACTAGCATAGGCAATATACCAGTTTCAATTGATTGAAATGGCCCAGCTTCTGTTCCTGTTGTACTAATGTTACCAATAAAAACAGCGAGTAGCATAAGTGGGTAATAAGTTGTAGAGAAAAGCAATACTCCAGAAAGAAACATAAGAAAGCTAAATAGTAGCAATATCTTCTTTCGTCCTAAGTAATCGCCATACCATGTTAACAAAAGGTTAGAAAAAACGTTGCCTGCTAATATCACCATTAAAGTTGCGCCTACGTAAAAAGGAGAATAACCTAGCAAGGCTAAGTAAATTGGGGTCATTATACTAACAAGTCCAAAAACAAAAACTCTAAACGCCTTTGCTATAATTATGAAAGAAACATCGCTTTTAGACAATTTTTAACTCAACCTACAAAAAGTACTATATTTAAACGTTTTACATAGAAATCTTGGTCTTTGTATCGCTGAGAAGAGGAGGAATATCAACACAGATGTTTTTGGTGCTATTCGTCTCGCCTTTCCAAGATTGTCTACTCCAATGTTTTGACCTATCATCATTGCTGTGACTTCGATTAGCCTGAAAGCGCGGTGTCAACAATATTCATTATCACAAAGCCTATTGTGACATCATACAATAAGCGCCGCGTTAATTATGCTAGCGTGAGCTAGGAGTTTAACGTCAGAGTTTAAGGAGCAAGTAATCATCCTAGTAATTCTTAAGTATTCTCGGCTTCTAAAAATGTGTTATGGTTGAGAGAAGCGCGGACTGGATTAACCAAGCTGAGGGTGATTTAGAGCATGCGAAGCATGATTTGAAATTCGGTTTTTACGATTGGGCTTGTTTCTCTGCACAGCAGTCAGCTGAGAAGGCTGTTAAAGCAGCACTTCAAAAACTGGGTGCTGAGGTATGGGGACACTCAGTCTACGATCTTCTAACGCATCTTAACGAGAAAGAACCCATTAGCACTACACTATTAGAGTATTCTCTAGAACTCGATAAAGCCTATATTCCTATAAGGTATCCTAATGCTCACCCTTCCTCTTCACCGAGGAGACGGTATACTGGAGGAGAGGCAGAGAGGCTGATTAAGTATGCAGAAGAAATACTCGAGTTCTGTAAAAGTCTTCTTTCCAAAGTTTAGCCTTGAGGATGTCGAAAGAGAGGTAGGCAGAGTAGTCTTACTTTTATCTGAAACTTTAGCTTTGAAAAAGGTTGTAATCTTCGGCTCATACACTAAAAAGCGGTACACCGCGGGGAGCGATATAGACCTTCTCGTGGTTTTCGACGATACAAGGTGCGCGAAGGACGACGTGTATAAGACTCTAATGAAGAACATTAAGCTGCCGAGACTAGAGCTGCACATCCTACCTTTAAGAGAGTATCAGGAAATCAAGGATTCTAAATGGCTTAAGACAATAGATGAGGAAGGAATTAGAATTCTGTGATGCCCCATTGCAGCAAGTTCGACTTCGATGGCTTTCACAAACCTACTTTTTATTATTTTTTAATCCTATTCTCTAACTCTCCACTTCTATAATATAATGGCATCTAAAATACTCTGTAACTGAAACATTGTTTAAAAATTAAAATAAAGAAAGTCAGTCCAAAGTTATCGTTCAAGTTGTAATTCCAAAAAATGAAGCTATTAGTAACTTGGATAATGGCAAGCCACAAAGTGACCCTTTTCTAATTCTACTAGTTTTGGCTCTTGAGTTAAACATTTCTCATTTGCGTATGGACACCTTGAACTAAACCTACAGACATTATCTTTGTAGTTTGGAGTCAGCTCTCCTTTTATCTTTAACTCTCCTAGATTCCTTATCTTTGTTGTTAAGACTGCATCCATTAAAGCTATTGTGTAAGGGTGTAATGGGTGGTCTATTATGTCTTGAGTATCTCCACATTCTACAATTTTTCCCAGATACATAACATAAACTCTGCTTGTAAGATAACTTGCAGCCGCTAAATCATGTGTAATTAGCAACACAGATAGTTTCATTTCTTTTTGTAGACTCTTTAAAGTATTAAGCACACCAATTCTAAGTGAAGCATCCAACATAGAAGTTGGTTCATCTGCAACTAAAAGTTCAGGATTCAAAGAAAGGGCTCTTGCAATTGAAGCTCTTTGAAGTTGACCGCCAGATAGTTGGTGAGGATATTTGGATAAGATAACTTCTGGAGGATTTAAACCAACTTTTGATAGCAAGTTTATCGCAATTGAAAACCTTTCTTTATAACTGTTAACTAAGTTGTGTACAACTAAAGGTTCAGTAATGTTTTCGAACATGTTTAGCCTTGGATCAAATGAAGTGTATGGATTTTGGAAGATCATTTGGACTTTTCTTCTAAATTCTTTCTTTCTATTATTATGAATAATGTTGTTTCCTTCAAAAAGTATTTTGCCATCTGTTGGTTCTTCTAAGAGTAGTAACAATTTCCCTAAAGTCGTCTTCCCCGATCCACTTTCTCCAACTAAACTTACTGCTTCTCCTTTTTCTATCCTTATGCTCACTCCATCTACTGCTTTTACATAGCTTTTCTGACGTCTTATTATTCCTCTGCTTATAGTATACCACTTTTTTAAATCTAAAGTTTCTATTATTGTATTGTTCAGAGTCATTTTTGTGTCACCCATATAAAAAGCAAGCTACAGAATGCTCGTTCTTTACTTTTGTGAGTCTTGGATTTTCGTTTTTACACCTTTGAGTGGCAAATGGACACCTAAAATAGAATACGCAACCTGAAAAATTTTCAAAATTTTGTATTTTGTTATCTTGTTTTTCAACGATCTTTAAATCTTCTTTTTTTATTCTGCCCACCATTAGTTGAACTTCAAAGAGTGCTTTAGTGTATGGGTGCATTGGTTCCTCTAGTATAGACTGCGTCTTTCCTTCTTCAACAACTTGACCATTGTACATTACTAAAACTCTTTGGCTGATATTCACGATTACAGATATATCATGACTTATTATGATCATTGAGAATTTTATTTTATCTTGAAGTTCCTTCAGTTCCTTAAGAATTTGATATTGAGTAACAACGTCTAAGCCAGTTGTTGGTTCATCTGCTAAAATTATTTTCGGTTCACATAGTAACGAAGTAGCAATTAAAACTCTTTGTCTCATTCCACCAGAAAGTTGATGTGGATACTTGTCTACAATGTTTTCTCCTAAGTTAGAAATAGTCAGTTTTTCTTTTATTATCTCTAAAGCTTCTTTCTTCTCAATACTTGGATTGTGCAATTTTAAAATATCATACAGCTGGTCTCCAATTTTGTGTACTGGGCTAAGAGAATTCATTGAATTTTGTGGAACTATCGAAATTTCCTTCCATCTAATGGAATTTAACATACTCTCACTTAAGTTCAGAAGGTCTTTATCTTTGTAGATAATTTTTCCATTTCTAACTTTAGCGTTCTTTGGAAGGGCCTTCATTATTGTTAATGCGAGCGTAGATTTTCCAGAGCCACTCTCACCAAGAATGCCAAGAATCTCGTTGTGACTTAAGCTAAATGAAACATCATTTAAAGCTTCAATTTTACTATTCCAAGTCTTATATTCAACTGAAACTTTGCATACTTCAAGTAAACTCAAATGCTAAGCACCTCTCTCCTCAAGTCTTGGATTTAGTACAGTAGCTAAAGCATCTCCAATCATGTTTAATGATGCGACAGTTATAACTATAGCTAAACCCGGAAAGAATGCGATCCACCAGCTTGAAAAAATGTAAATACTTCCATTATAGATCATCTTTCCCCAACTAATTAGGTTTGGGTCCCCAAGACCAAGAAAGCTCAATCCTGCTTCTAAAAGTATTGCTGATGCTACTTGCAGGATTGAATTTGCAATTACAGGTTGAATGGCATTTGGTATGAGATGAATGAACAATACACGAGATGCGCTTGAACCGATAACTTTTTGTGCGTAAATGAATTCTCTCTCCTTTAAGCTAAGCGTTTGAGCTCTAATTATCCTTGCGGTAGAAGGCCAAGTAGTCAGTCCAATTACTAGTATAACGTAGTAGATACTACTACCATATATAGACGCTATTAACAAAATTAGAAAGAATGCTGGAATCATGAGAAATATTTCTGTTATCCTACTTATAACTTCATCAAACAATCCTCCAAAATATCCTGCTATAGAGCCTAATATTATTCCTGCTAAAGATGATACTAAAGCTGCTCCAAACCCAACACTCAACGAAGTTCTAGTTCCCCAAAGAACTCTACTAAGCACATCTCTACCAAGTTCATCAGTTCCAAATAGGTGCGCAAGGCTAGGAGGCATGAAGCTTCCGAACTGAATAGAATTAGGATCATATATTGGCAAGAAAGGTACAACTACAGCTACTAATAGAATTATTAGGAGCGAGTAAAGCCCAATAACGCCTCCCTTATTTTTCTTGTACTTATTCCAAAAATCACGAACACTCTCTAATAAGTTCTTATTTTCATGAACTTTCATTTGTGTACTTCACTCTTGGATCTAATAGAACATAAAGTATGTCTACAAAAAAGTTTGCAAAAGCAACAGTAATAGAAGTTATTAGGTAGATCCCCATGATTAAAGGATAATCTCTACTATAAACTGCTCCTAATAGTAACCTTCCCATTCCTGGCCACCCAAAAACAATTTCAACTAATACAGCCCCAGACAAAATGTATCCTAAGTGGAGAGCAAAAACAGTAACAGGTGGTAACAAAGAGTTTCTGAGAATGTACTTTCTAAAAAGGTCTGATCTGTTCATCCCTGCCATTGTGAAAGTTAAAGCATAATCTTCAGAACTTTGTTCAACTATAGAATTTCTAGCTATCTTGTAATACACTGGAATTTGTATTGCTGTTAAAGTAGATATTGGCAAAATCGAATGTATCAAGATGTCAATAGCTAACAATAATCCAGTATTTGCCGCTCTTACATCTGTCATTCCGGAAGTTGGCAACAATCTTAACCCAACTCCAAATACCCCAATAAGTACTAACCCTAGCCAAAAAGAAGGAACAGAGTATAGAACTAGCATTGCATTAGAGACTATTATATCTTCCTTTGAGAATGCATTTTGTGCACTTCTTACAGCAAGAAGTAATCCTATAACGAAAGCTAATATTGAACTTGTTAACGTAAGCATTAAGGTAATTGGTATTCTTTCTGCAATAAGTGATAAAACAGATTGACTGTATGTAAAAGAGTACCCAAAATCTCCATGAACAACGTTAGAAACATAGCTAATGAGACGCTCATAAATTGGTTTGTTAAGGCCCCATTTCTGTCTAACTGCTTCTATGTATTCTTTCGTTGCAAGTTCTCCAGCCATTATTGACGCTGGATCTCCTGGAGCTAAGTTGATTATTAGAAAGTTAAGAATTAGAACTATAAAAACTATAAAAAATAGCTGGATAATTCTCCTTAGGAGGTACTCTTTCCAGCCCATTTTTTCAGCAATCCTCTTTTTATGGCAATTCCAAGTATGATAACACCAACAACAACTACAGCTATTGTAAGAGCATTACTTTTTAGAAAAGTTATATACTCTGGCTCTATCGACTTACCTTTTTCCCACCAAGTTATTGCGTAACTGTTGTAGTTAACTTTTCCGCTAGATTCCCAAGGTAAGCCATGAAATTCTTTTTTCCAAATGTAAAATGCAACAAGATCTACTAATGGCAAATAGGCTAAGTCTTGTACAAAAACCTCTTGAGCTTTCCAGTAAAGCTCTTTTCTTGTTTCAAAGTTGGTTGTAGTTGAAGCATTTTCAAGAAGTTTTAGATACTCAACATTAGAATAGTTTGCAAAGTTTAAGTAAGCTCCTAGTGCAAACCTTGACCTCATGTTGTCAGGATCTGGTCCCTCAAAGCCATCACATAGTGCAATATCAAAGTTTCTTTCTCTTACTACCTTTTGCTCCCATGTCCCTATTTCTAGTCCTTCCAAAGTAACATCTATTCCAATTTTCTTTAACTGTTCTTTTATTATCACCCCTATTGCCTCAGTTTCTGGACCAGTAGTAAAGTATGTGTACTTTATCGATAATTTTGTACCATTAGGCGTAACTCTTATACCGTCTGAACCTAGCTTATAACCTGCTTCATCAAGTAACTTATTTGCCAAACTTACATTATATTCTGGTAATTTTGCGTTAGGATTAAATGCCCACTTTATTGCAGGCACATATCCACCTTCAGCAGGAAAGCCATAGTTATATAGAGCTTTTTCAACGATGTACGTTCTATTTATGGCATAAGCTATCGCTAATCTAAGAGTTTTATCGTTAAACGGATACCTTAAAAGGTTAAAGCCAAGGTACCACCTGCTTGGCACTGGTCTCATTATAACTATGACTCCTGAAGTTGAGTTTAGTTTTGGGATTTCGGAAAATGGAGGTCTAACAGCTAGAACGTCTCCTTCTCCAGCTAAGAACGAACTTAAAGCAGTGTTTGCATCAGGAATAATTTTGAATACTAACTTATCAAGGTAGGGTCTCCCTTTAAAGTAGTTGTCGTTTGCTTCTAAAGTTACATGATCTCCTTTCACCCATTCCACAAATTTAAATGGTCCAGATCCAATTGGTTTTTGTAAAGCAGCATTCTTTGGATCCATCCAGTCAGAAAAGTTTTGGTATATATGTTTTGGCATTACGAAGGTGCCATACCAGGCAAGAAAAGATAAGAATGCAGCAAATGGTTGTTTCAGAACGAAACGAACAGTGTAGTTATCAACTACGTCAATGCTTTTTATGTTACTTGCCTTTATCCAAGAGTATGCAATTCCTTTACTCTTGTTTATTGTTTCAAACGTCCACTTAACGTCCCAAGCAGTAACAGGAACTCCGTCATGCCACGTTGCATTTTTATAAAGGTAGAAAGTATAAATTAGACCATCAGAAGAGACATCCCACTTATAAGCTAAGTCGGGAATGATGTTATAGTCAATATCAAGTGTAACAAGTTTATCAAATAAGTTTTGGAATATAGGAAAACCCATATCGTCAACTTGAGCATCTGGATTAAAGCTCTTTGGATCTCCTACCTGTATGACCACTAAAGTACCACCTAGCTTTGGAGTAAGTTCTTGGCCAATGACTTGTGGTGAGATTAGCGAGGTAGTTAATATTAGCACTATAATAACTTTAAAAGATATTTGCATTTTCGACTCTCACCATTTTTATGACGATAAAAAAAAGATATATTTAACAGTATTGTTATTTATGTAACAAAGTAGACATATAAAGTTATATACAGAACAGTTGTTGAAGGCAACATGCTTTTAAATGCATATGATTGTTTATGTCGCCAATAAAATGGAAAAGTTCACAAAAAGGAAAAATAGCTTATCTTAGTGATCAACAATATTAACTAGTGTTTTGTCATTTATGTCAGCTTTTGACTCTCTGATCAAATTATCTTGACCATCAAGTATTCTTTAGTTGAACATATAAAGCAGTATACAATCCTGCAGCTAGTTGAATTTTAACCAACTTATCCAAAGGTATAACGGTGTAATTTAACTCTTTTTCAAGTTTTTCAGCTCTTTGCTCTAATTCTTCTTCTATACTCTTTAAAGAAGTCTCGATTGTGGTATTCCCATTTGATTCAACTTCAATTTTTAACATTCTGTATGTCATCCCTAGAGTTAATAGTCTATAAAACTCTGAAACTTGATAATTATCGAAATTTTCAGCTATTGTTGCTTTTCTTTCTAATTCAGGAGCAGTTTTAGCCCATTTTTCTTCTGCAGCTATTGAGTCCAAGAAGGTTCCCAAATAGTACTCAACTGACTCCCTGAATCTTGAAAAAAATCTTAATTTATCGTTAACTTTTTCATAAGTATTTTTTATTAGTTGGTAAGCTTCTTTTGATTTTTCAATGTTATCTAGTACAGCTTTTCTTCTACAAACTTCTGATGGTCTAGTATCTTCAATCCGCGAATCATAGTAGTACGGTACTTCAGTTACAAGTTCAAAGACATTAGGATTAAACATTCTAGCGTAATCAAAGCTAGAAGTTCCAGTTTTAATTATTTCAGCAGGATCTTTGTTAGTGTATTTCTTTAGATATTCATAATTTTCTGGTGTTGAAACCATATGATATATTGCTGGTGCAAACATATACGCCCAAGGTACTTCTGGCTCACCTAAAGAAAGGGGTACATTGTAGTCTTTAGGAAACTTCTGGTATATCGGAAAAAGAAGAGGCGCCTCTTCAGTAATGTAGTAGTACACTCCTCCGAATCCAGCATTGTGAAGACTGTATACAAAATCAGGCTTATATTTTTCGATTAAGTTTATTAGAGCTTTAGTTTCTGGTAGAGGATCATTGAACTTTAAGGTTTTGTACTCTATTGGGAATGTCCACTCTACTTGCTTATTACCTGCGGGTCTATAATAATTTTTTGCATAATTAAGTATAGTGAATGGACCCTTAAGCCAACCACTATTTAATCTTAGACCATCTTTATCTGCCACTTTAACTATATACCATGTATAATCAAAAGTCTCTCTTAACTTGTTGTTTTTAGCTAATTCCCAACTTAGGTATTCTAAAACCAAAGTACCAACTGGCTCATTAGGGTGAGGACATCCAAATAACAAAGCTTTGTTCTTACCTTCACCTATTCTTAAGGCATAAATCTTGTCTCCTCCTCTAGTTACTCCAACATCCAAAAGTTTCACTACATCTGAATACTTTTCAGCTAAATCTATAGAAGATCTGTCAAGTTCTTCTGGAGTCATAAAAACATTATATTTTGGTACATTTTCGATGGCCTCACTTAAGGTATCTAGCATTTCTTACGTTCATAGCAAATTAAGTTGTATATAAATGTTCGTGTTTTTGAAGATAATTGAATAGCTTAAGATACTTAGCCTTCAACTGTAAGATTCAGGAGACTAGGATTTCATAGGTCTAAACGATTTCTTATTTAGAGCTTAGCAATAAATTTCCTAGTGTTCTTTATGAAGACAAACACAGATGTACCATAATTTTCTGTTTTGATTTTTTAGTTTCTTTTTGATCTTTCGTTAACTTTTAAGCTTACTATATTTATTTAATATTAGAGCTTACATAAACTACTCGCTAAAGATTCTAGTGCTCTATTTGTAATTAAGAGCTTTAACGTAAGCTTTTTAAATAAAAACATAACATAAGTTATGATGAAAAATGGACAGAATAAAAATTGCAGTTCAAATGTATTCAATCAGAGACGATTGTGCGAAAGACTTCCGTAAAGCTCTTGAAGCCGTAGCAAACATAGGTTACGAAGGCGTAGAATTTGCAGGCTTCTATGGATGGAAAGCTGAAGATCTAAAGGAACTTTTAGATGACTTAGGCTTAGAAGTAGCAGGCGCGCATATAGGAATTGATACACTGATGGGCGAAGAATTAAAGAAAACAATTGAGTACCATAAAGCTTTGGGTAATAAAAACTTAATAGTTCCTGGATTGCCAGAGAATATGAGAAACAGCAAAGAAGCTTGGCTTAAAACTGCTAAACTGTTTAATGAAATTTCAAAAAAAGTTAGTTCCGAAGGACTTAGAGTAGGGTATCACAATCATACAGTAGAATTTCAAAAATTTAATGGAGAAACTGCTTTTGATTTATTCTTTAGAAATACAAATCCGGAAGTCATAATGCAACTTGATATAGGCCACGTAATGCGTGCAGGTCTAAGTGCAAATGAAGTATTGGAAATCATAAAACGTTATCCTGGAAGATTAAAAACAATACATCTTAAAGAGTACTCAACCATGGACCAAAATGCGCTAATAGGAGAAGGAGAAATAAAGTGGAAAGAACTTCTTAAATTATGTGAAACTATTGGCAAAACAGAATGGTATGTAATTGAGCAGGAAGCCTATAAGTATTCTCCAATTGAATGTATAAGAATTGATCTAAAGAATCTAAAGAGGTTACTTGAAGAAGTTTAGATAAGATGCTCTTTTAAGTATTTTTTTGTTTTCATTGAGCAATAATGTTCATTGCTGCTTCAGCTATGTCTATACTGTACTCTGCTACTCTTTTTACACTTTCTACAACTAATCTTAAGTTAACAGCAACTTTTGTGTTTTTGCATTCATTTATAATTTCATTTACAATTATATCATTTAGTTCTTCAACTTCATTAAGCTTAGAAAATGAATATTCTATAGCGATTTCTAATTCTTGTAATGTCTTAACTGAATCTTTAAACAACTCCAATGAAGTAGAGTACATTTTCAGTAACAACTCTGTTATTTTGGATGGGACTGAGTTATTTAAGCCACTCATTACTTTTGAGATACTTACTGCATGATCTGCGATTCGCTCTATGCTTTTTATCGCAATTATGTAGCTAAATCCATCGGTCATCTTTAGCATACCTAGAGTTTCAAGAAGGACAGGATCCCGTATAGCTTTGTTAAGTTGCCTTACTACGAAAAAGTATAGGCGGTCTACTTCATCATCTCTTTTTTCCATTTGTTCATATGTGACAATACTACTTTGCTCTTTAAAACTTTTCATTAAGTCAGTGTGCATTGACATAGTGAGTATACTTATTCGATCTGTAAGTTTCTTTAATGAAAAATCAGAGTTCTTAAGTAAACATTGTACTACAATTTCATCTGGTGACTCGTCTACTATTTCTGTTCCAATGAGCTTCTTAATTATTTTTTCTTTCAGCTCTGTTTTATATGCAGAGCTCTTAGCTTTAAAACTTATACGAAACATATCGTAACCAATTAAGTATTTTGAAATTAAGCTTCTGAATAGGTCGTCAAGATTTTCGAAACGTGACGCATCTAAAGAAACTAAAAAGGATTCTTTTGTGGATCTCTTTTTATGAAGAGAAATAATTAAAGAAGAGTTTAATAAAGGTTTAATTTCTATAAGGTCACTTCTTTTTATTTTTAAATTCTTAATCCACCACTTTGGTAAAGAGACAACATAAGTACCTTTCCCAGTAATCTGAACTTTTCTTATTTCTACTTCTGAGGAAGCCATTCCTTGACTTTATGAAAGTAAATGGTATTTATTTATTTTCTTTATCTAAATAGATGACAATAGATCAAAATAGAGTATTTAGATAATCAATATCTTCAGTATTGCAATGAGAGACGCACGGTGAGAAGAATGAAAAAAAGAAACATATTTTTGCTTTCAATAATAGCAGTAATAGCAATAGCTTTAGTATTAACCTACAATTACTATACTTCACAAAGAAGAATAACCTTGTTAGGTGCAGGCGCAACTTTCCCATATCCACTTATCGATAAGTGGAGTAGTGTTTACGCAAACTTAACTAAAGGAAAGGTGATTGTTAACTACCAACCTATAGGGAGTGGAGGAGGGCAAAGTAGCATAGCTAAGAAGTTAGTTGACTTTGCGGGTAGTGATGCACCACTCTCAAAAGATCAACTTAATAATGCTAGCTTTAAAGGGGTACTTCATATTCCAGAAACAATTGGGGCGGTAGTAATTGCGTACAATATTCCTGAATTGAAAAATACCAGACTAAGAATAGATGGAATAACTCTGGCAAAGATGTACCTTGGAGAAATTACTAAGTGGAACGATCCTGCGATAGCAATAGACAATCCTGGTATCAATTTGCCAAATAAAGAAATAATACTCGTAAAAAGGGCAGATGCAAGTGGAACAAACTATGTCTTCACACAATACTTATCTGCTGTAAGTAATGAGTGGAAACAAAAAGTTGGTTTTGGTCTAACATTTGCTTATCCACAAAGTATTGGAAATAGAGGTCTTCAAGGCAAAGGTAATCCTGGAGTTTCTGCAATTATCCAGCAAACACCATACAGCATAGGATACATTGAACTTGCTTATGCCTTACAAAACAACATAACGTTTGCACTCTTAAAGAATAAAGATGGAAATTTTGTAGATGCTACAATTGACAACATAAAAGCTGCAGTTGCAGCGAAAGCAGTCACGCTTCCTAAAGGAGACGAATGTTGGGAAAATGTTAGTTTAGTAAATGCTGATGGAAAAAATTCTTACCCAATAGTTAGCTTTACTTATATATTGGTATTTAGAGACCTAAGTTACTTAAAAGACACTGAAAAAGCTAAGGCTTTAGTTGATTTCCTTAAATGGGCAGTTACAGATGGCCAGAAGTATGCTCCAGACCTTTATTATGTTCCTCTACCGCAAGAAGTTGTTAAAATTGACTTAAACACTATTTCGTTAATTAAATGGTAAAAGTAGGTAAAAAATAAAATGAGAACAAACAAAATTTTTGATTTAATAACACTCTTTTTGTCATTTTTATATTTGACAATATTTTTTACATTTTTGTATGAACTTATAGTAAACTCACAGCTAACTTGGAAAACTTATGGACTTCAGTTTATAACCAACATAAGATGGGACCCTAACAAAAACATGTTTGGAGCATTACCTTTTATCTATGGTACAATAACTACTTCAGTTTTTTCTTTAACTATTTCTTTTCCAATAAGCATTGGAACGGCTATATTTTTATCTGAAGTTGTAGACCCTAGAGTTTCTGGACTCCTTACTGCAATAGTTGAGCTAATAGCAGGCATACCAAGTGTAGTAATAGGCCTCTGGGGCATTTTTTATCTTGTACCTTTTGTAAATAGTTTTTTAGAACCTACTCTTGGTCATCTTGCATTCATACCACTCTTTTCAAGCCAGGGTGTTTCAGGACTTAATGTAATGAGTGCAATACTGATTTTGTCCTTCATGATCACTCCTTTTATGGTAGTTACAGTAAAGAGCGCTCTTGATAGTGTTCCTGATGACTTAAAAGAAGCAATGTATAGCCTTGGAGCACATAAACATGAAGTGATAGCTTATGTAAGCTTACCGTACATTAAAAGAGCTTTAGTTAGTGGAGCAATATTAGCATTTGGCAGAGCTTTCGGAGAGACTATGGCGGTAGTAATGGTAATTGGAAACATGCCAAACATTTCTTTGTCTCTTTTTAGTCCAGGGTATACGATTCCAGGAGTCATCGCAAATGAGCTTACAGAGGCTATTGAACCATTACATGTTTCTTCTCTGATTTCTCTGGCTTTAGTACTAGAAGCAGTTTCAATCATAATCATCATTGCTGAGAGGTGGCTCGTTAGGAAATGGTAGATGTTAAGGAAATTAACGACAAGTTACTCAATGCTTTTGCTACGTTTTCATTTGTGATCGTAGCGATACCACTTCTACTTATAGTTGGAACAACTGCAGTAAGAGGCATAAAAGCAATAAACTTTGAGTTCTTTTTAGCATTACCAAGTCCTCCAGGACAATCTGGGGGCGGAATAGTAAATGCTATAGTAGGATCATTAGTTTTATCTGTAATGAGTATGATGACCAGTATACCAATAGCCCTAGCTGTTTCTATCTACCTTTACAAGTCTAGAAGTGTTAAAGTAAAGGAACTCATAAAAATAGCTAATGATTTATTAATAGGAACTCCAAGCATAGTTGCTGGAGTTTTTATATATCTTACTGTAGTACCAGTAACAGGATTTTCAGCACTGGCAGGAGCTTTAGCACTTTCTGTTCTCGCAATACCAATCATGGTAAGTGTTTTTGAAGAAGCACTTCAATTAGTTCCATACGATATCTTTGAGTCTGCAGTAAGTTTGGGGCTTGAAGATTGGAAGGTACTAATCTTTGTGATAGTTAGAGAAGCAATGCCAATGATTCTTTCTGGTACTCTTATAGCTCTTGGAAGAATTTTAGGAGAAACAGCGCCTCTAATCTTTACATCATTTGGTAGCCCAAGTCTTAGTTTTGATCCAACAAAGCCTATTTCAGCACTACCTCTATTAATCTATAACTACGCTATGTCACCTTGGAAAGATTGGCAAGAAAAGGCTTGGGGCGCAGCATTAGTTCTAACTATTATTGAGCTTTCAATATACCTTTTGTCAAGAGTGATTCAAAAAAGATGAAAGCAAAAATTAAGATCAGAAACTTAAGTGCATGGTATGGAAAAAGACAGGTTTTAAGAGATATAAATCTTGAAATACCTGAAAATTCAGTTACAGCTATAATTGGTCCAAGTGGTGGAGGAAAATCAACGCTTCTAAGATGTATAAATAGAACACATGAATTAAAAAGAGGTGCCAAAGTAAGTGGAAGCATACTCATAGACGACACCGATATATATAAAGTTAATCCAATAGAGGTAAGAAAAAAGATAGGTTTCGTTTTCCAAAAACCAAATCCTTTTCCAAATATGAGCGTTTATGACAACGTTGCTGTTGGTTTGAGAGTTAATGGAGTAAAAGATGAAAAAGAAATACAGTCCTTAGTTGAAGAAGCATTAGTTAAGGTAAATCTATGGAACGAAGTGAAGGATAGGCTTAGCTTCCTCGCTATCAAACTAAGTGGAGGACAACAACAAAGATTATGTATTGCAAGAGCAATAGTTCTTGAACCTGAAGTAGTTTTGATGGACGAACCAACCAGTGCGCTAGATTATTTTTCTATGATTGCAATAGAAAATCTAATTAAAAAAATAAGCTTTGAGCATACCGTTGTGTTATCAACGCACAATATTCAACAAGCAGCAAGAGTTTCTGATTATATTGCATTTATTTATTCAGGACAAATTATAGAATATGGTGACACTAAAACTATGCTTCTAAATCCGAAGGACGAAATAATCAAAGAATATCTTGCTGAATTATGAGCGTTCCTTAAGAGATTCTTACATTTATTTTAAGCTAAATGATGGTTTTGATCTTAATGCTATTACATCTAATTTCTTGATTAATTCGAGAACTTTTTCTTCTATAGCATCTCTAATTTTTCTTGCTTCATCTAAAGACATTTTTGCAGGATCTGGAAAGTTCCATTCCTCAACATATTTTGTATAGACCACTGGACATTCGTTTCCTCCGCAAACTATTATTGCAATATCCGCAACTTCTTGTAGCTCTTTAGTTAGTAACTTTGGTCTTTTTTTAGAAATATCTATGCCCTTCTCCTTCATCAGAAGTACTGCATTTGGATGAACTTTTCTTGCTGGTTTATTACCTGCACTTACAGCAATCCAGCCTTCAGGAGCGAAATGATTAAAAAAAGCTTCAGCAATTTGGCTTCTGAAGCTGTTTTCAACACAAACAAAAAGAACGGTTCTTGATTTTGAACTCATGAAGCATCAATAGTTAACTCAATTTTTAAACTTTTTTATCTTATTCTTTAAGAGGCTCTCTAATTTGAGAAGAATGGTCAAATATAACTATAGGATCTTTTGCATTTTTTGATAGAGCTTCCTTTTAAGTTTGATTTATTACTAAACTTTAAAAACATATCTTGATTAGAGGGTAGACTGTCAATGAAAAAATCTGAAATTGAACTCAATACTTGGCCTTTATATCACAAAAGCGAACTTATAGTTGGAAACCCAAGAAGCAACGTTGCAATATGTACTTTATGGACAAAAAAGGAGCTTTTCCTAGACCTACCAAAAGAAAAGTTTGCGGTTATAGGGAACTTACGTACTACTTATGGGATAAATCCCTTAATTAAGAATATTTTAGCTAATCCAAGAATAAAGTACATCATAGTATGTGGAGAAGACCTAATGAAAACAGGAAATATTATAATTAACTTTTTTGATAATGGCATAAATGAAGATTACCAGATAATTGGGACGCAAGCCTTTGTTGATAGAAACATTCCAAAAGAAGCAATTGAAACTTTAAGAAAAAACATAAAAATAATGGATCTAAGAAATACAAAAAACTTAGAAGAACTAAAATCAAAAATCATAAGCATACTTAACGAAGTATCTAAAGAAGAAGAACCATTTAGTAACCCTATAGTTGTAGATGAAAAAGAAAAAGAAGTTGAAAGTTTATTTTCTGAAGATAAAGTGTTTCGTGTAGAAGGAGATCTTATTTCTGAGGTTTGGTTAGAGGCCTTAGACCTAGTGATGAAATTTGGAGAAGTAAAACAAACAGAATACAACATAAAACAAAAAGAAGTTCTTGGAATAATATCTGTAATAAACAATGAAGAAAGAGATCTTCCTCCTTGGTTGCCGATAAATAGAGAAGACCTTGAAAACTACTACTTAACGTTTTTTAATCAAATAAAGCCAGAAGGTGTTGAGTATACTTATGGAGAACGACTATTTGGCTTAAAGGTTTCTTCTATGAGTGAGAATGTTAGAAGCTCTTTAGAACCAAAAATGATTAAAGAAGCTCACGCAATTCTTGATCAGATTGAACTTATAGCTAAAAAATTAAAGGAAAAACCATTTACAAGAAGAGCTATCGCTGTTACATGGAGACATGAGTTTGACTTAGTCTCTTCTAATCCTCCATGTTTAATTGAAATAGTCTGGAGCATAAAGTTTGGAAAACTTCATCAAATGTGTACTTTTAGAAGCCATGATATGTTTGGAGCTTGGTTACTCAATGTTTTTGCATTAAGAAAACTACAACACCATATTTCAGATAAAGTTGGCTTTCCTGTTGGAAGTTTAGTAGTTGTTTCTGTTTCTGCGCATGTTTATGAGAACAATTGGAGTACTGCGGAAGAGATCTTAGAAAAACAATACAGAAATAAAAGGATGGAATTTAAAGAAGACCCAAGAGGATTTTTTGTAATAAAAATTGAAAACAATGAAATCTTAGTAGAACATAGATTAAAAGATGGAAGAAAAACAAAGTATGAATTTCGAGGGAAAAACGCAGAAGAGTTGTACAGACGAATCTTAAATGAAAATTTAGTCTCAAGGTTAGATCATGCAGCATACTTAGGAAAAGAACTAACTCGCGCTGAAATAGCTTTAAGAGAAGGAAAACCTTATGTGCAAGATAAGGCTTAGTCAAGTTCTATTAGCATAATTGGTTCAAAAGCTTATACACTCAGTCGAGACTTATTTTACATCTTCCTTTGGTTTGGGCATTTTTGTTTCTTTATCTCTAGTTGGTTGTTTATGTTCATACTTAATAAAAGACAGAGTATATACAGAGGGAACCTTTCCTATAGCTGTAATTTTTTATCCTAGAAAATCTCTAGGTTCTGATCAAATGGGCGACTCGTTAAACTAATTTATCATATAAACAAAGAGTGTAATCTGCAAATTTCCATTGGTATCGATGAGGGTGACGTAAAGTTTCTTAAAGATTTAAAAGATTTTGATAAGTATAGAAGGTAAAATGTCCAATCCATGTCGGAGAGCCGCTTACATACTCATAACTAACATTTGGGCATATCAATGTCGACTAATAAATATGTCGATTTAGAAAAAGAAGCCTATTCAAACTTAGTGGGGAGGCATACCTTCCTAAGGCTAGAGCCTCTATCGCTCAAAGAATTCCTCGAATTGAAAAAGGAGAAGAGGGTGGGAAATTTCGAGGTTTGGGAAGAAGAATTATTCCTTTCTTTCCCAGAATATCTTAGGAAGCCCTTTCCGGAGATCGTAAAAGAGACCAATGAAAGGAGAATATCGGAATATCTGAGGGAGAACGTTGCCGGTAAGATAATTTATAGGGACTTGCCAACGAAGTTTAAGGATGTAAATGAAGAACTCTTGATCAGTTTAATCGATGGTTTCTATCAAAACCCTGGAATGATCTTAAATTTGGATGATTTAAGTAGGAACTTAAAAATCTGTTCTACTTGAGGTTTTCCTACTTAATAAGAATTGTGAAGAATTTCAGGGTTTCGATTTTACTAGCCAGTAGAAAGTTGCAAAAAATCTATCCATATCATTGGTCTTAATTTTTGGGTTTCATAGTGAGGTGGAGAGGGGAAGGTTTCTAGAAGCAGTCGTAGCTTCTTTACTCGATGTCAAGTTTTATTGGAGGAAAGGGACAAAAGAAAGATTTCTTAATAAAGAATGAAAAGATGGTTTCCATTGAAGTCAAGTCAACTCCAGAAACAAGAAATTTATTAAATTTCATTAAGAGCTTTAATGTTAAAGAAGGTTTGTTAATTCATGATGGAAGAAAAGACGAATATCTTAAAACAAATGACTTTAAAGTAAAAATCTTGCCACTTTTCGAGCTCGCTTTTTAACCGGATGAGGGGCTTGAGTTCTGAGAATAAAAATCCAAGTACGTTTATACCTTAATAGGGTAACTATTATTAAGTTTGCTCGAAGTTGTTACTTAGTCGAAAAATAAAATCTAACATGCGAATTTAAAGAAATACTTATTAAATGCTTAAGCTTTTTTCACTTACGGAAAGGTGAGCATCATGGAAAACTTTGAGTTTATTAGTCCAACAAAGATAATCTTTGGAAGAGATACTGAAAGCTTAGTTGGAGACGAAGTAAAAAAGTACAGTAACAAAATTTTATTTCATTATGGTGGTGGAAGCATAAAAAGAATAGGCCTTTATGAAAAAGTAGTTAACTCACTAGAAAAGGCTGGAGTAAAGTTCATTGAACTTCCTGGAGTAAAGCCAAACCCAAGGTTAAGCTTGGTGCAGGAAGGAATAAAGATATGTAGAGAAAATAAAATTGATTTTATTCTTGCTGTTGGTGGAGGTAGTGTAATTGATTCTGCCAAGGCTATTGGAGTCGGAGTACCTTATGAAGGAAACGTATGGGATTTTTATATAGGTAAGGCTACACCAAGGGAAACTTTACCAGTTGGAGTTATACTCACAATACCCGGTGCAGGAAGTGAAGCTAGCAATAGCTCAGTCATTACTAACGAAGAAGGCTGGTATAAACGCTCATTGGATAACGATGTTATACGCCCAAAATTTGCTATAATGAATCCAGAGGTAACATTTTCTGTTTCTCCATACTATACGGCATGTGGAGTAGCAGACATGATGGCTCATGTTATGGAACGTTACTTTACAAATACTGTTGACACTGACTTAACAGATAGATTGTGCGAAGCTACGCTAAAAACTATAATTAAAAATGCTCAAATTGTACTAGAAGAACCAAAAAACTATGCTGCTCGGGCTGAACTCATGTGGGCAAGTACAATTGCTCATAATGGCTTGTTGGGTACTGGAAGAACAGGAGACTGGGCTTCGCATCTTATAGAACATGAGCTTAGCGGCCTATACGATGTCACACATGGCGCAGGACTTGCAGTAATCTTTCCAGCTTGGATGAAGTATGTATATAAACATCGAATAGATAAATTTGTACAATTTGCTGCTAGAGTATGGAGCATAGAACCAAATTTCGAATCTTTAGAAAAGACTGCCTTAGAAGGTATAGAACAACTAAAAGAGTTCTTCAAGAAATTAGGACTACCAACTACTTTAAAAGAGTTGAATGTACCTGAAAAAAAGTTTGAAGAAATAGCTTCAAGATGTACAAACAATGGCACTTCAACTGTAGGTAACTTCGTGAAGCTAAGCAAAGAAGATATAGTAAAAATATTGGAAATTGCTGAAAAATAAAAAAACTATTTTTCGGTTAACTCTTCTACTTCTTTTTTGCCTCTTTCAAGTTCTAGAACTTGTTCTTTATCTTCTTTTAGTAATAAAGCCTGAAATTCGCCAAAATGTGTCTTTTCTTCTTTTGCTATATCCAAAAGAACTTTCCTTATATCTTCATTGTCTGTAGCTTGAGCAAGTTGTTCATATAAGTTTATTGCATCAAGTTCAGCAATTATAGCTACTCGAAGTACTTCTTTATTGATTTCCTCTTTCTTAACCTTATCTAAATTAACAGGAACTTTTGAAATCATTTCTTGATTCATTAGTAATACGTGTTTATAAACTTTTATGCAACTGTTCTTTAGTGCTAGATTGCGACATCTTTAAAGAATACAGAAGAATCAAAAGTTTGACCTTAATTACAAGGTTAAACTCATTTTTTGAAAAGTTTTTAAGTTGCTACTTTAGTTTAACTAGAGGCAAAATGGCAAATCTAAAGTTAGGGGTAATAGTTGGACTAAGACCAAACATGGAAGAAGAATTTAAAAAGTTAAAGGATCTTGGATTTCCAACAGCACAAGTTTCTTGTTGGACTATGGAGTATTTTAACGATGAGATGGCCTTACACTTGAAAAAGACTGCTCAAGATTATGGTGTTGAAATTACAACAATGTGGACTGGTTTACCTGGAACTCCGATATGGAACTTCGTTCAAGGACCATTAACTATAGGCTTGGTTCCACTAGAAACTAGAGAAGTGAGAGCAAAAGCACTAAAGAAAGGATCAGACTTTGCAAAAAAAGTTGAAGTAGAAAGTGTAACAACGCATGTTGGTTTTATACCTGAAAATCCAAATGATCCACATTATATTACTTTGATCCCAACTCTTAAGGATGTAATAAGCTATATTGGAAAAAACGAGCAAAGTTTTTGGTTTGAAACTGGACAAGAAACTCCTGTAACTTTACTGAGAACTATACAAGATATTGGATTAGATAATGTTGGAGTAAACTTCGACGCAGGAAATCTGATTTTATATGGTAAGGCTAATCCTGTTGATGCTCTGGATGTTATAGGCAAGTATGTAAGAGGTGTTCATGCAAAAGATGGTGAATACCCAAGAGATGGTTACAGCTTAGGTCAGGAAAAACCTTTAGGCGATGGAAAAGTAAACTACAAGGCACTTATTCCAAAATTAGTTTCTTTAGGTTATAGAGGAGCAATTACTATAGAAAGAGAAATATCTGGGCCACAGCAAATTCAAGACATTTTGAGAGCAAAAAAGATAATTGAAGAGATCCTTAAAAACTGTTAATTTACTACTACTCATAAGTGGCTTAAAAAGGATTACATGGAAAAAATTTTTATAATGTTTCTGCAACAAGAGCGCAGAAAATGATACTCTTCAAAAAGAAAAAGGAAAAAACAAAAGCTGAAAAAATAGCAGAAGCTTTAATAAATAAAATTGGAAAAGAAAAACTAGATGATGAAGCTACAAAGCTATACTTTCAGGGAATTCAGGACTATGAAGAACAAATGGAAATCTTAGCAAAAAAATACGGAATAGAAGTTAGTTAAGGCTCAAAAATCCCATTCTACGGGTACTTCTTTTCCTTTTTCTGCGGAGTTATATATTGCATCTAAAATTGCTTGAACCTTCAGACCTTCTATAGCTGGAGAAAACAGAGCTTTACCACTCTTTACAGATTCTACAAATTTAGCAATTCTTTGATTGTATATGTCAACTTCTGGAATCTTATCTTGAGGGGTTATTGTAACTCTTGATCCCATTATTTCTTTATACAGCTCTAAAGGTTTTAGTTGTGCTCCTCCTTTTGTCCCAAGTAGAACTAGATTAAGCCCATCTTCTTTTATGAAAGAAGCCCAGTTTGTTTCAAGCAGCATCGACATACCATTTTCAAACTTTATGAACGCAAAAGCATTATCTTCAACCTGAAATTCTTCTGGTTTCCAAGCTCCGCCCCAGCCTCCTTTTTTTGCCATCTCTGGGTTTTTTCCAAACTTATTATAAGTAACACCAAGAACTGATTTTGGTTTTGGGAAACCAAGTACGTACATCGCAGAATCTACAGCATAGCAGCCTATGTCTAGAAGTGGCCCTCCTCCAGATAAACTCTTGTTAAGAAAAGTTGGGCTGACTGGAATTCCCCATCTCCGCAAGTGTAATGCTTCTGAATAATAAATTTCTCCTAGTTCTCCGGACTCTACTAGAGTTTTTAATGCTATTATATCTACACGAAATCTTGTTTGATATCCGACTATTAAAATTTTGTTGTACTTCTTAGAAGCTTCGTACATTTCTTTAGCATCTTTTAAACTTCCAGCCATAGGCTTCTCAGTAAGAACGTGAGCTCCGTGCTTCATTGCAGCTATTGCAGGATCTTTATGAAGAACATTTGGGGTACAAACGCTTACAGCATCTAAGTTTTCCTTTTCAAGCATCTCATTGTAGTCTTTGTAGTATTTTGCGATGTTAAATTCTTCTGCTGTTTTTTTAGCAGCCTCAATATTTACGTCAGCACACGCAACAATTTCTACATCTGAAATTTTTTTATAGTTTGGAATATGAGTTGCTCTTGCTATTCCACCACAACCAATGATTCCAACTTTTATTTTTTCCGTCATGCGCAAGAAAAGAGAGATTGCATTTAAATATGTTTTCTTTTTACTAATGAATTTGTAGTTCAGTAAGTTACGAAACTCTATAAACTAAAAAGTTGAAAAAATGATTTTTTAGCAATTAAAGTTCTAAACTTCTCATCCACGTCCCAATTTTTTGCAATATTTCTACTTGTTCTGGAACCAACTTACCATTTGGCAATGGGCCTACATTAAGTAGTAGGTTTGCACCTTTAGACCAGGCTTTATTAAAGTATTCTTTTATAGTATCTAAGGATTTATAATTTTTGTCTGAAGAGTTATATCCCCAACTATTGTTCATGGTAAGACATGTTTCCAATGGAAGATTTGAAACATTTGCCTTGTTAAAGCCAGCTGTATTTTCACCTGGAATATCTTGCTCAAATATTTGAAAATCCTCTCCATAGAACGGATCTACGTGGTGGTTGTTTCCAATTAGAGCAGAAGGTTGTAAGTCATGAATTGTTTCGTACAATTCATTAAGTTTCCAGTTAGCATTTGGTTTATCCCACCAACCATCAAACCAAAGTCCACCAATTTCACCATAGTTTGTACAAAGTTCCTTAACTTGGCCATGGTAGTACTCAAGATACTTTTCCCAGTTACCTCCTTCAGGTCTTCCAGAGTATTGTCCTGTCATCCCTAATGGATAATAGTCTGGATGATGCCAATCTAGAAGAGAGTAGTAAAAGAAAACTTTTAACCCCTCCTTTCTACATGCTTCAACCAGTTCTTTTGTTATATCTCTCCTAAATGGAGTGTTCGTTACTTTATAGTTAGTGAGTTTTGTGTCAAACATACAAAAACCATCATGATGCTTTGTTGTAAATGTTATGTACTTTGCTCCAGAATATTTAAATATTCTACACCACTCCTCTGCATTGAACAAGGTTGGATTAAAAATATCTTTAAGTTTTTCGTAGTCTTTTATTGGGATTTTTTCATTTTGCATTACCCACTCTCCTCGTCCTAATATAGAGTATATACCCCAATGAATGAATATTCCAAACCTAGCGTTTTTGAACCACTCTATCGCTTTCTCTCGCTCTTTCATAAATTAGTGTTATCTTTCAAAGTATTTAAGTATTTAAAAGGAAAGCTACATTGGCTTTTGCGGATTAAGTAAAGTAAAAAACATTCTTGCAACTTCGTAGTCCTCTTTCTGTAACAAGATAGTGTCAAGTACTCTTCCTTCTACTTCAGAAACAAACTCGTCTATAAATTTTGAGGGGATTTCAACCAAACTATCAACTAGATCTAGAGCCATTGGAAGGTTTGTGGATTCGTTAAAGAAGTCTTTTTGTCCAAGCCAATCATGTACTTTCTTGGTACCAACTGAAGAAGGATATTCCACTTCACAAGGAGGAAGGTTGTTGTAAGCTTTAACTTGCAGACGGCGCATTTCCTTTATGCCATCTTTCTGTAATTTTAATGCTTCAAATGGTGCAAAAACTTTTCTTTCAGCTTCTTTTAGTGGATCCTCTTTAGGCCAATTTTTAGTTAAAGCAAACTGTGCTAGTTGAGTATATACTTGTACTGGAATTTCTCCAATTAGGTCCTCATAATTAAATATAGTTTGCTCAGGCATTAGAATTGAAAGTGTAAGTTTATCGATAATAGTTACAAGGGGGTTCTCTCTATCCTTAAGCGAAATATAACCACCTATAGCACGGGTATGACTTCGCTTTATTATACCTATTGCTTTTCCACTTTTTCTTATTTTTTCTGTTATTTCAAAGGTTTCTCTCATAAGCTTCTCTTCTTGAGCCCCATAAAGCCCAACTTTTTTCATCCTTAAAACAGGATATAAAAAGCTATAAAAACTACCATCCAAGATTAAAAGATCACATTTTTCCAATGCTTCTAATGCAAGTTTTCTTTCGACATAAGTTGACAATAAATCGAAGAAGTATTTACTTTTATCTTGAGATAACGCTTGCTTTCTCTTAAAAGTTCCTGCTTCAAACTTCTCATCTTTTTTCTTTACACCTTCTAAATATACCACCCCAGTAGCAAAAACACCATACCTTACTCCTAATCTTTCACTAAGCCTTGGAGATCTTGAGCCATCAACAGCAGCAACTGTTCTTACCTTACTCGAAGTCTCGAATTTTCTTATGTATGGCATTACAAGCTTTTTTAACTCATTAAGTTTACTACTTAGTTCTTGAATTGCTTTTGTTGTAATATTAGCTTCCTGCTCAGCAAACTCAAAGAAGCGGTGTTGAAGGTCAAGAGGTAATGTTACCCAATCTAATGGTTCTTCACTCAAATTTCTTCACCTGGAGGTTCATAAGTTACAAGCAGTGGGACAGGTGAAGGGTTCATAGCACCTGAGAAGTAAAACTTTCCTGGCTTTAACTGTAACATCTGATCAGCATTTATGCCATATGGAGAAAGCCACTCTAAAGCGCCACCTTCTCCGCCAGCATCTAATGGATGTATTCTTCCAAAGAAATGGGAGTTAAGGTTTCTCCTTACTGAAGCATTTATTCCTATTTCTCCTTTTATTCCTTGTGCAATTAAAGTTAAGTTAAGCATCCTTTTTCTTCCAAGTGCTGCTAAGTTTTTTATCATTTCCGAAGTTTCACTTTGAATTCCTCTTGGTTCCCATGGAGCATATTGCGGAGCTTCGTCTATTACCAATGCAATATTTACATCATTTCCAGATTCCATTATACTATAAAGTTGCTTTGCAAGAGACAAGAAAAACCCAAGCTTAGCTTCTGCTATTGTACCTCCCATATCAACTACAAGTACCTTTTTATTTTCGAACTTCTTAAGTAACTCTTCTATGCTTATTGTGCCCATTACTGGAGCTAAGTCACGTGGTTTTAGTCTTCTGAATACTCTCCTTGCTGCTCTTAATGCAGAAGATTGCCAATCTTTTCTAGTTATATTGTTTATACTTTTTTCAACATATTCTTTAAGTTGTACATATAAGACCTCAGCAGGGTCTTTACTTATTGAAGGAAGATTAGCTATTGCTTTTACTTTTTCAGTCCAACCTTCTATAAACTCATCAAAACCATCTTTTACGTTATCGTTTCTTGAAAAGTCATAGGTTTTATCTTGAAAATAACTTAGGATAGCTTCTTCGTCAAGTGCTATTTCTGTAATTTTCATGATTTCAACTTCATTTGAGTCTTGAAGATATGGTACATAGTCAGTACCACTCCAATCAAGTATTAAGACTTTATAACCTGCATTTATATAAAGTGGGACAAGAACATAACGTGTGAACCAAGACTTTCCACTTCCTGTACTACCATAGATACCTACATGGTAAGGAATAAAGTTTTTCAGTACAGGAACTTTCCACATTTTATGGTTTTCTAAGTGAGCATCCATCCATAAGACTTCATTTCCTTTTACTATTTTTTCTAAGGGTTTATCCTCTTCCTCTTGCAAGTAAACAGGAGAACGAGGTTGAATTATGATTTTGTTAAGCTCTATACCATTTTCAGTAATTACACCTATTGGTTTTATCACAAAAGAATAAACTTCTCTAGCTCCTGAAGGTTCACCTCCATGACGCATATAGGCTACATCGGGTCTATAAGCAGTATGGCTAAGGAATTCATTTTTTCCAAGCCCTTCTCTAAGTACGCCTAGTATTTGATTTATTGGTCTTTCATCTCCTCCGTTCTTTATTACGACAAGTTCTTCAGAAGAAACACTCCTTTCGAAGTCTTTTAACAAGATTAGTCTAGCTGTTGTTTCGGTCGAGCCATCCGCTATTCTTCCTATAAATTTCATATTCTTTCGTATAAGATCTACAAAACTATTGTTAAATCTTTCTTTTTGTTTACTGGTAGAGCATTTGAGTTAAAAAGTAAAAGAATAAATTCTAGAACCCAAACCAATTTATGGTTTCGAAAAATTTTGAGTTGGTAGTCGTCTGATAAAATGAAATCGCCTTGTTCTAAATGATAAAAAAGTGATACCCTCTTTAGTAAAGATAAGAGATAAGCTAACTTAAACTCGTCCAGCAAAGAGCCTTATGTACTCTTTAGCTTTTTCTTTTACTTTATCACGAGCAGCACTACCAAACTTTCTAAAATCTTTTTCGCTTGGGTTAGCCTTGTAAGTGTTGACAAAGCCTTCAATAAAGGCGATAGAAAGAGCTGTAGCAACATTAACTTTTGTAACACCACCAGTTTTGATGGCATCTAGAAGAGTCCCTTCACCTTTCATAAGAACAATTCCTTTTTCGTGGGCGTCTTTAGGAGTCATAAGTATTCCAGAAGAGCCATGAGAAACAAGAGGAATACGCATTCTTTCTTGTATAGCAATAAGCCTATCGATCCTTACCGGCCATATGTCATCCCAGATACCATGTATAGATCCAAAGGCAGCAGCAAGAAAATCACAACCAGTTTTCTTTACGAAGTACTCAACATCCTCAGGCTTAGCCATGAGTTCTTCAACAGACTTTCCAGCTCTCTCACGGATTATTCTTACTGCTTCTGCTGGTTGAAGTGACCTTAATTGAGCAATTTCAGCCGAAGAGAAATAGTCTTCAATTTTTGGAATTTTTCCAAGTTCAGCTTCTACTGGTACTCCTTTTTCATGACACATTTCAACAACCTTTCGAGTTTGTTTTATGTTTTCTTCAAGAGGTAAAGAAGAACCATCAAAAAGTACAGCAGTGAACCCTGCATCAAGAGCCTTTTTGACTTGCTCAATTTCGGTTGCATGATCAAGGTTAAGAGCAATACGAATATCTGTTTCTGATGCAGCGATCTTAACCATTCCAGCTCCTAATGCCCATCCAGCATACTTACTTGCTCCAGGACTCAACTGAATTATTAGGTCTACCTGTTCTCCAATTTCTTTAGAAACTTCTTCGGCAGCCCATATAAAAGCTTGTACCATCTCCATATTGTTTGCGTTAAAAGCACCTACAGCTTTACCTTCCTTCAGAGCAGGTAGAAGTAAATCTCGCTCATTCACTAGAGGCATATTGGTCCCTCCATTCTTCATAGGAGAAGGTATAAAAACTTTATTTTAGAGACTTTACAGGAAGTTGATATGTTTTAACTTGAAAGTCTTATCGTTGTATTTCTGTAGTGTAAGTATATAGTTTCTTTTTGAAGATTATTTTTGTTGAAAAATACCCTAAGCTAATAGAAAAAAGTTTATTAAGATAGCTAAAAAATATTAAATCAGAAAGAAGATGAGTCAAAGACAATTTACGTTAAAAGTTGCTGAAGCTTATCCAAATGATGCAGGGAGAGGCATAGTTAGAATTGATCCTCAAGTAGCAAAAGATATGGGTTTAACTTCTGGTGATGTAGTTGAAATTGTTGGAAAGAGAAGAACTTTTGCTATTTATTGGCATGGTAGACCAGAAGATTCTGGAAAAGAAGTAATTAGGATGGATAAACAAACAAGAGAAAATGCTGGTGTTGGATTAGATGATAAGGTTACAATAAAAAGAGTTGAGGCAAAGATAGCTGAAAGAGTTACTTTGGCTCCAACTCAACCGTTAAGAATATTTGGGGGAGAATCTTATATACTTCAATTGCTTGAAGGAAGAGTTGTTGCAAGAGGTGATATCGTTACAATAAATATAATGAGAAACAAAGTTGACTTCGTTGTTACAGGAATATCCCCACAAGTTGAAGCAGTAATTATAACTCCTGAAACAAACATTACGATAAGTGAAGAAGTTGCTAAAGGAATTCCAAGTGGAGTTCCAAGAGTTAGTTATGAAGACATAGGAGGTCTTAGAGATGCCATTCAAAAAATAAGAGAAATGGTTGAACTCCCACTAAGGCATCCAGAACTTTTTGAAAGGTTGGGCATTGAAGCTCCGAAGGGAGTTTTACTTTATGGTCCACCTGGAACTGGAAAGACTTTGTTAGCTAAGGCAGTTGCAAGTGAAAGTAATGCTAACTTTTTCTCGATAAGTGGTCCAGAGGTAATGAGTAAATTCTATGGAGAAAGTGAAGAAAGGCTAAGAGAAATATTTAAGCAAGCAAAAGAAAACGCACCAAGTATCATATTCATAGATGAGATCGACAGTATTGCTCCAAAGAGAGAAGAAGTTACAGGAGAGGTAGAAAAAAGAGTAGTTTCTCAACTTCTTGCCTTGATGGATGGCCTTGAGTCAAGAGGAAAAGTTGTTGTAATAGGTGCAACAAATAGACCAAATGCTATAGATCCTGCTCTAAGAAGACCTGGAAGGTTCGATAGAGAAATAGAAATAGGAGTTCCAGATAGGCAGGGAAGGTTAGAAATACTACAAATTCATACTAGAGGTATGCCTTTAGCTAAAGACGTAGATCTTACAAGAATTGCAGATATAACACATGGCTTCGTTGGAGCAGACCTTGCTGCACTCTGTAAGGAAGCCGCAATGAGGGCATTAAGACGAGTACTACCAGAAATAGACCTTCAAGCAGAAAAGATTCCTGCAGAAGTTTTAAACAAAATTCAAGTTACAATGCAAGACTTCCAAGATGCTTTAAAAGATGTTGAACCAAGTGCTATGAGAGAAGTTTTAGTTGAAGTTCCAAATGTACATTGGGAAGACGTAGGAGGTTTAAGTAATGTAAAAGAAGAACTTCAAGAAGCTGTAGAGTGGCCTCTAAAGTATGGAGAGGTTTTTGAATATACAAACACAAAGCCTCCTAAGGGTGTATTCTTATTTGGGCCTCCTGGGACTGGAAAAACACTTCTAGCTAAAGCACTAGCAAATGAAAGCGAAGCTAACTTCATAAGCATAAAAGGGCCAGAAATCTTAAGTAAATGGGTTGGAGAATCTGAAAGAGCAATAAGAGAAATATTTAGAAAGGCTAAGCAAGCAGCACCATGCATAGTCTTCATTGACGAAATAGATAGCGTTGCACCAGCTAGAGGCTATGGGACTTCAGATTCAAATGTTATGGAAAGAGTAGTTGCTCAACTGTTAACAGAACTTGATGGGCTTGAAGAGTTAAGCAACGTAGTGGTAATTGCCGCAACTAACAGGCCAGATATTGTAGATCCTGCTTTACTTAGGCCAGGACGATTCGATAGAATTATTTACGTTCCACCTCCCGACCTAGAAGCTAGAAAGGAAATATTCAAGATACATACAAAGAAAAAGCCTATAGCTTCTGACGTCAATTTTGATAAGCTTGCAGAAATAACAGAAGGCTACACTGGAGCAGATATTGCTGCTATATGTGAAACCGCTTCTATGTTAGCAATAAGAGAATATATTAAAAAGAATAGCCCAGAAACTGCAAAAAATAGTTTAAAAGAAATAAAAATAGAAATGAGACACTTTGAGGAAGCTCTAAAGAAACTAGGCCCAACGATCAAGAAGCAAATTGACATGTACAAGCAAGTATCAGAAAGATTTCTTTCTACGTATGAAAGTACTTTAGCCTAAAAAGCTCTTATAATTTCAAAGTACTTACTCAATCTTTATTGGAGATCCCTTTGATTCTTCTTTTGTCTTCTTTAAGTCTACTTCTAGTACTCCATTTTTGTATGTTGATTTTGCTTGTTTAGGATCAACTTTTGCTGGTAATTCTACTTCCTTATAGTATTTTCTCTGTGGTGTATCAACCTTTATTGTTAAAGTAGTTTCCGTGGCATACAAGTTTATGTCACTCTTTTCTACACCTGGTACTTCAGCAACCACCCTTATCCTGTCTTCTTCGTCGATAACATCAACTAACGGTTCTCTTAGCTTTTTAACTTCTATGCCCTTTCTTCTTTCTGGTTTAAAGTTTCCAAATTCTCGAATCACAGGTTCTCCATCAGGCCCAATTGTAACAGAGTAACCATAAACGAATGGTCCAAATTCTCTGACTTTGCTTCCGTCTGGTAGATTCCTTTCTCTTACTAGTTCTTTTGGAACTTCATTTTCAAAATCTTTAAAAGATTCTTTGAATAGCTCATCAATCTCGTTCATTAACTCTTCGAAGTACCTAAAGTACCTCCTTCTGAACCATTCATCTATGTCATCTTCCATTTTGCTTCACCTATTTTAGAGTAGCTTAGATAAATTTAAACTTTTATTTTATATTTATAAAGAAGTTTCCCTTAAAAAGTTTTATAAGTTACTAAAATAGAGAAGATAACGAAAGATGGACAAAGAAATTCAACTTAGCTTTTCATATCCAACAAATGTTATATTTAAAAGAGGAGCTACAAAAGAACTAAGTGAAATCTTAAAGCAACATGACTTTGGTAAAAGTTGCCTTTTAGTTACAGGATCAAATTTTGCCAGAAAGACTGGTTACCTTGACTTACTGAAGAACGAACTTAGAAAAATTAACTGTGAAACTTATGTTTATGACAACGTTGAGCCAAACCCTTCTATTGAAACTGTTGAATCTGGAGCTATGTTAGCAAGCAAAATGAACGTTAATTTCATACTTGCTTTTGGTGGAGGAAGTGTAATCGATGCTGCAAAAGCTATTACTTTAGTTTACTCCAGTGGTAAAAGGATACAGAACTTCTTAGGGGATATGAGCGTCAGTATTAATACAATACCACTTGTTGCCTTGCCAACAACTGCAGGAACAGGTAGCGAAGTAAGTAAGTATTCAGTTCTTACTGACGTAAAACAAAAGAAGAAGCTAGCTATTGGTGGACCTGCGCTCTTTCCAAAGTTATCAATTTTAGATCCAGATACCCTGATTACCTTACCTCCAAACTTTGTTGCTTCAACAGGCATAGACGCACTTTCGCATGCTCTTGAGTCTTTTTTCTCTAAAAACTCAACAGTCTTTTCAGATGTGCTATCTAAAGAGAGTACAAGAATAATATTAAACAACTTGCCTAGAGCCTTTGGTGGAGATTCTGAAGCAAAAATGTGGATGATGTATGCAAGTATGCTTGCAGGACTTTCCATCAATATAACCAGTACTAATGTAATTCATGCACTTGGTTACTACTTAACTATGCACTATGGGATACCTCATGGTTTAGCTAACGCTATGTTCTTAGTTAATGCTCTTGAGTATGAAGAATCATTTCTAACAGAAAGGTTTGCTGAACTCTCTGAAGCATTAGGCCACTCTTCTCCAGACAACGTTGTTAAGTCAAGACTTCTCTTAAAAGATATCTCTTTATTATTAGATGCTCTAAGAATCCCACGTAACTTGAAAGAAATAGGTGTGAAGGAAGATGAAATTTATAGTCTTGTTGAAGAAGTAACTCAAAATTACTCAAGGAACTTATTAAATAGCCCTATTGACTTAAACAGAGAAAAACTCATAGAGATTTGTAAGAATGCATACGTTGGGAGGTTTTAGTGTTTAAGTCTTCAAGAAAACAATTTTTCCTTCAACTAAAGTTGCGTAAACTTTAAAGCTATTATCTAAAATTGCTATATCTGCATCCTTTCCTTCTTCAACGCTTCCCTTTCTTTTTTCTAACGTCAATAACTTTGCTGCATTGTAAGAAGCAACTTTTGCAACTGTTCTTAAAGGAAAATCTGAAAATATAATAAAGCGTCTTGCTAGTTCACTTATTCCAACAGAAGTTCCAACTAAAGTACCATCAGTATACCTTGCAGTTCCATCTTTTGAGATATATGTGAGTCCATCGTAAAAGTACTTTCCATCAGGTAAGCCTAAGGACCTAACACCATCTGTTATTAGTAGTATTCTATCTTCTCCTAAAATTTTACTTACAAACTTAACGACACTTGGGTGAATGTGCATTCCATCTACTATAAGTTGAGCTGTAACTTCTTTAGATTCTAAGATTGCTATTACTGGTCCGGGTGACCTATGATGAATTGGATTCATTGCATTAAATAAATGGGTTACATGCTTTAAGCCTAATCTTATTGCTTCCTGAGTCTCTTCATAGTTTGCAGCAGAATGCCCAAAAGAAGGAATGACATTGTTCTTATTAAGAATCTCAATTAACTTATGAGCCCCTTTAAGTTCCGGTGCAATCGTCATCATCCTAAGATTGCCATTGCACTTCTTCAACACTTCAAGCAAAACCTCTTCAGAAGGTTCACATATAGAAGATTCTTGTATCATTCCTTTCTTCTCTCTCGATATAAACGGTCCTTCTAAATGAAATCCTAGAAACCTTGCTCCTTCTAATCCTTCGGAAACTCCTTTTAAGGAAAGTTCAATGTGCTTGTTTTCCTGTTTTGGTTTATATACTGTAGTTGCTAAAAATCCAGTTACTCCAAATTCAACAATTTTCTTTGAGATCTCCTTTACTGCATTTTTGTCTTCATCTAAGATATCATAGCCATTAGCTCCTTGTATGTGAACGTCGATAAAACCAGGGAATACTAGTTTTCCAGATGCATCGATTACTTGGTTTGCTTCTTCATTGTTAGCTTCTTTCATAATTTTCTTTATCTTTCCATTGGAAATTAATATGCTTCCATAAGTTTCTCCTGTAGGATTTATTATTCTTGCATTTTTTATTAGAATCTTGCTAGTTTTCAAGGCTACTACTCCTTATTTTTTCTTTGAAATAGTTATTAGTCTAGCTTCAATATCTTCAACACTTGCTCCTAATCCTCCAACTAAGTATTTCTTTTCATTGCTTATAAGTGTAAAATTTTTGAAGATTCCTTGGGGATCGAGTTTATAGTCTACAATGCTTCCTTCAATTTCTACAACACTTCTTGATTTCCTTTCAAATCCGTTTACTTTTACTGTCAAGTCTTCTTTCTTTGACATCTTCATTATTTCAATTGCAAGCCATATATGTGAAGTTGTCTTTTCTTGGTCTAACTTAAATTTAGTTAAAGGTTTGCTTGGTCTCCAAATGGAGTAGTAGAAGAAATCGCTTAGTATACGCATAAGTTCTGGTTCTCCAAGCTCTAGAGAATAATCTTCAGCAAACACAATGCAATATGTTCCATCGATCATTATTATTGGCAAGCTTGGTGTTGGTCTCTGTTTGAGTAGTATTGCTTCATTAGAGTTCACTTGAACTTTGGATTCATCGCAGTAACAAACTATTGCAGCAGTTACATTTTTTCTATTACGAGTTAGGAATACAATACTATCTTTAAGTTCATTAACTAAACTAGATGGAGAAGAAACAACAATGTCTACGTTAGCAGATTCTATAAGTGACTTAATCTTCTGTTTTGCTTTATCAAGATTTCTTATTATCCAAACATTTGGTTCCTCTAAGAGCAAGGAACGATCTTGGGTCCTGAGCTTCTCAATTTCTGAGAATATTGTCTGCTTAATGTTGCTTAGCTTAGCTAAAAGATCATTTGAAAGTATCTGGAGCGCTATCTTTGGCTCAACAGCTCTAAACTTTTGAGGTCTTTCTTGCTTTATCTCCACAAGACCTTTTAATTTTAAACTATTAAGTACGTCGTATATTCTGGGTTGAGGTATTTCAGATATTCTAGAAAGTTCTGAAGCTGTAAGTTCTCCTGAAAAGAGCAGAGAGATGTAGGCTTTTGCTTCATATTCTTTTAATCCATACTCCCTAAATAAGTTAACTAGCGTCTCGCTCAAGTCTTCCCTTACTATGAGCAAGAATAATGTTATAAACTTTAACTTAACATACGAATAGGTTGTTAAAGTAGCAAGAAATAAAAATTTAAAAATTATAGAAGATTTTATCTTTGAGGCTATGAAGACACCGCGGGAACCTAACAAAGATGAGGAAGTTATCCCTGTCTAAGCCTCAATTGCTACTTGTCAAAAAGAGTTGTTATATTCTGCCTTAATTAAGTTTGACAGCCTGTGTATGCCTTCTCTTATTTGCTCTTCAGAAGGGTATGAGAAGTTTAACCTCATCGTATTCTTGCCAGTACCATCAACGAAAAACGACTTTCCAGGAACATATGACACCTTATAGTTCTTTATTGCTTTTTCTAACATTAACTTTGTGTCAATAGCATCTTTTAACCAAACAAAAACAAACATTCCTCCAATTGGCTTTGTCCATTTTGTTTCTTTTGGCATGTTATCCTCGAGGGACTGTAGCATAATATCTCTCTTCTTCTTATATTCTCTAATTAGTATCGGAATTCTCTTCTCTATTATTCCTTTTTCCATTGCAAATAATGCAATATATTGAGACACCGGAGAAGTTGAAAGATCCATTCCTTGTTTTGCTATAGCAAAAGACCTAATTAATTCTTCATTTGCTATAGCCCAGCCAACTCTTAGCCCAGGAGAAAAAATTTTGCTAAACGTAGATAAATATATAACCCTCCCTTCATTATCCATTGCTTTTATCCTTTCCATTTTTTCATCTCCAAAAGTAATATAGCCGTAAGGGTCATCTTCAATAATAAGAAAATCATACTTTGAAGCTAGTTCGAGTAAATGTCTTCTCCTGTCAACTGTCATAGAAGTACCAGAAGGGTTTTGACATGTAGGAACAGTGTAAACAAACTTTGGAGAAATTCCCTCTGAGTTTAACTCCTTTAATTTACGTTCTAAAGTATCCGTTCTCATACCATTGTCATCCATTGGAATTCCAACGTACTGCGGTTCAGATAAGTTAAAAACTTGTAAAGCTGCTAAGTAAGTAGGAAGTTCAACTATGACATAGTTTCCTCTATCTATGAACAACCTTGAAACTATGTCGAGAGCTTGCTGACTACCTGTTGTTATTATTACTTCATCTTCATTTGCATTTATACCTCCATACTTTTTGCTGAAACGAATAACTTCCTTTTTAAGCTCATTAACACCTTCAGTTTCCCCATACTGAAAAGCATATTCATTCTTCATCATTAAGTACTCAAAAAGGCCTTCTAACTCAAAACTTTTTGGTAGAAGCTTTGGATCAGGTAAGCCGCCTGCAAAAGAAATAACAGACTTATCAAGAGACCACTTAAGTAACTCTCTTATGTCAGATGGCCGCATTATCGAAACTCTTGAAGCATAAAACTTTTCATAATTCATCTTTTTCTTCACATCAAATATAGCACTTTGAGAATATAAAAGCTTAATGCCAAACAACTAAAGTAAAGGTTTAAGAGAAACTTTATATTTTCTTTCTAAAGTTTCAGTGCTTAATGCATGAATGGAGCCTGGCACAAGCAATAGTTGAAAGTGTAGTTGAAGCTGCTAACAACAAAAAAGCAAAGAGAGTAAAAACTTTAGAAGTAGAAGTTGGTTCGTTGGCGATGCTAGATAAGGACATAATCTTAGAAGCGATAAAAACGCTTTCAGAAAGTACTAAACTTGAGGGAGCAGAAATAAAAATATACGAAGAAGAAACAAAATTCAGATGTAAGAAGTGTGGAAAAACTTGGAGCTTCAATGAAGAAAAAGAAGAAATTGAGAAAAGGTGGGAAGATTCAAAAATAAAAGATGAGTATGGAACTGACGATCTTCCAATACATTATTTTCCTGAATTAATTTTTACGATGACAAGTTGTCCGTCGTGCAAAAGCAAGGATTTTGAAATAATTGGTAGCAGAGAAATTACCATAAAAAGCGTGACCATAGAGGTGTGAACTATGGAAATAGAATTTAAGAATAAGCTCGTTGAAAAGAATACTGCCAAAATAAAAAAAATAATAATGGTTTGTAGTGGTAAAGGAGGAGTCGGTAAGAGTATAATTTCTTATGCGCTAACTAAAGCAATCTCTAAAAATGGAAAGAAAGTTGGTTTACTAGATCTCGACATTCATGGACCAGTAGAGCAATTGTTCTTTAGAAAAAGAAGTCTTTTTGGAAATAAAGAAGGCTTAGAACCAGTCTACTCTGATAGCATAAAAGTTATGTCACTCGGCTTTTTAAGCAAAGATGAACCAATTCCAATAAAAGGAAGATACAAAGAAGAAATCCTAGAAAACTTGCTTTCGGAAGTTACGTGGAATAGCCTTGATTTCCTAGTTGTGGATATGCCTCCAGGAATAAGTGATGAACTCTTCTTTTTAAGTAGAAACTTTAGGGAAAAATTATCAGCAGTAGTTGTTACAACACCTTCATTACTTTCACTAAACGTTGTAAAGAGGATGGTTAAATTACTTCATCAAGAAAAAGTAAAAATTGTAGGTATCATAGAAAATCTTTCCTACTTTGTCTGCAAACATGGAGAAGTGATAAGACCCTTTGGAGAAGGTGTTGAAGAGTTAGAAGGTGAGAAAGTAATTGGAAAGTTGCCTATAGATCCAAAGCTAGAGGAAATTGTTGCCTTAGAAGAAGAAATAGACTACGCAAACACTTTTTGGAACTCGATAAAAAGAGTTGCAGAGATTATCGAAAGAAGTTAGTTTTGCTTTTCTTGAATTTTATTCTTCAAAAACTCTTTAAACGACGTGCTAACTTCAGCTTTTGTTGAAAATATTATTTTGTCCGAAAGAGAAGTAAAAAGGTCTGAAATTTCTTTTTGATCTTTTTTTGTGAGGTCAAGGTAGAAAATCAAACCATAAACATTAACGAACAAGAATGGATCAAGCCTTATTATGAATTCTGATAGTCTTGAAACTTTCATAAAGGAATTGACATCCTCAATTTCAAGAAACTCTCGCATAAAAAAGATTTAAAGCACCTAAATATAAAGTTTTAGAAGTAATTCCTTAAAAAGAAGCAACTATTAAGTTGTGTATCTTTGGTCTAAATTCAATGATTAAGTTATTGCTTCTAGAAGGATGAACTCTATTCGTTAAGAGAACAACAATTAGCTCTTTTTTAGGATCTACCCAAACTGAAGTTCCTGTAAAGCCAGTATGCCCAAACGCTTCTCTGCTCATAAGTTCTCCAGCAGAACATGGCTCATTTGTATCGTTAATTACCCATCCCAGCCCGTAACCTCCTCCAATGTAACTTATCCAATCTTTTGTCATGGTCTCAACGGATTCTTCCGAAAGAATTTCTTTTTCTCCATAACTGCCTTTGTTCAATAGCATCTGGGCAATTTTTGCTATTTCAAGAGCATTTGAAAATAAGCCAGCATGTCCACTTACTCCTCCTAAAGCATACGCATTTTCATCGTGAACTTCTCCAACAAGCAATTTCCCTCTCCACTTACAATCTTCAGTTGCGGCAACGTTATCTTTAAGTTCAGAAGGGGGATTAAACATTGTATTTTTTAACTCGAGTGGTTCTACAACAAATTCATTAAACAATTTGTTAAAGCTTTTTCCTGTTACTCTTTCAGCAATTTCCATTAAAACTATGTAACCCAAGTCACTATAAACAAATCTTTCACCAGGTTTTCCATGTAAGAAGGCATTTATTGAAGCTTCAATTATCTCTCTCCCTTTATGCCCTCTGTAAAGCGGCTCCCATGCAGGTAATCCAGAAGTATGTGTTAAAAGATGCCAAATTCTAATTTCATCCTTCTCTGAATTCCTAAACTCTTTTATTACAGAAGAAGCTTTCTCTTTCAGCGAAATACTTCCTTCTTCAACTAACTTCATTACAATTATAGAAGTAGCAAGAGATTTTGTTAAAGAAGCTAAGTCGAAAAGTGTATCCTTTCTCATAATTTTTCTTTCAGGTAATAGCTGAGAAAAACCAAACGCTTCATGGTAAACTATTTTTCCTTGCTTCACTACCAACAAAACGGCTCCAGGAAAAACAACTTCAACTGCACTTTGCATGAACTGACTTATCTTTTCTATTTTTTTGTTTTCAGCTTTAACTTTTTCAGGATCTGTACATTCAAGCTCTATCTTCATAAGTATTGATGACAAGCGAAGGTATATAATAAAGTTTTTGCCATATTGCTTTGGAGTCTTATTTAAGCTTATACTCAAATTCTTTGTTTACAATGCTGTCTAGCAAAATATAATTTAAGTAAAAACATTATTATTTCATTAGAGAAAAATGCACCTCAGATTACAATAAAAACTTTCACTTCAATCTAAGAAAATTTTAACAATAAACAATGCTCAGAACAAATACTTTAGATCATTCTCTTATGTACGGCGTACCGAGAGCTGAAGGAGGTCTTACTCTTCTCTTAGCTAACAAAATAGTAGCAACAGCCATTACTACAATAGTTACCACATATGGAAGCGAATTCAATAAGCTTACAGGTATTCCATATGGTTGAAGAACATATTGAAGAGCGTCTATACTCCCAAAAGCAAGTGCTACAAGAATTCCTTTCAGTGGATCCCATAGGGAAAGAACTGTTAAAGCTATTGCAATCCATCCTCTTCCTTGAGTCATACCATCAATCCAACCTGGAAGGTATGCGAGAGAAATATAAGCACCAGCTAATCCTTCAAGTGCACCTCCAAATAAAGTACATAAGTATCTAACAAGTTCAACATTAATTCCTGAAGCATCAGCAGCACTTGGGTTTTCTCCAACAGCTATAATTTGTAGTCCATACTTGGTGCGATTTAAAAAGAACCACATAAAGATTGATAAAATCAAAGAAAAGTAAACAAGAAAGTCTTGATTAAAAAAAGCTCCAGCTATTGGAACACTTGCCAGATAAGGAATTCTAATGGGTTGAAGAGTTAAAGTTAGCGGTAACCCTACATACTTAGAACCTGCTACGCTAGATATTCCCAATCCAAGCATAGCTAATGCAAGACCAGAAACTGTTTGATTTGCCTTAAAGGTTATGCTGCTGATTGCATGCAATGAAGAAAGCAATATTCCAATTGTTGCAGCTGCTAAAAGACTTAGTGGCAATGATCTAGTAGTATAAGCTACAAAGAAACCAGTAAATGCTCCAATTGCCATTATACCTTCTATTCCTAAGTTTAGAATTCCTGACCTTTCAGTATAAATTTCTCCAAGGGTGGCTAGTAATAACGGAGTACTTGCTTTTATTGACTCTAAAAGCAAGGAAGTAACTATGTCCATTCTATTCTCACCCTGTAACCAACTAGGTACTCAGAAGAAATCAGGAAGATTAGTATGACACCATTAAAGACGTTAATAAGTCCATAGGATAAACCAAGAGAAACCTTTGCGATGTTTCCTCCAACAAATAGTGCGCTAACGAACAAAGATGCAACTAGTACAACGACTGGGTTAAAGCCACCAATCCAAGCTGGAATTATGGCACTATAGCCATATCCTGGAGATATGTTTCTTATTAATCTGTATTGAATTCCAGCAGCTTCACCTACACCTGCAATACCTGCTAATCCTCCACTTATCATCATAACAATAAGTGAATTCTTAAAAGTATCTATACCTGAAATTCTTGCTGCTTCTAAATTGTCCCCCATAGCTTTTATCTCGAGACCAAACTTTGTTCTATTCATTACAAAGAGAATTAAAAAAGTTAAAAGAATTAAAAGAATTAACGTAGGATAGTGAATTCTTGTTCCTGGTATTGATGGTAACCTTGCGAACTTTGGAAACTCATCTGTTATTGGGTAGTTGAATACTCCATGTCCACGCCATGGTCCAGAAAGTAAGTAATCAAGTAGATTAAGAGAAATATAATTCATCATTAAAGTAACTATAACTTCGTTAACATTGTACTTTGATTTTAGAAATGCAGGAACAGTTGCCCATACTAATCCTCCAATAAAACCTGCTAGGAACATTGAGGGTAAAATAAGGACTTGAGGAAAGTTGGAAAACAAAGCAACCCAAGTTGCAAATATTGCCCCCATGATAAGTTGTCCATCTGAACCAATGTTCCATACCTTTGCTGTATAGGCAAGAGACAAACCAAGAGAACATAACCCAATAGGTATACTCTTAACTATAACTTCCGAAATGCCGAAAGTACTTCCAAAAACACCAGAAAGAATTACAGAGTAAGCATAAAATGGATCAATACCACTTACAATGAACAATAAGCCTATAGAAAGAAGAGCAAGTACTATAGAAGCAATTCTTACAGCTATGATCTCATACTTGCTTATTTGAACTCTTTTTTCTAGCTTTACCCTCATTTTGCGCCACAATAAATCATCTTATCAGGTATTTAAGTAGAAACTTTTGTTGTCATTGCTGTTGCTACTTCAGTAATTTTAGCTTCTCCAACAAAGTTACCAGTTATCTTTCCTTCCTTCAAAACAATTATCTTATCACTAAGCTTAATGATTTCCTCTAAATCTTCCGAAATTAATATTATGCCTACATTTTTTTTCTTCATCCTAATTAACCATTCATGCACTAGTGCAACAGTAGCCACATCTAAGCCGGATGTTGGATTGCTAACTATTATAAGCTTTGGCTCTTTTACTGCACTTCTTGCTATAAGCAACTTTTGAAGGTTTCCTCCAGAAAGAAATTTTGCGGGAGTTTGAAGATTTGGAGTTACTATGTTGAACTCTTTAATTAAGTTTAAAGCGACATTTCTAAATGAATGATAGTTAACTGTTAATTTCCTTGAAAACCTAGGATCGTCGTAATTCGTTAAAAGTAAGTTTTCTGTCACACTTAAATTTGGTAAAATCCCAAACCTTATTCTATCTTCTGGAATGTACGAAACCCCAAGTTTGATGATGTCTCTTGTTTTTTTGTTTGTTGTATTTATTCCAAGAATTTTTATTTTTCCATGACTAACCCTCCGCGCTCCAATTAATGCTTCTGCAAGCTCTCTTTGCCCATTCCCTGTTATGCCTGCAATACCAAGAATCTCTCCTGGATACAGTACGAAAGAAGCACCATTTACAGCAACCAATCCTCTATCGTTAAAAACGACTAGATTTTCAACTTCAACTAATGGTATATTATTTTCGTTGCTCTTATACTTGTCTTTATTTATCATCTCGGCTATTTCTCTTCCAACCATCATCTTTACTAAATCTGACTTTGTAACTTCACTTGGCTTAACGACACCTACGACTTTTCCCTTTCTAAGAACTGTTATCCTATCGCTTATGCTAATTGCTTCATCTAATTTATGAGTTATAAAGATGATTGACTTTCCTTGCTTTCTCATCGCATTTAAAGCTTTAAAAAGTTCTTCAACTTCAATCGGGGTTAGCACTGAAGTAGGTTCATCCAAAATTAAGACGTCAACATCGCCACAAAGCGCCTTGATTATTTCAACTTTTTGTTGTTCTCCAACTGAAAGTTGCCAGATCTTACTCTTTGGATCTACATAAAAGTTATAACGTTCTGAAATTTCTTTAATTTTCTTTTCGATCTCATTATAGTCAATTATAGGTTTCTTTTCATAACTTAATGCTATATTTTCAAGAACGGTTAAAGAGTCAACAAGCATGAAATGCTGATGTACCATTCCTATCTTATGTTGCATCGCATCTCTAGGAGACGTTATGTTGACTTTCTTTCCATTGATATATATTGTACCTGAATCTGGTTTAAGCATTCCAAAGAGAATTTTCATCAATGTAGTTTTTCCTGCTCCATTTTCTCCAAGTAAGGCATGAATTTCCCCCTTAATCAAACTAAAATCAACATTATCAAGAGCAATAACATTTGGAAATTTCTTTGAAACTTTTTCCATCTTAATCAAAGGTTTTGTTATCATCAGTATCACCAAAAATTAAAGTACAAAAAATAAAAAACAAAAAGATTAACCTGTAGGAGATCCAACAACATTGTCGACGAACCAGTTTAAGCTCCATAAAGTATCGTGACCTGCTCTTACACCTGTAGGAATCATCACCGTTCCATTCTGAGCTTTTATTGGACCTGTGAACGGATCAAACGTAACAGTTTCTTCACTCATTTGATTTAGTCTAACAAAGATTAAGTCATAAATGCTAATATTTCCTAGAGTTGGATCTTGAACAAACTTACCTTTTAATGCATTTACAAACTTTGGATTTATAGGCATTCCAAACTTTGCTCCTAACTCGACAGCACCTTCCTTCAGCATCCACCAATAATCAACGTTTTGTAAGTTTGTGTTGTTATAGACCCCTTCTTTTATTTTCATTAAGATGTCTTCGTAGATTACACCCCAGTTAACTAACTCGCCACTAACTACAACATCTGGGCCATAATCGTACATTGGGCTATAGTGACTAAAAACGTAAATCATTTTTCCAGTAGTTTTGTATTGCTCTTCAGCAAACTGAATTATTGCTGGAGAGTCTTCAGTATAAGCTATAGCATCGACACCTTCGCTAACTAATGCTTGCGCAGCTTGCCTTGCACCATCTGGATTATACCACGCCATAAGCCACCTTACGTAAACTTTAGCATTGGGGTTAACTGCTTTCACTCCGAGAGCAAAGGCGTTTATGTGCCTTATTACTTCAGGAGTAGGATAAGCTCCAACGTAACCAATTTTGTTTGTCTTTGTTAAAGCACCAGCCATAAGCCCATTAAGGTAATATAACTGGTAAAGTTCTGCGAAGTATGTTCCCAAGTTTTTATCTCTCTTGTACCCACTGCAATGGAAGAATATTACATCTGGATGTTTTTTGGCTTCTTCTACAGTTGCATCCATGAAATCGAAACTCGTTGTAAAAACAACATTTACTTTCTTTTGAGCTATAAGACTATCTATAACAGCAGGAGCATCTGCTGCTGAGACACTTTCAACATAAAAAGTTTCTAGCCAAGGAAATAGGTTTTGAACATATCTTCTAGCAACGTCATGTGCATTTGTCCATCCGTAATCGCCTACAGGCCCAACATAAATGAACGCGGCTCTAATTTTTTGTGCTTGAACCGAAGCTGTTAAGTTTTGAACTAAAGCTGTTAAGTTCTGGTATTGCTGCTGTAGACTATAGTAATTGCTTTCTGGTACTTTTCCTAAACTTCCTAGAATGTAACCTGCAATAAGTGCTATTATTACTCCAGCTGCAAGAGCTACGGTTAATCTGCTGTAACCTTTTTTGCTTTTGATTTTTCCGCTCATAGAAAAAGTGATGAGATACCCTATTATAAGTATTTAACTCATAAATAGCTCAAAATTTACAAGTTCTTGTAAATTTAGCAGTAAACTTATCCCACTAAAACTCAAGTGCCTTCAGGAACACAAAACTGCTGTTAATAACTTAAGAGTCAGCATTTTAAAAATATTGCCTAATTATACTAAAAATGAATGCAGAACCTATCCCTCTACTTTTTCTATTGAAGTTTACCTACAGTTCATTAAGGATTATTGAAAAATTAAAAAAGATTTCTAACTATGCCTTCAGTTATACTTTTGGTAGCGTAGTCTTTGTATTCTTAGTTGCCACTTCTTGTCCTTGTTAGTATAAAGTTAATTTCTACAAGAACATTGCTAAAGCTTATATTATGAAACTTTCTTATTTTTATATTCTACAAGCTTTCATTATATAAAAAGAAAAGGCTTATATAGCTTAATAAGATATAAAAAGTTATGTCACAAGTTGTATTTAGGAGATATGCTCCTGGAGATGAAGAAGGAATTGTAAAAGTCATGAACGAAGCATTTTCAACATTTAAAAACTTTGGACTAACTCCAGAAGTGTGGAAAAGCTATACAGAAGTAGACGAAGGCTTTAAGTTAGAGAATGCTCTTGTAGCAGAACTAGAACACCAGATAGTTGGTCATGTTCAGCTTGTTGAAAGAGACCTAAAGATAGGTGAAAAAACTTTTATAAAAAATGGAGGAATTGCTAATGTTTGTACTCTTCCAGAAGCAAGAGGAAGAGGAATAAGTACCGGACTTATGAAACTAGCAATAGAAATATCAAAAACAAACGGCTATCCTATGAGTACTTTGTTTACTGGATATGGCGGAGTTGCTCATAGAGTTTACAGGAGTGTAGGTTATGCAGATACTTATTTCCCCCCATATTTTGTTGGCTCTGTTGAAGAAATGAAGTCTGTACAAGAAAGAACAAAAGGAGTTGAAGGAGTTAAAGTAAGAGAATTTAAAGATGGAGACGAAGCAGAACTTTTAGACATCTACGAGCTCAGTTCATCATATTACACTGGAATAGTTAGAAGAACTGAAAAATATTGGAGAAAAAAATTAACTGAAAGAAGTTCAACTCACTCTTTCTTCTTTGAGAAGTTTGATCCATACGAAGTTATAGTTGCCGAAGAAGATGGTGAAATAACAGGTTATTCTTATCTAACATTTTGGAAAAGAAAAGAAAAACCTTTCAGATCAGCAGAAAATGGTTCAATAAGAGAAGTTGTTTTTAAGCCAGGCCACTATAAAACTTTTCTGAAGCTTGTAAATGAAAGTATCAATAGAATGTTACTTGAAGGCGTAAAAACATTAGATTTGTCTATCCCATTTGATCAAGACTATTTAACTGTTTTTGATGATCTTAAAGTTTTTGTAACAGAGGGTATATTCATGACAAACATAACAAATATGAACTTGTTAATTAATTCTATGATGGAAGAATTTAGTGATAGACTTTCTTCAGATATAGAGGGTGTAGCTTCTAACGTAAGCTTTAAACTAAAAACATTGTACGGTTCTGTTCCTATGAGAGTGAGAGGAGGAGAAGTTCAAATAAAAGAAGAGAAAAATAATGAGGCTGAAGTCGAGATTAACTACCACAGCTTTACAAGGATGATATTTGGCATAGAAACCTTTTCAGAAGCTATGGCAAGTGAAAAAGCAAAAATTAAAGGCACAGAAAACATACAACAAATAGTTAACACTTTAGATATAATGTTTCCTCAGAGGGTTTGGCACATATGGCCAATAGATCATTGGTAAAATTACAATAGCGAACTTAAAAATCTAAAAAGTTTCACTACAACTTCTTTATTTCTTGCTCTATAGCGTCTTTAAGAGCGAACATTTTTACTCTTATTTCTTCTGCAGCTTTTTTCTCTCTTTCAATCCTTTCTTCATTTAGCTCTAAAGTTGCAGTTAGATCTAACCTTATTGGTGTTATTGAGATGGCATTTTCAATCGCTAACGCATAAAGGTCAGTACCAACATAATTTTGGTCTATATTTATTTGGTTTCCGCCAATCCAATAGTAAGTAGTCCCCCTTGGATCTACTCTTTCAAGAATGAAGTTTTCAAACTTTGTTCTTCCAAGACTAGTGATTCTAACTGGGGTTTGAGAGGACAAACTAAATGGAAAATTGATGTTGATCAGGTCTACTCCAGAAGGAAAGCCATTGTTTAGTAAAAAATCAACAATTTTTGTAGATATAGCCCCATGAGCTAAAAAATGAGAGAAAAGCTTTGAACGAGACCTAAAATCACTAGGGATTGCGCTACTCATCGATACCGCTTTTATACCTTGAAGCGCAGACTGTATAGCTGCTGCGACTGTTCCACTTGTAAATATGTTATCTATTGTTATGTTGTCTCCCAAATTTATTCCACTAACTGTAATTAAAGGTTTTTCTCCAACTATAAACTTTAAAGCTACAACTACAGCATCAGCAGGTGTTCCAGACACTAGATAAGCAGTATAGTACTTCCCTTTCTGAAGCTTACTTACAACTTTGTTTATTCTAAGAGGTTTATGAAGAGTAATTGACTTACCTGCAGCACTCATTTCATGTTCTGGAACAACAGTAACAATTTCAACATCACTAATTTTAATTAAACTACTCCATAAACTTTTTAAGGCGGGGGAGTATATCCCATCGTCATTTGTTAAAAGAATCTTTCTCATTAAGCTAAGCGTACAGGACTCTAGTTTTTAAGTTTTTTGAAAACTACTAATATTGTAGACCTCAGGCACCCCAAGGCAAATCATGAATTTCTTTGGTTTAGTACTTCATCATTGGTCTAGCTATAACTATATTTTGAAGCTACAATAAAAACTTTTCTATGTAGCTTGCATACACTCATTAAAAGTTCCTCTTCTTTTTAGATTAGAAAAACCCCATATCTTTCATTGTAAATTTCATCTACCTTATCATCCTTTTTCATTACTTCTTTTGCTAGTTCAACACTCCTTGCTTCAAAGGCTTCAATGCTTTTTGAGCCATCCACTGAACTATGCTTAGTGCATGCCTAAGAACAGAGAGGTGGGAGGAAGCGTTATTCTAATGGTTGTGGATGCAACCTTCACTTCAATAGGCTTGAACTATTTCACAGCGGTTGTTCCAAAGGTTGAGGAATTCAATAAAAGGTTTGTGGAAAATGGAAGGATAAAAAATCTCAAAGAACTTGCTGAAGCTGATAGGAACGAGTTAAAGGAAGTGTGGAAAAATAAGAGGTCATGTGTTATCGCTAAAAACATTGCTTCTTATTTGTCAACTATAAGCGACAACGACAAACAGCTATTAGAAATTGGGTAAGTAACTCTAAGCTTGAGAATTGGAAAGAGATCCGATTGGAAAAATTAAATGTTGAAAGAGAGTGTATGGGCTTGGTCAATATCAATGGATGGAGAAGGGCTGCAAAAAGACGCGCTGTTTGAATGTTTATCAAAAGACTTAGACCACTAAGTTTTTTAAATTATTACCACTATAGTAATGTTTATGGCATACATGAATTGTGGTACGTGTTGTGGAACTGGGCCACTGCCTAATATGCAAATAACCTTGATAATATCATTCTCAACCACAAAGATGCTTGAAGCAAGCACGCTTTTTAAAAATCTGAAAGATTGATGGGTGAAGGCTTTTCCGTTCTTATTGCCTCAGCGCGCACTGGATTATTAAACTTCGCACTTCTTCCTTAAATCATCCTTTACCCGTTCTATGCTTTCTTTAGCATGTGCCAAGCGTCATACTGCAATTCCTTCAAGAATGGCTGAGCGATACACGGGGTTTCCCTTAGCTTCGTTACCAGTTGCCAAGTGTATTTCAAACGGGTGATAGAGAGGCAGGCCTGCTTCCTCCTCTATTTTCGCCTTCAAGCTTCCTCTACTCCTGAAATCATCAGGCAGTTTCTCACTAACTATGAGTATGTCGACATCGCTTCCGCCAACAGCCTGTCCTTTTACTACGCTTCCGAAAACATAGACTTCACAGGAACCAAGAAGCCTTCTCGCAGCCTCGGCTGTTTTCTGCGACCAGAAGCGCCAATCCCGCGCCAGCTCGTTAAGTTTGAGTCTTGCCTGTAAGAGATTTAGCAAACTCTATCACCTCTTCTGCGAAGCCCACCAGCTCCTCAGCCTCCTCTTTCTCATATTCTCTTGAAATGTATCTGGAGTTTATGTATGCTTCTTCAAGCCTTATTAATAGGCTTCTGTTTTTACCTACAAACTGATCAATATCATCCGGCTTGTTTAAAATGCTTCTAAGAGCGTTAAACAAGTGTCTGACTACGTGTGTACGAGGCATCTCACCAGTCAATTCAAGTATAACCGATTTCAGGTAAAGCTGGACAGCCTGATCCGCCATGAAGGCCGCGATATCATAGTCTCCACTGAATAGACTTCTTTTAGCCGAGTTAAGCATCCTTAACGCTCTTCCCCTGAGAAGGTTAACCTCATGGATGCTCATCGAAGATACACCCGTTTAAACCATTCTGTTGTTCTCACCATTCCCACATCAGCCGGTTTGAGAATTACTGTAAAGCCATATATAACCATTTCTAACAGTTAAAGATGGTGAAACTGCTTAAAAACATAGTGCACGCTTAACACTATACTTCATCAGCTTTTACCAAACGTTTCCTTCTTCATCATCCCTAGGACCTGCTCAATCCTTAGGGGTTTTGCATTCAGAAGTATAGTGGCTTTGTCCACGTTTAACGATGAGTCCCTGGGTCTCTTGGCTTTCCACGGTATTTCGCTCATCTCAGCGGGTTTAACCAGTTTCGCATCAAGGTTGAAGGCTTTGCTGAGGTTCGTGAAGGAGGTGTTTAAACCAATAATTGACGGAGTTTAACCTTTACTTGGAGGAGGGAAGGAGGACGCTGGAGGCCTTAAGCAACCCTGTTGAAGTGGAAGGGAAGTGAAAAACTGGTTTTAAAATTCTGGCCTAACGCTAGGGTTTACATGTTCGGCTCCTCCGTCAGAGGCAGGTTCACCGCCTCAAGCGACATAGATATTCTGATAGTTGCTGAGAACATAGATTACGAGGAAGCTTCGAAGGTTAAGGCACAGGTTTACATGACGCTGGACTACCCGGTGGAGATCCATGTGGCTACTCCTAAACAATTCGCCGATTGGTATATGAGGTTTATAGGAGAAGGCGAAATCCTAGAAGTATAGGATTTCTTTGGGCGAGCCACGTTTGAATTAACGCCTTGTTCAGATAGCGTGCGCTAGTTCACGGGTGTTAAACATGTTGCGCACTAGCTGTTTGAACATGCTTAAAAAATTTGACTGAGCGCTTCATTTTTCTTAGAGCAATGTTTTAAGCCATATGTTCAGAGGAACCTAGAAGCATGAAGCTCCTTTAAATCCTTCAAAACTTTTCCTCCTTAGCGTTCAGCACAACCATCCAAACCACCTCCTTTCTGCTAATTACGTGAGGCGAGTCATCTACTCTTAGCGTAAGCGACCTTGAAAAGGGAAGAAGAGAATGAGCGAGCCGAACAAACCTTCTCAAGAAAAAACATTGGTAAAAAGAGAATCTGTGTGAATAGAGGGAAATAATTTTGTCAGTTTTGTAGCTTTTAATACTCGTTCGTCAAAAACACTCTTGTAAGAGTTTTGATATCTTTATTTTTCGAATCAAGTCTCGAAAATCTGACAGTAATTCTCTTTTGCTTTCGCCATGAAACAGTCTAAAGTTCATCAAGATATAGCTCTATATATCTAGTTCTCGAGACATCTTCTCAATAAATTGTAATAGCTTAGTTAGCTTTTCTTTATCTTCAAGTATGAATTTAAATACTGGCTTAGAATGTAGAAAATTGAATATTAATGGATGCAAAAAATATATCATATTGTCATTTACTACAAAAATCGGATAAAGTGAAGTTAAAGCAATATCAAATGTATTTTTAATAACTTCTGAAATAGTTAATGGAAGTCTTATATGCCTGCTTATCTGACTCAACATGTTATCAAAAGCATCTTTAAGTTCAGCTTTGGTTAATACACAAGTAATACATTCTTTTGAATGGAAGGTTTTCATTAATATATAAGCTATTATGGTCTGTGCAAGTTCAAAATATGAAGTACTTATGTCAGACACTATACGCGGTAGCTCAAACGAACTATTATTATCTTTCACTCTAAAACATTCCTCCATTAACAATGTTCATCTTCTTTTCACCTCTTTTCTTAGCCTTCTATTTTCAGTTACCAGAATCTTTACTTTTCATGAGGGTATGCATAGGGCTGAGTTTAATGCTACTCATTTTTATGATCTTTAATAAAAATACTCAAAATGTCCATCTCGCGGTAGCGCGCACTCATAATCATTAAACACATGTTATTAATTCGCAAATAGGAGGATCTAGAAAAGCATATCTAAGGGTTACTATACATGGAAGAATCATACAAAATATTCGTCGTTAACTATTTATACTTCTGCATACTAATGTATACTTGGTATGCAAATGAAGAATGTGACTACAATAAAGATCACGAAGAGGACCAGGAATGAGCTTGTTAAACTTGGCAGTAAGAATGAGACTTACGAGGACATAATTAGGAAGTTAATCCATCATTACAAGAAAAACAGGAGGAAATGAGTATGTCGGGAAGTGAAAAACAATCAGGTAGCGAGCTTCTTAAAGAGCAGACTGTGTTGGAAGGTCCTTTCTGGCCGGAGAGGGTTAAAATAATCTCAGTAAGGAAGATTGGAACTGGTTTTGAGATACACGCTTCGGTCTAAGCTCAGATCCTCCAAAATATTATTCAAACATACTTCAGGAGAGCGATTTAAAGAAGGTTAAGAGGATTGAAGCAGCTATTAGGGATTTTGGGGAGATTCGGATTCTTTCTTCCTTTTCATGGAGGGAAAAAGAATTCGTTTTGCCTATCAGTTCGATCCTCTCTATGCTGTCAACGTTTCACAAATCGACCCTCTTCCACACCAAATCGATGCTGTGTATCATTACATCCTTAAGCATCCTAGAATAAGGTTTCTCTTAGCCGATGATCCTGGCTCAGGCAAGACGATTATGGCTGGATTAGTTTTAAAAGAATTGAAGCAAAGAGGGCTTGTTAAGAGGGTGCTTATAGTTGTGCCTGGGCATCTTAGGGATCAATGGATCAGGGAGTTGAAGGAGAAGTTCAACGAGACTTTCAAGACCATTGACAGAGGGGTCATGAACGCTTCATAGGGAAGAAATATTTGGCAAGAGGAAGAAGAAGCGATCACCATGGATTTTGCTAAGCAGGAGGATGTGATGCTGAGCTTGGCTGAAGCTCATTGGGATTTTGTAATTGTGGATGAAGCACATAAGATGGCTGCTTACGAGTATGGTGGACAAAAGAAGAAAACAGAAAGGTATAAGCTTTATAAAGTTGTACTACAAATTGTAATACGGCAAACATGAGCGTTATAACCATTAGAGTTACGAAGGAAATTAAGGAAAAGTTGGAGAAATACAACGTTAACGTAAGCGAGACTGTGAGAAAATTCCTTGAAAAATATCTTGTAGAATTAGAATTGAGGGATCTTGGGGAAAGGTTGGATAGGTTAAAGGAACAATTAGGCAACAGAATAGATCCGAAATTGGTTGCTAAGCTTGTACGCGAAGACAGGGAAGCACATTGAAGTATTTACTTGATGCCTCAGCACTACTGCCACTGGTCACTAGACGGGGCAGGCAGCTATTATTAGAAGCCACCCGTGCAGACTTGATTATCACAGACCTGGCCATATATGAAGCCTGTAACAGCCTCTGGAAGCTTTCAACATTATTGAAATCAATATCCATAGAGGACGCCATAGACACCGCCACCACAATAAAAGACCTAGCTACAAGAGGCATGATAAAACCAATAAAATTCACAAAACTAGATTTTTCCAATACACTTCAAATAGCATACAAAGAAGGGATAACCTTCTACGACGCCTCATATATCGCAACCGCTAGAAACGCTGAGGCCACCCTAGTAACCGAAGACGAAAAATTAAAGAAAGCAGCAAGCAAATTCATAAAAACAATAACATATTCAGACCTCGAAAGCAAACTAACTCAAACTAACGGCCAAAAATGAAAGCCCGTATCTGAAAAAGTGTGATACTACAGATATAAGTTCGGATAGGACCTTTCCTATCCATGCTAGACATTGGAGTATCTTTCCTTAGCTAGTCTTCTCGCAAAAAGAGTCGACGAAACTAAAGTTAACCGAAAGTAGGTATATTTATGCCAAATTTAGCATTTAACCTTCCTCTTTAATTCTCCTTATCGATCCTTAAACTTACATGGCCTCCTTAATTCTTTCTCGCGATTCTCGCAGAGCAAAATTCTAGTCATAGTTCCCTGTCTCCAGACCTCTACCTTTCTGATGTGATGAAAGCAGAAGACTTTCTGACATCTCTCGCATACCTCGTGGCAGTAAGCGCATGTTCTCTTTCCGCAGATACTGCAGGCTCTCTATTACATTCTAGAAGTCTTGGTATCTTTAGCTGATCCTCCCTGTTATATACTTTTCAGTTATTTCTTCCTTTGGATTCCTAAAAAGCTCTGAAGTTTCGTTAAATTCAATTATTTTTCCATCGTACATAAATGCTGTAAAATCTGAAATTCTTGCAGCTTGTCTCATGTCATGTGTTACTATAACAATCGTATAATCGTTTTTTAGATTTACTATTAGCTCTTCTATTTTCTTCATAGAAACTGGATCAAGAGCGGAAGTGGGTTCATCCATCAACAAAACCTCTGGCTCTAAAGCTAGAGTCCTAGCTATAGTTAGCCTTTGTTGCTGGCCAACTGAAAGGCTTGTTCCTGGTGAGTCTAAAATATCTTTTACTTCATCCCATAAAGCAGCCATCCTTAGGCTTCTTTCAACAATTTTTTCAAGTTTTTCCTTCTTTGCTAAGTCATTAAGCTTAACTCCTATAGCAACATTTTCAAAAATACTCATAGATGGAAAAGGAACTGGTTTTTGAAAAACCATCCCAATCTTTCTTCTAACAGCTAAAGGATCATCCTTATAAACATCTTTGCCATCAAGTAATACTTCACCTTTTACTTTAGCTTCCGGAATCAAGTCATGAAGTCTGTTTATTGCCCTCAGAAGTGTAGATTTTCCACAACCAGAAGGTCCAATCACAGCTGTTATGGCTTGCTCAGGTATCTTCAAATTAACGTCATATATTACTTGCCTTTTACTAAACCAAACGTTCAAATTTCTAATCTCTATTTTTGTTTTCATTTACTTTTACCACCAGATTTAACAATAAGGTTTAAAGCTAGCGCTACAAGCAGTAATAAGAAGGCAGCTCCCCACGCCTTTTCAACTGCTGAAGGATAAGGTTGCATGGCATATCTCCAAATCAGTAAAGTTAAGGAATTTATTGGCTTATTTATTCCTGAAAACCAAAAAGTACTACCAAGAGAAGTCATTATCAGTGGAGCTGTTTCGCCAGTTATTCTAGTAACTGCAAGAATAATTCCATTCAATACACCACTTTTTGCAGAATTTAGTACTATAAAAATTATGTTCTTCCATTTCGGGATTCCAAGAGCTATTCCTGCTTCAGAGATCGTTGAGGGTACAAGTGTAAGCGATTCTTCAGTTGTTTTTGCAATTATTGGTATCATAACTATTGCTAAAGCTAAGGCTCCAGCAATAGTAGAAAAAGAGTGCATTGGAGATACAACTACTATGTAAACAAATATTCCAACTACTATTGAAGGTAGGTCATACAATAAGTCAACAGAGAAGCTAATTAAAGTACTCTTTTTCTCTCTTCCATATTCGTATAAGTATATTCCAGTTATTACTCCAATTGGTATCCCAATAATACTTGCCAATGTTACCAAAATTAAGGTCCCTTGTATCGCATTTGCTATGCCTCCAACTGATTCTCCTACTGGACCTGGAAGTAGAATGAAGAAGTCTAAGTTTATTGCTTTAATTCCATTCTTTACAACTTCAAATATGATACTAAAGAGAGGAATAATTGCTATAACTGTTGATAAAGAAGCAAACAAAAACAAAAAAGTATTTTGAATTTTTTTCTTAACTCTAAGACTTATCGTGCTAATCACCTCTTATACTTACTAACTATCATTCTAGCACTCAAATTAACTATAACTGCCATTATAAGTAAAACTAAACCAGCGCCAATCAAGGCATTTGGATGTAATGAAGTTGGATTAGCTTCATTAAACTCATTTGCAATTAAACTAGACAAAGTTTGACCAGCAGAAAACAAACTTTTTGGCAAAGCATTTTCTCCAGTTGCATTGCCTATTACCATGCTAACAGCCATTGTTTCTCCTATTGCTCTTCCAAGTCCAAGAAGTATTGCTCCAATAATTCCATTTTTTGAATAACGTATTGAACCATGAACAACTACATCGTATCTACTTCCACCAATCGCATAAATTCCTTCTTTTATCTCTGTTGGAACTTGTTCAAGAACTTCCGTAGTAATAGAAGAAACGATCGGAATTATCATGATAGCAAGTATGAGACCACCGTTCAAGAAATCTAATCCTGTTGGTGTCGTAGAGAAAATACTTAATCCTCCAAAATAGTGGTAAAGAGGTCTTTCTATATATTCCAAGATAAAGTTTCTGAATATAAAAAATCCCCATAAGCCATATATTACACTTGGAATTGCGGCCAATAAACTAATCATTGTACCTAAATAGTTCTTCAAAGTCTTGTTTGAGTATTCCGTTAGAAATAAAGCGATTCCAAAGCTTACTGGAACTCCTACAAGTATTGCGATAAAAGATGTTAAAACTGTTCCTAAAAAGTATGGGAGTATACCATATTCTTCTTTTCCAAAAACAGGATTCCAACTAGTAGAAATAAAATAGTTGATACCCATCTTATTAATTACTGGAAAAGTATACTGAACTAGAACAACGAATATTAAAGCTAATAGCAATAAAGATATTGAAGCAACTGCTAAAGAAAATAAGTGAAAAATTTCATCTTCATTCATTTTAACTGCCGCCTATCAGGTTAATTCCTTTAAATTTTATCATTTTTATACTTTCTTCATTGATCTTTACAACTTCAGGAGGTAGTGGGACATACCCTAAACTTAAAGAATAGTTTTGCCCACTGTGAATGCACCACCAAAGAAAATTTACAAGATCTTTGGCCTTTTTCTCATTCATTCCTGGTAACGTGCTAAGATCATTATACAGAAGGAGATAACTGAAGCTAACTATTGGATACGCATTCTTACCTGGAGCATCAACCAAAGATACATTTTCCCAGCTTTCATTACCCTTTGGAAGACTTTTTGCTAAGCTAGAAGCTGCTTCTTCAACACTTTCTGGAACTGGAACAACAAAATTTCCATATTGATTTTTTATTGCAGCATAAGTCATGTTTGTTTGCATTGCATAAGATAGCTCAATATACCCAATAGAAAAACTAACTTGATTTATTAGACTCGCTACACCCTCGCTTCCTACAGCTCCTAGTCCAATAGGCCACTGAACAGATGTTCCTCGACCAACTAAAGAATACCATTCTTTGCTTACCTTAGACAAATAGTCTGTAAAAACATATGTAGTTCCTGACCCCTCAGCTCTATGTATAACAACGATTTTTTCATCAGGCATCTTAATACCTGGATTTAACTTAGCTATTCTTTCGTCTGACCATTTTGTAATTTTTCCCAAATATATATCAGCTATAACTTCACCTGTTAAATTAATTCTTAAATTCACGTTTGGTAAATTGTACGATATAACAACTGCTCCTAATGTTTCAGGTATATGAATAACTCCTTTTGCAACCTCCATTTGTTGTTTGTTTAGTGGAGCGTCACTTGCTCCAAAGTCTACCGTTTTATTTATAAATAATCTTATTCCCCCTCCACTTCCTATTGATTGATAACTGATTAGCATAGAAGGATTAACTTTCCTGTATTCGCTACTCCATTTTGAAATTAGAGGATAAACAAATGTAGAACCTGCTCCATTTATAACAAGTGTAGAAGAAGGTAAAATTGCAAGATACAGAACATAAACAAAGATTAGAAAGCTGAAGAGAAGGTATCTTAAAAATTTTTTTGTAGTTGACCCTCTCTTCATTGAATCGCACTTCTTCAAAAACTATATTTAAGCTTTACTAGCTTCATACATGAGTTTTGAAAGTCTAAGATAACGTTTGAATTGCTAAACATTAATTGTTAAAGGTCTTAAGGCATTTATTCCAATTTATCTTTTATTTTTTAAGACAAAAATTTTGGATTTTTATTTACCACATTTCTTAATCGTAAGCATTTTAAGAAAAAAGAACATTCGAAAAAGATTAGAGTACACATGAAACTACGGATCCTTGACAGACGTAAAGCAACCAACAGAACGAGAATGCAAATTCGTTTTAGAAACATGGAAGTTAAAATACTGATATCTTGATATAAAGAATGAAATTGAAACATATTAAAAACCTAACAATGACGTAAGCATGATGCTCAGTGAAAGGAAGAACCTATAAAGATCTTACGTAGAACGTTAAACAGAAATTTGAATTTACATGAAAGATAGTCTATATGTAATGAGTTTTGCTATAGAGTAATCGTAATCTTCAAACCAAAAAATAGATAAAATATAAAAAGAGCCTATCCTAAATACTGAAACATCCAACCTCGGCTATGGAGTAGATCATAGAAAAGAGGTATTAAACTTAAGTTTTCTATTTACAACACAATTGGTCATATCCAAAATTGAATGAGAAACGAATAGGATCATAGTGTCGAAAGAAGTATTCACTCAACATATAATAGTATGTAACACTCCTTTTAAAAAACAGCTCAAATGTTTATTTGTAACAAAAAGTTAAATAGTTTTATAGAAGTAATAAAAATATGGTTGAGATAATAGACGCTCCTCAAATAACTGACAATTTCATAAGAAAACTTTATGAAAAAACAAAACCTTCCTTAGCTTTTAAGGCAAAAAACAAGGAAGATTTTCTTGAATGGAAAGAAAAACTAAAGAATAAAATAAAGGAACTTCTTGGGGATTTTCCAGAACCTGCACCACTAAATCCCAAGTTACTATCAAAAGAAGATACTGAACATTTTGTAAGAGAAAAGTGGTTGATTCAATCAGAAGAAGATTGTTGGGTTCCACTTTACTTACTTATTCCAAAGAATAAAAAAGAAAAACTTCCTGCAATTTTATGTGCGCATGGTCATGGTCAATATGGAAAAGATTTAGTAGCAGGAGTTCACTTTAACGATTCTGCTAGAAAATCTGAAATTCAAAAACTAAATTACAACTATGGTGAACAGATGGCTATTGCAGGATTTGTAACCATTATACCAGATTGGAGAAGTTTTGGAGAAAGAATTGGCTATCAAAATCCTTATCCAGGAAGAGATATTTGCAACGTTCATTTTCTTCAACACTTAATTTTAGGGAGAACATTGCTTGGCGCAAACATTTTTGATGGAATGAGAGTAATTGATTTCTTGGTAACACGTGAAGAAGTAGATTATTCAAGAATAGGTTGCATGGGCTTATCTTTTGGAGGTACGATGACAACGTATTTAACCTTACTTGACGATAGAATAAAAGCCGCTGATATAATATGTTATGCAACTACTACAGAGCATTATGCTATTTCTAGACCAAATTTCTGTGGTTCACAAATTGTACCTTATTTATATAAGTATGCAGACGTCCCAGATGTGATTGCAGCTATCGCTCCAAAACCTCTACTAATAGAAAGTGGGGCTTCAGATACTTGCTTTTGGATACATTCTGCACTTAAAGCACATGAAACAATAAAGAAAGCCTATGAAATTTCTGGTGTTTCTGAAAATCTATGGATTGAAGTCTTCCCAGGAGAGCATTCTTTCTCAGGAAAGTTGGCTTTCAGCTTTTTCAAAAAGTTCCTTAGCTAACACTATTTTTATCTCAAGTTTTAAATATAGGTCCAACTTCTTAAAGTTACATGCTTGGTGTACTTGTAAACGTTAGCACTATCATTTTTGGAAGTATCGCAGGTATATTGTTAAAAAAACAAATTCCAAAGGGAAAAGAAGAAATATTTATAGATGCAGTAGGCATCTTTACCTTATCTCTTGGGATCATCATGGTACAAAGTGAGAAGGATGTAGTTTCAGTTGTAGTAAGTATTTTACTTGGCTCATTACTTGGAGAAATTTTTGCGATTGAGGAAAAACTTAACAAAGTTGCAGAAAGCTTAAAAAATAAAATTAGAGGAGAAAGTAGGTTTGTAGAAGGGTTTGTAGTATCTTCAGTTACATTTTGTGTTGGGCCAATGGCAATCCTTGGCTCAATAATGGATGGGATGGGTGATCCTAGTATACTCGTAACTAAGGCGTTGTTAGATGGCCTTATGGCTATAGTTTACTCCTCTTCCTTAGGTATTGGAGTTTTGTTCAGTTTCATACCTGTTTTTGTTTACCAAGGTTTAATAGCATTCTTTTCCCTTTATTTAAAGGCAATATTTTCTGAAAAAATAATTGGGGATTTTACGGCAACAGGAGGTTTACTTCTTTTGGGATTGGGTATAAACATATTGAACTTAAAGAAGATAAAAGTTGCAAATATGCTTCCCTCATTGATAGTTGTGATAATAGTTACAAGTATTTTCTTTTAGCCTTTTATTTTATATCGTGTGTTCCAGAGAATTTTTTTAGAGTCTTTCTCCTCTTTTTTGGAGGGAGGGCGGTTGATGGGAAAGTGTCCTGTCTGCGACAACATTGTAGCACGCTGCGAGAGTGAGGTTAGAAAGATTCTTTTGGGAGAGGATGGTTGATCTGCACCTTGAACGTCTTTTTCCACCATTTTTTGGGCATGTTTTTGGCTAAAAATGTTGAGAGGATGAATTATGTTAGAATTCCCTCCTCTAATGATCCCGAAATGGGAGCTCCGTTTCCGGCCTCCGTATTTTCCAGGCTTCCTGTCTGGAGGGTGTTGAACGGTGGAGTCATGTAAGAGGGTTGAAGGCTTCCTGGGCAGGAAATGTCTAAGAAGCCTGCGCCCTCTTTGCCTTGGCGTCCTCCATGTTCTCCTTTTATATTAAAAGTTTTTTGGAGAAAAAATTTATAAACTACAATTATTTAAATTAAGGCAAATGAGCCCAGAAGAAAAGAAAACGAAGACTTCGCTAGGTTTAGACGAGAATTTAGAAGCAGCATTATCATATGTGCTTGGATGGATTACTGGATTAATCTTCTTTTTGCTCGAGAAAGAAAGTAAATTTGTAAAATTTCATGCTTTACAGTCGATAATCACTTTCTTAGGGCTACATGTGTTTACGATCTTCTTAGGGATTATTCCATTTATAGGATGGGCATTTGATTCACTCATAGGTTTGGCAGGATTAGTTATATGGATTATTTGCATAATTAAAGCATACCAAGGAGAGAAATTTAAATTACCCATAGTTGGAGACATCGCAGAAAAAAACGTTTTTGGATGACTTTAAAACTGATTTCACTAAAATGTGTAAAGTGAAAGATTGAATACAAAAGTTTTAACATTCTTGAGAGTTGTAAGTTTCCTATTTTTAGTTTTTGCTTTGATTACAGTAATGGCATCGTTATTGAATATTTCTTTGTTTTTTCTAGGCCTAGCGAATGAAGTACAAAACACTAAAGTTTCTTTTAGTTCTAACTATTTGTATAGGAATGCTTCTCTAAGTATTGAGATGCCCATAAAGAATAATGGATTTTTGCCTCTAAGATTGGATGCAAAAATAGAACTTTTCCTTTCGAATGGAAGCATTTTAGGAATTGCTAAGGACACTAAGGATATTGCTCCAGGAGAGTTAAAAACAATGAGTTTAACGGTACAAATAGAAGAAAGTAATTTCATGAAAATTGTTGAAAACCTTACAATGAAGGAAGTAAAAGCTATTGTTTCTTTTAAACTTAGAACTTTATATGACCTAATTAGTGTAAATATATCTGCACCAGTTCACCTAAGTGGTGCTTTTTCAACAGGAGGTTGAAAAGTTGATGTTGAAAAAAATGTTTTTTCCAATTCTTAATCTTGTTACGTTAGTAATTTTACCGCTAATCTTAAACTACTATATAACTTTAAACTACAAAGAGTCATTAGAACAATTGGAAACCTTAACAAATATAAGTATACGAAGCTCACTTATGTTTATCACAGCAATTGGAATAATGATTACAATACTATCTATAGCTAAGAGTTTCTCAAATAAGGCAAGTTTTATTAACTTACTTTCTTCTTTAGGAATGTCTTTACTTTGGTTCTTGTTACTAAGCTTCGCTATATCCTTCGGGCAATTTCCGGATGGATTAATTGGTATGAGTACAATTTACATAAAAACATCACCTTCTATGCCTTTAAGCGAAGCTATTGTAGTTAAGTTTGACTTTAGATTTGTGATGATCTTTCTTGCACTTTCACTCATGTTTAGTATGCTAAGTGACACCTTGAGTTTTAAAGAAGGCTTAAAACACAAGTGAAACAATAAACACCCTTATAAGAATTTAGGAAATATTTCTACGAGTGGCTTTCGTTATTTACACTAAAAGTTTTAATGGCGGTAAAGCAATTCTAAAAATACATCAATTCTTATTTTTACGTTTTTTTAACGACATAAAAATCTTTGCTTTCGTTGTTGTTAAACATAAGTAAAAATAGATAATAAAATGTCTGTTTTTCTCTATAGACTTTTCTCTATTTTGATATGCCTCAAAAATAGCTTTTATCTTGTTCAAAACATAACGTTGAGCTTTCTTCAGAGGTCTATTTTTGTATATATAGAAATTATAATAAAAGATATGTTTCACTTTACTGTAAATACGTTAATTGTCTATTCAAAAAAAATGTCTATACGAATCGGCTTTTTGCTATATTTTTTTGAGTAATGTTTTTAACGGTTCTCTAGCTTAAGTGAGAAGAGAATGGTGTTTAAAGAGCTAATTCCTCCTATAGAACAGATCACAATTGAAAATTTTAAGCTTACCTTTAAGAGAATCATCGAAGCTAAGAAAGAAGCCGGCTTAATTGCTATCTTAGATAACCCTAAAGATCTATTTGAAAGAGCAAAGCTCTACGGGACAAATTTTAAGAATGGATCTTGGGGATGGGCCTCAAACATATGGAGTAGGTCTGCGGCAAATACTGTCGTTGTAGAAAGAGAAGAAGACCTAAAGGAAGAACATAAAATTTTTTTACTAAGAGTTCTTGAACACATACTTGCTCAAGGACCTCTAATAAAAGTAGACGGTTACGTAGGAAAGCCTGGAACAATTGTTCAAATGCATGCTAGAGTTTATGTTGATCCTCAATTTCCAGATATAGCTTATAGATGGTTACAGTTAGTTTATCCTGCGCCTCCAGACGAAGAACCAAATGTAGAAGTTTTTGTTATACCTCACTACTTAGGAAATCCGAAAATTCCGGGTACAGATAAAATGATGGCTGTTGTAAGGTTTCCAAATCATAACTTTACTGTAATAACTTTATCTTCGTATCAAGGAGAGGTAAAAAAGTCTGTTTTAGCTCACTGGATTCACTATGTTTACAATAAGGGCTGTACTGGAGAGCATGCTGCCTTAAAAGAATTTACTGTTAAAAAGGTTGATGGTTCTTGGAAAAGAATAGTTATGGCAATATGGGGTCTTACTGGAAGTGGAAAGTCTACACATAGCTTTTATGTTTGGAACGAAGAAAACTCGAAGGTTTTCATAGAAAAGTTTGGAATAAATCCTCTTGAATATGTAAAAGACCAAGTAATAAAGAACGATGATATAATAGCAATAGCAGAAGATAGAGTTTATGGTTCGGAAAGAGGCTCCTGGACAAAGACTGAAAACCTTACACCTGATCAAATCACAATGTGGAATGGTGCTATGAGTCCCAGAGCTCTTCATGAAATAACTGAGTTTGATGAAAATGGGAATCCTAGCTTTAGGGGAGAAATATTTCAGTACTTTGGAATACCAAATAGAAACTCGAGAAGCGTTATACGTCTTGAAGATACTGGCTGCTTTGACGGAGATATAGTATCTAGTGGGCCTTTAAATACGGTTGTCTTCATATCTCCAAGTTACTTCACCTCATATGCGTGGATGAAGATAGTTGATCCTGCCTTTGCTGTTAAAGTTCTTGCTGATGGAAAAACTATTGGTCATCCTGCACAATCAAAAGATTTAGTTGGACAGATAAGGTATGTTCCAAGATTTTCCGAGTTTACAATTGGAGTGAGAGATTCCATGCATCTTGCAAGATTTTTTGAATTTCTGAAGAAAAGAACTAAAAATAACCCAATAGAAGTTTTTGTATTCACATCAACTGGAAGGATTGGGGCTAAGTATAAGTGGGTTGAGAAAAAACTTGGTGACAAGGTAATTCAAGTTCCTGAACCAATATTAACAGAAAACAATGGATTGCCTATACCAAATGGTGGAGCAAAGCCTTCTATCGAAGAAGATGAACTCTTTATACTTCAGTCAACTAGAGGTGCTGTAGACTATAAACCTCATCCCATTTGGGGGGAAAGGGTTCTTGTTCCATCTAACATTCCTGGCTTAAAGAGAGAACGTTTAGCTGAATTTGATCCAACTTCCTACTTTACTATGAGTGAGTTCAAAGAACTTCTAAAAGCTGAAGTTGAAGAAAGTAAGTATTGGCTTAGAAAGAATTGTCCTGATTTACCTGAAGAAATAGTTAATTCAATGGACTTTTAACTCATAATAAAAGACATCCAAAAATCTGTGATATAGTTGGTTTGTCGCCAATACTGGTAGCTCCATTGTTTCCTCAAGAAGCTTGTCTTTCCTTTGTAAAGCGATTGCTGTTTTCAACTCTAACTAATCCCTTTTTTAATTAAAAATTACAAATTTTATTCTGAAAATTAAACCTTCTATAAAAGATATTTTCCAGTATTAATAAAGGATGACAACGAAGCTATTCTTGTAGCATGATCACCTATTCTCTCCAAATATCTTATTACTAGCATATCTGCAACAGCACATTTTATATCTTTTACCTTACCAGTAGCTACATCCTTTAGTGCTTCGATGAACTTGGCATCTAACTCGCTATCTCTTTTAACTATTTCATTTGCTAGGTCTTCATCCCAATTTTTTAGTGTTGAGATACTTGAAGTTAGCATCCATTCTGCTATAGCTAGAGTCTCTTTTACATCTTTTAGATCGCAATTTTCTCTACTTCCAAGAGCTTTTTGTATTCCGCTTATATCGAAAGCATAACGCCCAAACCTTGAAAGCCTATATGAAATTTCTATTGCAGACTCTATGAATCTTAAGTCTTTCGCAACTGGCTGGTATCTCAATACCAACTCAAATGCTAAATCTCTAACTTCATCTTTCATCTTCCTAATTTCCCAGCTCATCTTGTAGAGCTCATCACTTACATCCTTATTTTCCATGTAAGCGTTAACCGAAAGCAAAAAAGCCTCTTTAGCGAGGCTACCCATTCTGTCTAATAAAACTATAATGTTTTTGATACCCTGATCTATTAGCCTTGACATTTTAATTGCTTATACTCTTAAAATTCCAAGTAATATACTTTTCGCTTGTTTATCTAGTTAAAAAATGTTCGACAAAAAAATCTTTTAACAGATCAGATTTTCTAAGTTATTACGAAACAAATTCCTTATGAAAATTCATAACATTAAGCGAAAAAAGCTTTATGCTTTAGGTTAAGTGAAGAGTCTATAGAAATCGAGGAGACTTAAACTTAGTTAAGATGAACAAAAACTGTTGAGAGTTATGCTTTTTGCTTCAATGCTGGAATTAGTTCTACTTCTGCTCCAGAAGCCCAACCAGGAAGCCCCTTTTTTAGCCTTACTCTCACGACGCCATTGTTTCCATGAACCGTTATTACCCTTCCCTGTATTTTCTTATCGCCTAATTTTACTAGAACTACCCCACCAATTAGATTCTTTGCTTTTTCTCTCGTATCTACTCCTTCAAACTTCACTAAGTATTGTCTTTTGTACTGTTTCTTCATCCCAATCCTTGGGCCTATCAATATTCCTTTGCTTAAGAAGTTCTCCATAAATTCTTCACCTCTAAGGTTTTATTTCAGCTATGTTTATATCTTTTGCTTTTATAACAAAAAATTTTATTTTTACGTTTAGTTCTATTTTTGTAGTTGAACTAACTAAAGACAATTAAGTGAAGTTAAAACTTGACATGAAAGGCTAAGCTTCAAGAACCAAGAAGCTCTGACTAGAGGCATGAGAATGTCAATTTTAGACATATTCCCAAATTCCTTTTCCTCTGTAGTTATATACTATAGTCTTTAATGCTGTTACATATTCTATACTATATCCAATTCCTTCTCTACCTATTCCTGAATCCTTTCTGCCTCCAAATGGATAATAGCCAATTCCATGTCTTGGGTAATCGTTGATATAGATTGCTCCAACTTCAAGCCTTCTCATATACTTTCTCAACCTTTCTATGTTTTTGCCAAATATTGCTGCATCTAAACCATAGCGTCTCATATTTGTTAGTTCTATGGCTTCTTCATCTTTCTCAAAATTTGTTATTAAAGCTACTGGAGCAAAAATTTCTTCTTTGAATACTTTCATTTCAAGCATTTTCTCTTTATCTTCAACTTCTATCAACGTAGGTTCAATATATGTGCTTCCCATTCTTTTCCCACCGTAGATTACCTCCCCTCCTAAGTTCTTCGCATCTTCGATAGCGTTTATCATCTCATCAACGGAGGTCGGCTCAATTAACGGACCAATATTAGTATTCTCATCCCATGGATTTCCAATTTTAAACTTTGAAAGCTCTTCTACCAGTTTTTTCTTAAGTTCTTCATAAATTGGTTTTTCAACTAGGATCAACTTTATTGCATCGCATCTTTGACCACTGTAGCTTGTAATCCCAATCGCTATTTTACTTGCACTAAGGTTTATATCTGCATCGCTAAGCACAACTGCAGGATTTCCACCACCCATCTCCATTATTAGTTGCTTTACTCCAGCAATGCTAAGAATTTTTAGTCCAGTGCTTGTGCTGCCAGTAAAACTTATAACATTAACCCTCCTATCTGAAACTAGCTTATCGCTTTCCTTTCCAGGAATAGTTAGCACAGAAAACGCTTTATTTGGGAAACCAGACTCCTGCACTAATTTTGCAAAGAGTAAAATTGGCAAAGGGTCGGCAGAAGGGGGCTTAACTAAGAATGCGTTTCCAGCGATTATGCTATAAACAAATTTATTTACAGTATCGAACAGAGGATAGTTAAATGGGATTATTCCTAAAACTACTCCATATGGTTCCTTTCTTACAATTCCTTCACTTTCTAAAGTATGATCACTCCAATCTCCTGGGACATATTCACCAAAAATCTTCCTTACATCAAATTCAGCACTTCTCATTCTATCTATACTAACTTGGACTTCACCTTCAGCCTGCGAGCGAGTTTTTCCACAGTTCTCTATTAAAACCCTTATGAAATCTTCTTTATTTTCTTCCATAAGATCAGCAATTTTATTGACAATAGCTAGTCTCCGATCTCCAGGGGTTTCTCTAATATTCCATTTACCAATTCTATAAGTTTCTTCAAGAGCACTGTCTATTTGCTCCCATGTTAGTTGAGGAACCTTAGCTATTTGTTGTCCATCAATTGGAGAATAAACTGGTCTAAGTGTAGAAGAAGAAACCCACTTTCCAGATAAGAAGGTCTTAAATACATAAACATTGTCAGATTCTTTATATATTTCTTTGAACACATTTTTAAGCTCCAACCTTCTTATACTCATGCTTTATTACGTTCATTACAGTGTTAATATAAACTTTTCTCTGTAACAAACTACTTGAATACGTTAGTTCCTATACAACTTCTTATTCTAAATTTAAAACTTCACCGAACTTCTACATTAAAAACAAGTTTTATATTTAACTTTTATGGCGGGAAGTCCCCCAGCTTTCGCTGGGGGATGAAAGCCGAAAAGCCTATATTTTCCTCGTTGTATTTATCATTGTCTGCTTGGCTGGCAGACCTAGTAGGCATGGGACAGGCCGAAAGAGACGCCTGCTGAGGGCAAGACCTCCGTAACCCACCTTCCACACGGGTTCCTCGAAACGGCCTCACTTGCCGAGG
>JAFNIV010000054.1 GCA_017601145.1 Candidatus Brockarchaeota archaeon
TTCCATTTCACCTTTTCAAATAGTTGTTCGATTTCTTAGCTTATATCTTTTCTTTTTAAGTTTTAAAGTAAAAATTTTGTCCAGAAATTAGAACAGTTTGTCTTCATTTATGCTAAAATATTTAAGACAAAAAAAAGCAAGACTCTTAACTATTCTGCTATAACCAAGAATTCTATAAACTTCAAGGAGCTTGTTTAAACATTCTCGAGAAATCTGCCCTAAGAAATAGGTATGCTTCTACAAGTTATGGACAAGTAGAGTACTTTCATAATCTTTATAGCTTGAAAGATGGCGGTAAACTGCTGCACATTTCGGTTTGCGGCGCACTTAAGAAAGGCATTTAGGCTGTCGGTATAAGTAAACCATTAAAGTCTAAGTTCAATAAGAGTCAAAAAGAAACCAAGTTGCCTCCAATCTTTTCTCTGGATGGAGATAATGGTCTCTATAGTTAATAACTAAATTTAAAAAATAAAAACAACTTTAAATAAGGATAGAAAAAATGCCAGCCTCAAACACTTCATTACGGTGGTGTAATGTATGTAATGTTCCTTTACTTAGTGAAAAATGCGATACATGTAAAGGTTCAGGATTTTCTCTGAAAGTTAGGAAACCAGCAGACCTACGACCAGTATTTGAAGAAGAAAGAAAACTAATCCTAGAGACATTAGATAAACAATATGAAAAGGGAGCTGGGAGAAAAATCTTATACGATAATCATCTAATATTTGCAAACAAGATATTCTATATAGATCAAGCTTACGAAATAATTTCAGATGGAAAAATAATTGGGCATTTCTTTTTTGACGTTTACGACTACAATTGGTCGTTTAAACCAATGGAGCATGGAAGCTTCAGAATTTTTAAGAATTTGAATCTTGGAGTTTTCATGGAAAACTCCAAAGTAGGAGATGAATTCAAAATTAATGAATCTAACTTTTCTTTAAAAATGAAGTACTTACCAATATATAATAAGTATGGAGTTTTTGGAGTTGCTCAAATTTTAAACGAAAGAAGAGTAAAAATCATAAAAACTTTTTTACCAATTTCAAGAGAAGAAGAAACAAAACCATCTAGCTTGAAAGATGTGTTAGATGCTAACTTAGAATACGTTAGAAAGAAAGAATCAAAAGCTGTAGCGTTTATTCATAAAATTTCGTCTAGGATAAAAAAACCTGTATGCGTTTCATATTCTGGAGGAAAAGATAGTCTTACAACTTTGATTCTAGTGCTCAAAGCAGGATTAAAACCAAAGGTTTCCTTTACCAACACAGGAATTGAGCTTCCGGAAACTATAGAAAATGTAAACAAAGTAGCGAAGAAGTTTGGTCTTGAACTCTTAATAAGTAATGCGAACGAAAGTTTTTGGAAGGGATTAGACGTTTTTGGTTTACCTTCAAGAGACTATAGGTGGTGTTGTAAGATAGTAAAATTAATTCCAACTGCAAGACTTTACAAAAAAGAGTTTCCAGAAGGAAGTCTCACTTTCGTTGGCCAAAGAGCTCTCGAATCGAGAAGCAGAGCTAGAACTGGAAGTGTCTGGAAAAACTATTGGATCCCAAAGTCTATTTCTGCCTCTCCAATAAATGATTGGGATATGTTAACAGTATGGATATACTTACTATACGAAGATGCTTTTAACTTGGTAAACAAAGCATACTTTTATGGGTTTGATAGAATAGGATGTTACTTATGCCCTTCTTGCAGCATAGGAGATTATCTATATTTAAAGAACATACATCCTAACATTTGGAGAAAGTTTGAAGAAAGACTTATGGAGAAATTTTTAAGTGAAGAATCACCATTTATAAAATATCACCTATGGAGATGGAAAAAAGTTCCTAACAAGATAAAAAGCATAACTGGAGATGTCAGTAGGAATTATAAAGCCTATACTGTAAAAAGGAGCGAAGAAACTACAGAAATAATTGTAAATAAAAAGATAGATAAGGAAACATTAGAAGAATTTTTTAAAATCTTAGAGGATTTTGAAAAACCAGACATTTTGTTAAAGCATGAAAATAAGATAATACTTAACTTAAAGAACAAAGATGAAAAGAGCATAATAAGCGTTATACTTAGAGCAGCATACTGCCAAGAATGCAGGTCTTGCGAAATTTGGTGCCCAAGTGAAGCAATATCATTTAACCAGGAAGGAAGAATTCACATAGATGAAACGAAATGCAAAAAATGTAAAGTATGCACCGAAAAATGCCCCATAGTAGAGTTTCTTCTGTAGCTTTAGAACTTTTCAAAGTGAACAAGTTCGTCTAAATTTCTTAGATTCCTTGGTGCTGGCTCTTCATCAGGATAGCCAAGTGCAACTATACATAACACTCTATACTTTTCAGGTATGCTTAGAATCTCTTTTACTTTCTTCTCTCTTTCCAACCCACGAGAGTCTAACGAAAATACTGCTACCCAACAACCTCCAATGCCTAGCGCTTTTGCAGCTAGAAACATATTTTCTACTGCAAGGGAACAATCTTCAACCCAGTGACCAGGAGATCTAGATTCATCACCAATTACTACTATTGCAACTGGAGCATCAACTATAAACTTTCCATAAACATTAACTCTTGAAAGCTTCTCTTTTGTAGCTTTGTCTTTTACTACAACAAATTCCCAAGGCTGAATATTAGAGGCAGAAGGAGCATGCCTTGCAGCATCAAGTATTTGTAGTATTTTTTCATTTGGAATATCTTGTTTCTTATACTTTCTTATGCTTCTTCTAGAATTTATCACATTGATTACTTCCATACGTATTACTTATAAGCTAACGTTTTTATCTTTTTTCATCGTTAAAGTCTTAGAGCAGTTATAACATCGTTTTAACTTTGATGGCGGGAAGTCCCCCTGCGAAAGCTGGGGGATGAAAGCCGAAAAGCTTATATTTTTTCTCGTTGTATTTATCATTGTCTGCTTGGCTGGCAGACCTAGTAGGCATGGGACAGGCCGAAAGAGACGCCTGCTGAGGGCAAGACCTCCGTAACCCACCTTCCACACGGGTTCTCGAAACGGCCTCACTTGCCGAGGCCTCCGCTGTGGGTGAGTGGAGAGCGAGTCTGTCCGTGGAAGCAGGAAGCTCCTTGCGATAGCGAGGGGTAGTTCACTTCATCTTACTAAGACATCTTTGTATTTCAGGCATGAACAAAATTAGTTACGAATTTCCATA
>JAFNIV010000055.1 GCA_017601145.1 Candidatus Brockarchaeota archaeon
TAACTAACAATCTTTTTGACTCCAAGAAGCTTCTTCGCCTCTTTGATTTTATAGAGTTTTTCTGACATTAATATTCTTCTTCTACCAATTATTTAAGCATATCTATTTTGAAACTGCTGAAGGGGCATTCACACGGCTTCAGGCTTACTCTAGCTTTTAGGTCTAGCAACTTACTATAACTATTATAAAATTCTATGACTTACTTTTTGTAAAAAGAATTACTCTCTTTTTTGAATTACTTCCCATGTTCTTGGGTCTTCAGCTCCAAGTCTCCATGCAGCAACATTAGTTATATTGTATTCATTCACAATTACGTTAAGTCTTAGTTCAGTACTTTTTGCTCCCTGGAACCAAACCTCGTGACCTTGAGTTTTAAAATAGTATTCTCCGGAATCTTCATCAAAGTATACCTTTGAATTAGTACTTATTGCCAGGTTTATGGCCTCTGAGAATGTTATTCCTGAGCCTCTTCCCCCTGACCAGTCATAGCCATAGAAAGGTATACCTACAACTATCTTTTCTTTAGGTATTGTACTAGTAGCATAGTTAAGAACATTTCTTAGCCAATCTAAAGGCGAAATTGGACCAGGAGAACTACCAGACCAATGATAGTCATATACCATCAGTACGACGTAGTCACAGCAACTACCTAAAGCCTTATAGTCATAAGCGCCACTCCAACCTTCTCTAGCATCATAGGTTTTTGCAGGAACGTCAATTGAAACAACTTTTGATTGTTCATGAAGTTTTGTACTTAGTAAATTCATGAATTCTGTTAGTGCTTCTCTATCAGAAGGATCAACGCCTTCAAAATCAATATTTATGCCACCATACTTCCCATTAACAACAAAGCTAGTTAAGTTAGTTATAACTTTATCTCTTATCTCTTGATTTGTTAAAAATTCATGAGCAATATCTTTACTAAATCCTTCGTTTGCAACTAAAGGAATTATAGACACATTGCTCGTTCTAGCTATTTCTTCAGTGTAGCTACTTACTTTCCCAACAAACACGCCACCCTTAGTAATATAAGAAGAGGTTGGTGAAATCCAAGTAATGACGTTTAAATTGTTCCTGAAAGAGCTTAAGCTTGCTTCATCGCTTTCTATTAGCCATCCAAGAAACTTAACTTTGTACGAGTTTAATTTTATGTTCGAAAAATATTCAGTTATATTTTGTGAAATTTCCTTCTGCTCGCCTACTTTCATAATAATTATAATGGAGAATAATGCAAATATAAACATTATTACTACTACAAATATTATCGCTTCCTTATCTGCCATTTCAAATCTTCACTTCTTTCATTATTGCAAAAGTTTCTTTAACTTTATAAATATTATGTCTAAAAACTAGAGCTTTAATTCTAAATTAATAGTCGAAAGTTTAAATGTCTATAAGAGACTCTTTGTACAAAAATGTTTAGCATAGGAAGTTTCAGACAATATATATTAATTAAAGGCATAAGCCTTAGTTAACGTTATAATCTATGGTTTCGTGAAGTGGTCTATTAGCTTCTGGAATTTTCCTAAAAAATCTAATGTATATAAATATGTTTCCATATGTAGATATTGCTGCTATAAAAAATGGAACAAAAAATGGAAATGAGTCAAAGAGACCTCCTGCTATCATGGTCCCGCATGCTGATGCAATAAGTCTAGCTGCTTGATTAGTTCCACTTGCTGTAGACCTATGTTCCTCACTTATTAATCCCATCATTAACGAAGTTTGTGCAGGAAGGGAAATGGCTCTTAATGGAGTTAGTAACAAATAGAAGACTGAAGCGAAGACATCATTTGGAGAGAATGGAAGCAAAAGTACAAATGTTGCAGAAATTAATCTAGTAAGGGTTATGAGTTTTAAAAAACCTAATTTGTTTGTTAAATACTGAGTAAAGATAAAAGCTATTCCACTAAGTATACCGCCTAAACTTATAAGGTAACCAATTTGGCTCTTGCTCATCCCAAAGAAGGCATTAAAAATTATTGGATAGAATGGAGCTACAATTCCTTGACTAAACCCATTAAGAATTCCAGCAGCTGCGAAAACCTTAATGTATTTTATGTCTTTTTGGTTATATTGAATTTGAACTTCTTTAGGGTCGTTGGTTTTTTGCTTTCTTGGTGCATAGTTTTCAGAAACAGGAATTATTACGAAAACAGATGCTAAAGTTACAAACAATCCAATTAAGAAAAGTTCTTGGAATTCAAAAACTGAAACCATAAGAGCGCCTACAGCTCCAGAAAATGTGCTTATCAGCATATTTAAAGAATAAGCAAGAGTTCTATTTTTTTCATCAGTATTTTCAGCAATTAATGGAGTAAAGAGAGGAGCTGCTGAAGCACCTACACCACCACCTACTAGTCCCCCTGCAATTCCAAAGCCTCCTAGTGCAGAAGCAACCATTAGGAGAACATAGTTACTGGTTAAAAGAATTATTACGATAGAAATTGGAAGAGTCATAAGGTCAATAAGGAGAACTTTTTTTCTTCCGTAGATGTCTCCAAGTCTTCCTAGTAAAAGAGAAAGTATTGGTGTAGCTAACGCACTTGAAGTAAAAATTCCTCCAATCAGTAAAGTAGAAAGATGAAGATTGTTAAACAAATAAAGACTAATTGCTACTACTAAAAAACCAGCTGCGAAGCTTCTTAAAGCTCTGGAAGTATAAATTAAGATGAGGTTCCTTATGGTGTAACGCTTATTGACTTTCATGTTGAAAGTACTTTGTCTAGTGTATTGCTCTTTTAAACTTTATTGACTACTTATATTCTATAAAAGTACTAAACTTTAACTTTGATGGCGGGAAGTCCCCCAGCTTTCGCAGGGGGATGAAAGCCGAAAAGCTTATATTTTTCTCATTATATCTATCATTGTCTGCTTGGCTGGCAGACCTAGTAGGCATAGGACAGGCCGAAAGAGACGCCTGCTGAGGGCAAGACCTCCGTAACCCACCTTCCACACGGGTTCCTCGAAACGGCCTCACTTGCCGAGGCCTCCGCTGTGGGTGAGTGGAGAGCGAGTCTGTCCGTG
>JAFNIV010000006.1 GCA_017601145.1 Candidatus Brockarchaeota archaeon
ACCGCTTTACATACTACTTGTTGTTCACGGTCACCTGAATGCTTATGAATATACTCGAAAATTGGTGCAAGAAGCTAGGAAAACGCATCGCAAACTATCAAAAATGATATAGAAAGATGAAGATAGTGATTCATGCAACTGAATGCTTATGGAAAAACAAGAGGAATTGGACACCAGACGTATGTGCTACAATAGACCAGTATGATATTGGTCTGGTGGCTGGAATAAACAAAAATATTCTTATTCGTGTTTAAAAAGAAGAAGTAGAGGGGATCAAACCTATAATCTTAGATTTATCGTTGATCATTAATTAATGAGCTAAAAAGGATAAAGTATAGGCTTTACGCCTTAAACAGGCCGAAAACCTATATTTAAATCTAGATATCGAAATAGAGGTAGAACTCGTAAGGATGCGGTAAAGATGAGACTTGCGTGTATTGAGACATTTCGAGCTCAATTATAGTATTGATCAAGTCATCAGTAAATATTGGTTTTAAGAAATCAGAGTCGCTTTTCAAAGCTTCAACAGCTTCCTTTAGACTTGTTGGAAGCTCTCTTATTCCAAGTTGTTTCTTTCTCTCAGGAGTTATAGAATAAATGTTTTCGTCTACAGGATCTCCCGGATCAATTTTCTTTTTTATACCATCCAATCCTGCAGCTACTACACTTGAAAAGCAGAGGTAAGGATTGCATGAAGGATCAGGAGTTCTAAATTCAACCCTCTTTTTACTAGCATTCTTTTCCCCCTTTTCGTAAACTGGAATTCTAACGTTTGCAGACCTATTGCTTTTACTCCAAGCTATGTAAATTGGTGCCTCATAACCAGCTACAAGCCTTCTGTAAGAGTTGGTGGTTGGAGCAACTATTGCTGAAAGCGCGCGACTATGCTCAAGTAAACCTCCTACAAAATACCTTCCAAGCTGGCTAAGCTCTGCATACTCATCTGAAGAATCAAAGAAGAGGTTTGAGAGTTGTATTGTTTCTAAAGATGGAACTGGATCTAAAGGATCTTTTCCCCATAAACTAATATGTACATGCATACCACTACCATTATCACCATAGATTGGCTTAGGTAAGAAAGTTGCAATCTGATTTCTTTTGTAGGCTATGTTTTTTGCAACATACTTTAGAGTTACAACGTTATCTGCCATCTTAGTTAAAGTGTCTCTTACCATGTCAATTTCACATTGTCCTGCAGTGGCTACTTCATGGTGATGAGCTTCGCAAGGTATACTAAAATAGTTCTCCAGAGTAAAAACAACTTCGTTCCTATAGTCCATTAAAGTGTCCTGAGGAGGCGCTGGAAAGTAACCTTCTTTAAATCTAATTAAGTAGTTGTCTTCTCCTCTCGACCACGGAGCCTCTTTTGAGGATATTGAATAAGATTGTCCCTTAAAAGGCGAAAGGACATCTAAGGAAATTTTGTCAAATACAAAGAATTCAACTTCTGGACCCCAGTATGAAGTCTCGAAGCCTAAACTTTTTATATAGTCCTCTGCTTTTTGAGCTACATACCTAGGATCTCTTGAAAAATTTCCCTTTCCAAAACCCATTTGAACGTTGCACACTAATCGAGCAACCTTGTAGTTAGTATCATACCATGGAACAATGGAGAATGTATTTAGGTCTGGTAACAAAACCATATCCGACTCATGAATTTCCGTAAAACCCTTTATTGAAGAGCCGTCAAGCTTTGGAATACCTTCTACTAAGCTTTCTTCTGATAAGCTAGAAGTTGAAACTGTAACATGCTGAAGCCTTCCAAGGACGTCTGTAAATTGAAGGTCTAGGAACCTAACATTCTCCTTTTTTATTTTTTCAAGGGTTTCTGCGCCCAGTTTCCTGTCCTGTAGCATGCAAACGATCAAACATACCAATATTTAAATCTTTCGCTTATAAGTATCGTAAATTTTAATTTACTTGAACAATTGTGCACAAAAATTAACTTTTTCTTTACAATTTATAAAGCAAGGTTCATGCTTTCCTTTACTGGAGTTAAGACTACATGAGTATTCGTTCTTACTACGTTTGGTATAGAGAGCAAGGATTTAGTGAATTTACTTAATTCCTCTGTTGATCTAAACTTACTTACAACTACGACATCGTTTTCGCCGGTTATGTCGTAAACAATAAAAGTATTAGGAATATTTGCTATTTGATTCTCAACTTCAAGTAATTTCCCACCAGAAACTGTTATTTCAGTTACTGCAGTTACCGAATAACCCAACTTCCTATAGTCTACTTCAATAGTATAGCTTTTTATAACACCCATTTTTTCAAGTTTCTTTGTTCTAGCTAGTACAGTTCCAGTAGAGACTTTAAGTCTTTCTGCTATTTTTCTAAAAGAAACTCTTGAATCCTTCATGTATTCTCTTAGTATTTGAATGTCAAGTTCATCCACTTTTTCTTCGCTGCTCACAAATTACATTAGGTATCGGACTTAAAAAGCTTTGACTTTACTAGAAAACTAGAACCAGTCTTGTTGAAAACCAAAGAAGTTGTTATACTAAATGAATTCCAAAGATTTCAGATAAGCAAATACTAGGCTATAGCTTTAAATCATCAAATGGAAAGTTAATAGTGAACTCTTAAGCTTTCAGAGTCTATTTCATGATATAATTGTTTTATTCTCCGCCATTAGGCAATTCCAAGGTGGCCTTAGAGAAAAATGTAGTTTCTAAAATTTATAGCAAAGCTTATTATTTTCTTGTATCTCCTTAGAAATAATAGAAGAAGTTTTAGAGAAGAGAGAGCGCTAACTAGAGTTTATGCGAGTTATTGAATAGGAGGATGGCCTCTAGAAACAAGCAGAATTTTTAGCGATTTTAGAAAAAATTCACTATGGAAAGCTAGAGGTTCAAGGTATTATTTTTAACATAGATCTACTGTTATAAATAAGTTTATTTAATTCTGAAGCAGCTTAAAAAATAATCAGAGTTTAGTTTAGGAGAAAACTTAAGTAAAAAATAAAAAGCTAGGTCTATAACTCAAACTTTCTAAATACGTAATACTTTGGGAAATCGATCATAAGTGTAAATAGCATTGAATATCCTAAGATAATTAACACTTCGTATATTTTTAAAGGATAGATAATAACACCAGATATCCCTAAAAGCATGAATACAATTATAGTTGCTGTACTTGTAATTAATAGCTCTCTACCTGGACGTGAAGACCAGAAATGTCTTCTTTCCCTTATGATTAGTACTCTAAATTGACTATTGAATACAAGGTTTAGTAGCACTAAACTACGCAATTTTTCCCAGTTTAAGTGGAAATACTGGACTCCGGTAAATATAACAAGCATACCTTCTATAATCAAAAATATGGCAGGAACTAGCGACGCTAATGTAATGTTTTTTATATTCCATTTGTTTGGACTTTTTGTGTGTTCAACGTTATCTGTTGCCAACGACATTGTTACAAAGTCATTTGCAAAAACAAGTAAAGACATACCGAGGAGAGAAAGTACAAGGTCATGTAACCAGAAGAAGCTTATGGTTAGTACAGAAATAAACTCTATTACCTTTGTAACCTTATTTATTACCCATGAAAGTGCTCTTTGGTATGTTTGCCGGCTTACCTTAATTAAATCAACTATTACACCTATTCCTGGCTCAGTTAGAACTACACTTGCAGATGCTTTAGCTACGTCGGTTGAGTTGCTTACAGCTATACCCATTTCAGCTTGCTTCAGCGCTGGAGCATCGTTCACACCGTCTCCTGTCATTCCTACCATATGACCTTTAGATTGAAGAAGCTTAACAATCTTGTATTTATCTTCAGGGTAAATTTCAGCAAATCCATCTACTTTCTCAATTAATTTTTCTTGCTCAGCTTCACTCAATTTTTCAAGATCCGACAACCTTACAATGTTGTCACCAATTCCTACTTGACGTGCTACTTCCTTAGCTATAGCAATGTTGTCACCAGTTAGCATAATTGGTTTTACTTCAAGCTTTTTTATTTCTTCGATCATGCTTCTTGAGTCAGGTCGAGGAGGATCAGCTAAAGCTAACAAGCCTAAAAGTTTAAACTCTTCGTTGTTACCTTCTGATTTAGCAACAGCTATAGTTCGATATCCTTTACGTGAAAATTCTTCTATCATTCTATTTGCGGAATCTACAATTTTTTCGTCTAAGTCTTTGCATAACGACATTATAATTTGAGGAGCACCCTTAACAACCTTAAATTGATCCTCGCTTATTCTAATGACTGCTTCTGTTCTCTTTGTAGAAGGATCAAAAGGCTTATACAAAACTTGTTTATACTTACTAAAGTTAACTCCAAGTTCTTTAGCATAAGATAATACTGCAAGGTCTATTAAGTCAAGACTTTCCTCTCTTGATGCTAAGGCAGCCATAGCTACAACTTCTTCCTTCCTGTAATCGTAAAAAGGAACCACATCAGCAACAGATAACTTATTTTGAGTTATTGTACCAGTTTTATCAAGACAAAGAACATCTATTGATGCCGCATCTTCAACCGAGTCAAGTCTTGTTACAAGAGCACCTCTTTTTGCAAGTTCAACAGCACCAACAGCTTGAATTATAGTTAGTACTGCAGGAAGAGCTACTGGAACGGCTCCCATGAGAAATGTTACAACAAAAGTTAATGCTGTTAGTAAATCTACATGAATAAGCAAGGCATAGGAAGAAACTAAAAGTGATGCAACAATGCCAAAATACATCATATACTTAATTATAGCCATCATTATTTCTTCTTGATGTGATTTAGGCTTGGCGATCTTAACTAGCTCGGTTGTTTTACCAAAGTATGTATTTGCTCCAGTGTTAACAACTACGCATATTGCCTCACCACGTCTTACTATTGATCCAGAATAAATAATATCCGATTCATGAACATCAACAGGAAGAGATTCTCCAGTTAATGCTGATTGATCAACAGAAAGTTCTCCACTTATAATCTTAGCATCTGCAGGAACTACGTCTCCTAACCTAACAGAAATAATATCGCCAGGTACTATCTCTCTAGCTTCTTTCACTGCCCAACTTCCATCTCTTAGAACTTTTGCTTTTATAGCTAACTTTTTCTTTAAAAGCTCAACTGCTTTTTGTGAGCCACGAGCGTGCCAATGTCCTATGATTGCATTGACAGTTAACAATATAAAAATTAGAGTCCCTTCCAGATAGTGTTCTAGTAAGAATGAAAGTACCGCTGCTAGTTCAAGTAACCATGGCATAGGTCCCCAGAAACGGAGTAAGAAATCTACAATGGGGTTTCTTTTTTTCTCAACTACTTCATTGTATCCAAATACTTCAAGGCGTTTTTTTGCTTCTGAATCTGAGAGGCCTTTTTCAGTAGCATTCAACGATTTTAGGGTTTCTTCGATTGAAAGATTTTTAAATTCAGAGGTACCTTTTGCTTTCAGTTAAAGTCACCCCCAAAAAATTGGCTTAACATTTGATCTTAGCACGCCTGTTTTATTTCTCTTTATAAGGTTTACTGTATGAAACTATAAATTTAAGTAGCCACTGAACAATTTTTATTAAGTTTAAGATCCATACCTAAAGTAAAAAGCAAACGAAAGAGTTTATCGCTTATTTTATTTGTTAAGGGATTTTTAGCTAACTGAAGGGCTTTGCTTAGTTAATTAAAAAAGTATGAAGCTTAAACACTTACTATTATTACAACGTGATATATGAAAGTTCGAATAAGCTATATTCGAAATGAGAAGCTGCAGAGATTTTAGTCCTTAACTTAATAGTGATTTTTTATTTTTACTTTATTACTTTAATCGTAATCTCAATAATTTTCTCAACCTTCCAATTAAGCGTATCAACTATTACAAGAGCTTTAGTATATTTTGAGCTAAGGAGTAAACGCGCTTTTGTAACTTGCCCATCTATTTTTCCATTGGCGTTTATCGAAACATTATAAAGGAGATGAACAGAAGTAACGTTAAAACCGTTTGGAAATAGTGCCTTAATGTTACTGTCCTCGTTTATAACACTAAAAATTTTATTTTTAAACTCTGAACTTATGTATTTGTTGCTAAAAGCAAAAATGTAAGGCTTAGTTGTTAAGAGATTTCTTGACCCAGCAGGATTGGCAAGAAGCTTATTGCCTAAAGGATTAGCAAAAACTATGAATAACATTGACCCTGTTACTACAGCAGATAACAAAATTGCTGAAAGAGTTACTATAAATGTCTTTTTTTCCATAGTACATCAACAATTTTATTGTTAGTGTTTTATATAAAAGGGTTATGAACGAATCGTCTATTTATAATTTTTATTCTTAAAAAATGATAAAGAATTACTAGAAGGTGTTAGAAAGAAAATGTTTTTCTCCAATCTAAGCTATTAAGTTTTTCAATGAACTTAGCTATCAACTTTGATGCATTCTCAATATCGCTAAGAGAAACTACTTCTACTGGAGAGTGCATGTATCTTAATGGAATTGAGACTAATCCAGTAATAACACCTCCTCTGCTTACCTGTATTGCGGCTGCATCAGTACCACTTAAGTTTGGAAGAGCTTCTAATTGATAAGGAATGTTGGATTCCTTTGCAACTTCTTCTAACTTTTCCCACATCTTCGGATGAAAGTTTGGTCCAATTCCTATAACAGGACCTTTTCCTAGTTCTACACCAGATATCAAATTTGGGTCTATCCCTGGAGAAACAGAATGTGTTACGTCTACAGCAATAGCAATATCAGGTTTCACATTATAGGAAGAAGTAATTGCACCTCTTAAACCAACCTCTTCTTGAACAGTTGCTACAGTATAGAGTTCTCCATTTATTCCATTACTTAATGCCAAGTATGTTGCATAAAGTATAGCTGCAACGCCAGCCTTATCATCTAATCCAACACCTGAGGCTTTTCCATTAATTAAATCTGACAAGTAAGGAGTAGTAGTCCCAACAGTTCCAGGTCTTATGCCTAAGTTTAGAACGTCTTCTTTTGAATTAGCACCAATATCTATGTACATATCTTCCATTCTTACTGCTTTCTCTCTTTCTTCAGGTTTAGTTAAGTGAATAGCTTTCGCACCTATCACCCCATTAACCTTTCCTTTTTCAGTGTACAACGTTACCTTTTGCCCATATATTACTCTTGGATCAAAGGACCTTGATGAAAAATATAAGAATCCTTTTTCGTCAATATTCGTTACCATTATCCCGATTTGGTCCATATGAGCAGCTAACATTAACTTATACTTTTCACCTCCTCTCTTAATTCCATAAAGATTACCCATAACGTCAGATTCAACACTCATTCCCATACTAATAAGAATAGAAGAGATTTTTTCTCTCGCTTCAGTTTCAAAGCCAGATATACTTGGAGAAAGAATGAGTTTTTCAACTAACTCCCTTATATTAAAGCCTTCGGTTTTCATTTACGCTTGATGTTTCGGAACTGCTTATTAAACTTTTGTAAAGTTCAGCAGAAAGCTTATTGAAGTACTACGAACAACTAAAGAAGCTACAAAGTATTTTCTCCAAGTAAGCTAGTAAAGAAAGAGAACTTTTAAAACTTGACTTTAAATTTATTAAAGGGTTAGTAAAGTACTCAAGCTCTATCGAAATCGTAGGTTCCTTAATTTGTAACTCTGGAGCACCATACAAGCCTGGACCTTCTTTTGAATTATAGATGTAGCTCACTTCAAGTCTTTGCACATCAATTGCTTTGATTTTTTTAAATAGTTCTTCATTTGTATTCAAAAGTTCTTCTAAATTCTTAAGTTCAGCATTGTTTACTATAAACTTCGCTTTTTTACCCGACAAAAAAGAACTTTTAAGTTCGAGAGATAAAAAGCCACCAAAGCTAAATTTAAGCTCCTTTTCTAGTTTTGTGAGTCTTACAAGAAGTATCGAAACTTTAAAAGGAGAATCTCTTATGTTCCTTAAAGTTAAAAAAACATGGTCAAGGTCCGTTGTTGATTTAAGCTTTAGGGAATAGTATTGACCACATGTATCAACTTCTCCAATTAGTTCTTGAAGTTGTGCTAATTCTTTAGGAAAACTCATTATATTCAAGCATTTAAAACTCATTATTTAAAAGTTATTCTTACCTAAACTCCAACTTTTTCAAACTATAGAAGATGGACGAAAAAAGTTAAAAATGTTGACCATTTCCCTTGGGAAAATGAGTTTTAAAGTAGTTTGCACCAAATGCAACAATCCTAGAAAAAACGAAATGGAATGGAAGTGTAATTGCGGGGCTCCTTTTAAAGTAGTTCTCTATGACAAGTTTAAAAAAGATAAGATAATCAAGAGCATATACTCAATATGGAGATATAGAAATTTTTATCCTTATGTTAAAAAAGAAAAGATTGTTAGTTTAGGGGAAGGTTGGACACCTCTAGTGAAAGTAAAGAATAACTTATGGTTAAAGCTAGAATACCTTATGCCAACAGGCTCATTTAAAGATAGAGGCTCCTCTGTTTTAATTTCAGGGTTACTCTCTGAACTTTCAAACGTAAAAAGCTTCTCTGAGGATTCTTCTGGCAATGCTGGTGCTTCCATGGCAGCATATTGTGCAAAAGCAGGGGTAAAAATACGAGTGTTTGTACCTGAGAAAACTTCAGGACCGAAAATTTTGCAAATAGCGAGTTATGGTGCACAGATTTTTAAGGTTAATGGTTCTAGGGAAGAAGTTTCAGCAAAGGCTCAAGAAATGAGCAAAGAGTATACTTATATTGGGCATGCTTGGCATCCATATTTTAGAGATGGTATAAGAACTTTAGCTTATGAAGTAGCAGAACAAACAAATTGGAAACTTTTTGAACGTGTTTATCTTCCTGTTTCATCTGGAACTCTTTTACTTGGATTTATGGAAGGACTGAGACATATGTGTATTTCAAATGTAATAAATTCAATTCCTAAAGTAGTTGCATCTCAAACTACTCAAGTTTCTCCAGTTTACCGCAAGTTAAAAAATCTTCACTACTCACCACCTTCAGAAGTAAAAACAGTAGCTGACGCCTTAGTGAATAGCAATCCTCCTTTATTAGAAGAGATGACAAAAATTATGAAAGAGATGGATGGTGATGCAGAAGTTGTTAATGAAGAAGAAATAATAAAAGCCAGTATTTTGTTGGCTAGAAATGGGTTCTATGTTGAACCAAGTGCAGCTGTAGCATTTGCAGCATACTTAAAGCATTTAAATGAGAACTTAATTAAGAAAGACGAGAAGACATTAATAATACTAACAGGAATAGGCCTAAAAACTCATTTTACATAATGACATGTTTTCCTTACATTACTTTGTATTAAAAATAAAAAAATATATAAGAAAAACTTTCCAACTAAGTAAGTTAGAAGTGAATTGTAACTCTCTTTCCAGTTTCTGCTGATTCAAGAATAGCATCAAGAATTACAGCGTTTCTATAACCATCCTCAAAGGTTGCTCCGTATGGCTCTACTTTCTTGTCGTTAACTATTGCATCTACAAAGTGATAAACTTCATTGATAAAAGTGTGCTCCCATCCAATTATGTGACCTGCGGGCCAGTAATGAGAAATATAAGGATGCTCTTTGTCAGTAACTAAAACTTCGCTCCACCCTAGTACTTTTGCTTCACCCTCTGCAGAATAGAATCTTAATTCGTTCAATCTTTCTAAATTGAATTCTATTGATCCTTTTTCTCCATTAATTTCAAAGTTGTTGTAGTTCTTTCGTCCTGTTGCAAACCTTGAAGCCTCAAAAGTGCCTATAGCACCATTCTCAAACTCTAAAACTGCAGCAAAAGCATCTTCAACTGTTACTTTTCCTTTCTTAGTTGGATCTTCTGGCAAAGGCCGCTCATGTGTGAAAGTTCTTGTAACTGCAGAAACTGCAGTTACTTCACCTAAGATGAACCTAGCAAGATCAACTATGTGACTTCCCAAGTCACCCAAAGGACCACTTCCTGCCTTTTCTTTAATAAGTCTCCAAACTAAAGGAGAGTTTGGGTTTACGAGCCAGTCTTGAAGGTACTTTGCTCTAAAGTGATATATTTTTCCTAATTTCCCAGACCTAACAATTTCTCTTGCTAGAATAACTGCTGGAACAAAACGGTAATTAAAAGCCACCATTGTTTTTACGGAGCTTCTCCTTGCTACATCAAACATTTCTTTAGCTTCCTTACTGTTTCTAGCCAAAGGTTTTTCACAAAGGACATGTTTCCCTGCCTCTATAGCAGCTATTGATGGCTCAGCATGCATATCATTTGGAAGAGAATTGTCTACAATTTCTATTTCTTTATCGTAAATCACCTCTTTCCAGTTTGTTGTATACTTTTTAAAACCAAAGTTCTCCGCAGCTTCTTTTACCTTACTTTCTGTCCTTCCAAATATTGTAACAAGTTCTGGAATTGCTGGAGCTGGCCAAAAGAAGTGAGGCATGTCCTTAAAGGCATGAGAGTGCGCTTTCCCCATGAAAGCGTAACCAAGCATTCCAACGCCAATCTTTTTAGATGCCATTTCTACCACCATGGTTTAACTTCTGGAGGTTCAACATTAACTAGAGGCTTTAAGTATGCAATTGCTTGCTCAACCCCAGACTTCCTACTGAAGCACGGATCCTCATGTTCTACACTGAGAACATAGTTATAGCCAATTTCAAGTAGTGCTGTTATTACTTTTCTCCAAGGTACATCACCCCACCCAATCGTTCTGAATCTAACTGCTCTTGCTATTTGGTTCCAAGGGCCAGTTATTAGTACTCCCGTTCTTGAAGCACTATGTTTTACTACTTCAACATCTTTCGCATGGACATGATAAATTCTCTCGTTCAGTTCATAGATGAATTGAACTGGATCCATCTGCTGCCAAACTAGATGAGAAGGATCATAGTTAAACCCTAAAGCTTTATGATTGTCAGCAACTTTTAGTAGTGTTCTTGCAGTATCTAGGTTATAGTTTAACTCTTGTGGATGTGTTTCAAACGCGATTTTTATTCCATGATCCTTCGCATAGTCTAAGATTGGAAGCCACTTCTCTTTAAATAAGTCTAAGTAGCTTTCCCAAACTTTTTGATTTCCTGGAGGATAACCGTACCACTTACCCCACTCTGGAACTCCAGTGAAAGAATTAACGACAGGAACTTCTAGAGCAGCAGCAGCTTCTATTGTCTTCTTTAACCTTTCAATACCATATCTTGATTTTTCTTCTGGAGTACCCTTAAACCACTCGTCTGTTGAAGGATCATGAGGCCCTAGTATAAGCTGCCCTTCTAGATGATTACTTAATGCAGAAATTATAAGGTTATACTTCTCTATAACCCTTCTATACTCAGAAGCTCCACCATTTATGATTTTTTCTATGTCAATGTGGTTGCTTCCTTTCCATGCCGAAATCTCAACTGCTTGATAGCCAATAGAAGAAACGTATTCGAGCGTTTTCTCCAATGGCTGGTCGTTGTATAATGCTAAGAATATGCCTACTTTCATTTCTTCTTTCACCACATATTAGTAATGCTCTTGAAAATATAAGCTTTGCTCATTTTGAAGATGACTGAAAAATTTTAATTAAGACAGATAACCAATAAACTTTAAATGTAAGATAAAGAAGAAGCCAAGTTACTTTCAGTAAGCTTTTAATCTTTTCATAGTTTCTGGCAAAACAAAGCTATACTATAGCCATTTGAGAATTTAATTAAGCATTTACCAAGATTCTATATTTTTACTTATCCATCAGTTAACTTAAGAATTTATTGGAACTCAAAGTTTGTTTAATAGTAGAAGCAGCAGTCTCTGGTTTAGTTGTTATTATTGTTGCTCCAAATCCAAGTTCATAACCAGCATATATATTAGTTCTTGGAATGACTTCCATATGCCAATGAAAATTACTAAAGCTAGAAGGAGCTATGTGAAAATAGTAATTGTAACTTACATTACCAAGAATCTTCTTCATAGTAAATATAAGCTTACTAAAAACATTAAAAAGCTTAAGCATTTCTTCGCTATCTTTAGTGATATCTACAACTTTATTTCTTGAAGTAATCCAAAATTCAAATGGGGATATTGGAGCAAATGGAACAAATGCAATAAAATCATCTTCAAAGATAACTCTTTCCTGTACTCTTGCTTCATTTATTAGCAAGTTCATTGCCTCAGGTTTTTCTGAAAATATCTTCATCTCTCTTTCTATATTTGGTGGTATGAGTTCGCTTCCTATTATTTGTGTGTGCGCGTGAGACACTGATGCTCCAGCTTCTTTCCCGTAATTTCGAAATATTGAAACATATTTTACTTTTTTATTTTCTTCTATTTTTCTTTTTATAGAGGTCAACGCTTCTATGTAGCTCTTTATTTCGTTTTCACCATATTCGTCTATGTCCTTATTGTGGCTTCTAGTTTCTACTATAAGGTAGTGGTAACCATAAGGGTAATTTGGGCTATCTGATTGTGTATCAAATGCAGGATAAAGGTTCTCAAACACTCTTGAGTTCCACTCGCTGGAATACCAGATTTCTTCTCCAGTTTCTACCTCAATATTATTTTCTTTTATTTTAGTTATTAGTTCAGCTTTTGGAGTCATCTTCTCATTTCCTGGACAGAAAGGACAGAGAGTTTTTTGCTCTATCACTTCGCTAAAGTAATGGGGTCTTTTACCTCTAGCCTCTGAAACTATACACATTCTTCCAGTAAACCAATCTTTTCTAATTTCCAATTTACTTTGCTTCCAGTAAAAATATGGGTTATTAAATTTTTTAGTGACAGTGAAACTTCTTTTAGTAAAAGATTAAAAATTATTTAGAGAATATAGGAAGCCATGAAATTAGTTAAAAGTTTAGGAGTATTTAGGAGGCCTATCTCAACTTACTCTATCGTAGCAATAGACAAAAAAGAAGGCCTAATGGGAGTAGCCGTTCAGTCACATTGGTTTTCAGTTGGTTCAGTAGTACCCTGGGTAGAAGCTGGAGTTGGAGTAGTAGCAACACAATCTATAGCTGAAATAAGTTATGGAGTTCTAGGTTTGCTTTTGATGAAAAATGGAAAAACTCCAGAACAAACTCTTAAAGCACTAACTGCTGTAGATCCAAATTCTGAAGTTAGACAAGTTGCTATGTTAAGTGCTGATGGAAAGATAGCAACGTTCACTGGAAAAAATTGTATACCTGAAGCAGGACATATAACAGGAGAAAACTTTAGCGTACAAGCTAATTTAATGACGAGCAAAGAAGTTTGGCCAGCTATGGCTTCTGCATTCAGTAAAACAAATGGAAACCTAGTAGAAAAGATGATCGCTTCCTTAGAAGCAGCAGAAACTGCAGGTGGAGATATAAGAGGAAGGCAATCTGCAGCAATTGTAGTAGTAAGAACGAAAGCAAGTAACGAACCATGGAAAGATAAAGTACTTGACTTAAGAGTAGAAGACCATCCAAATCCAGTCTTTGAATTAAAAAGACTTGTAAGAATTCATAATGCATATGAGCATGCGAACAGAGGAGATGAATTTATGGCAGTTGGAAACATAAGTGGGGCTATGAGAGAATACGAATATGCAGCGAAGGAAGCACCTGAAATAGATGAGCTTAAATTTTGGCAAGCAATAGCAATGCTAAACCATGGGATGGTTAGAGAAGCAAGAGACATACTAAAAGACATCTTTAAAAGAAATGAGGGCTGGAAAAAGGTGTTGAAGTCATTACCAAAAGTAGGATTTTTACTAACAGATGAAAAGACACTTAATTTAGTACTTGAATAAAAATTATATCACTACTTTATAGAAAAAACTGTTTGTAGAAAAGAAGGACCAAGTTTAGAAACAATCAACTAAAACTTTTTAGTAATTAGTTTTAGGCATACTGAAGAATTTTAAAAAAATTTAAAAACATTTGAAACATATTTAACTAGGGGAATAAAGGTTGGTAACGTTAGAAGAAATTGATGAAATAGTTTCTAAGATGACTTTGGAAGAAAAGGCGAGAATTGTTGTAGGAGTTGGTATACCTGGAATGTTTGGTAATCCTCGTTCTCGAGTTCCGGGAGCTGCAGGCGAGACTCATCCTATAGAAAGATTTGGAATACCTTCAACGGTCTTTGCGGATGGTCCTGCAGGTCTTAGAATAAATCCAAAAAGAGAAGGTGATGAAAAAACTTACCATGCAACAGCATTTCCTGTTGCAACTATGCTTGCATCAACATGGAATAGGGAGATACTAGAAGAAGTAGGAAGATGTATGGGAGAAGAAGTTAAAGAGTACGGAGTTGACATATTGCTTGCACCAGCAATGAACATTCATAGAAATCCTCTTTGTGGTAGAAATTTTGAGTACTACTCAGAAGACCCTTTTCTTACAGGTGAAATGGCTGCTGCTTTTGTAAAGGGGATTCAGTCAAAAGGAGTTGGTGCATGCCTAAAGCATTTTGCTGCCAACAACCAAGAAACAAATCGTACAAACATAGATACAATTGTTTCAGAAAGAGCACTAAAAGAAATATATCTTAAAGGTTTTGAAATAGCTATTAAAAAATCTAAACCATGGGCAATAATGAGTGCCTATAACAAGCTAAACGGGAAGTATTGCTCACAAAACGAGTGGCTTCTAACAAAAGTCCTGAGGGAAGATTGGAGATTTGATGGTTTCGTTATGACAGATTGGTTTGCAGGAGATAATCCTGTAGAACAGATGAAAGCTGGAAACGATATGATAATGCCTGGAAAAGTACACCAAATTAATCGTAAGAGAAGGGACGAGATAGAGGAAATAATAACAGCTGTAAAAGAGGGAAAATTAGACGAAAAAATTCTTGACAGAAACGTGAAGAATATACTAAAAGTACTTGTTAATTCACCATCTTTTAATAAATATAATTATTCTAACATACCAGATCTTAACATTCATGCAAAAGTTGCTTACGAAGCAGGAGCAGAAGGTGTCGTTCTCCTAAAGAACAATAAAGTGCTACCTATAAACAAAGATACAAGAATTGCATTGTTTGGAACAGGCCAAATAGAAACTATTAAAGGTGGAACAGGAAGCGGCGACACACACCCAAGATATGTAGTTTCCATACTGGAAGGTATGAAAGAGAGAAATTTAAAGGTCGATGAAGAGCTAGCAAGTACTTATAGTAAGTATGTAAGTGAAATGAGAAAAAAGGAGTACAAAGAAAAGAAAGAAATGTTTGGCGAATCTAATTTAACTAGTAGACTTCCACAGGATTTCCTAAACGAAGATGAGATAGAAAAAATTGCAAAAAGAAATGACCTCGCAGTGGTTGTGATAAGCAGAATCTCGGGAGAAGGTTATGATAGAGAGCCAAAGAAAGGCGATTTTTATTTAAGTGATGATGAATCAAGTCTATTAAAAAAAGTATCACAAATATTTCATAAGTATGAAAGAAAAGTTGTAGTCATATTAAATATAGGTTCGCCTATAGAAGTAACTAGCTGGAGAGACTTAGTAGACAGTATACTTCTAGCATGGCAAGCAGGACAAGAAACAGGAAGAATAGTTGCTGATGTTATTGTTGGAAAGATTAATCCATCAGGAAAGCTTCCAACAACATTTCCAAGAGATTATTCTGAAATTCCATCCTGGAATTTCCCTGGAGAGCCAAAAGATAACCCACAAAAGGTTACGTATGATGAAGGAATATACGTAGGCTATAGGTATTATGACACTTTTGGAGTAGAACCGGCTTATGAGTTTGGTTTTGGCCTATCTTATACAACTTTTGAATATAAAAACTTAGAAGTAAAGTTAGTGAATGAAAAAGTAAAAATTTCACTTGAAGTTTTAAACACTGGAGAATTTCCTGGAAAAGAAGTCGTTCAGGTTTACATTAGGGCACCAAAAGCAAAAATTGATAAGCCATTTCAAGAATTGAAAGAATTTTATAAGACTAGGCTCTTAAACCCAAACGAGAAAGAGAAAGTAGAAATTGAGATCGATCTAAAAGCGCTCGCAAGTTATAATGGAGAAGTGTGGCTCGTTGAAAAAGGTGAATACGAAGTAAGAGTAGGATCTTCTTCAAGAGACATCAGGCTTATAAACAGATTTATTGTTGATGACGAAAAATGGAGATATACTTCTTAAATTTTAAAAATGAAACTATAATTAGAAGACAGAATAAAAAGAACCTTTTTTTAACTTTATTTACTTTTTAAGTTCTAGTAATGTCTTTTAGCTTTTAAGATTAACAAGAAAACATGTAATAGACTATTATTCCATAGTAATGAATGTAGAACGATGCCTAAGTAATTGCATCAACATTCTAATTGAAAGAAATGAAATAAACTTGCCAGCTACATTTGCTGTAAGTATATAGCTTGATTTTGGATACGTTTTGAAGTAGTTCAACTTTGTTTAAGAATTGTTTAATCAAAGACAAAAGAGAATTTTCCATGGAATACTTAATTCTTCTTTATTATCCTGAAACTATGAGCAAAGAAATTTGAAACTATATAAACATTTAAAAATTTTCAAGTTAGCTAATATGTTTCCAGTACAACACCTATACCTTTTGTTCTTCCTTCTCTAAACAAGAAAACTTCATTTTCTTCAACATGCTCCGGTCTTTGAATAAATTGAAAAGTTACTATATCAGAATCTCCTGTTCTTAAAGCATCTTTAGTCATACTGATAATTCTTGCAGTTTGTCTTATAGTGTGAAGATGAATAACAGGCGAATAACCAACCTTTATCGTTGTTGGATGATGTAACACCTTTATATCAGCTTTAAACTTAGTTACAGATATCAACTTAGCATTTGTTCCAAGTAAGACCATGCCTTTTCTAACTTCATCATAATCAACTTCTGGAATTGCAAATGTTGCACTTTGTCCTGCAAGTACTCTGTTCACGAACACCCTATTGATTTGAATGCTTTTGATTTTCACTTTTCTATACATTTTCCTCTCGCCTATAAATGGACCTACAAAGACATCTTCCCCTGTCGATATCGTTCCTTCTTCTACTAGTCCACTTACTACAGTTCCAACTCCAGAAACATTGAATAGCTCATCTATATAGCACTTAAATGGTTTAGTTACTTTTTCATACCACCTTAGCCTTGGAGGCAAGAGATTCAAGAATGACTTTAAGTTTTCTAATCCGAATCCATTTACATTTGATACTAAAAATATTGGAACTATTCTACCACTTTTCATGTTTCTTGCGGCAAGAACCGTATCGTCCTTTGATTTAATTACAAATGGAATTTGGTTTATACCTGGTAACTTAAGAACATGGAAGATATCATTTAGAGTTTGCTTTAGTCTGTCCTTTGGCGCTATATCTGTTTTTGTAACTACGATGAAAGCAGGAATTCTTAACGCTAGAGAGATTCCAAGATGCTCCTTGAATGTACCAACAATACCAGAGTTCGCCGCGACAACTAGCATAGCATAATCAGGTAGGTTTCCAGTTATCCCCCTTAACGTTGTTTTTAAGTACCGTTCATGTCCAGCTAAGTCTATTAGGTTAACTATCTTTGAAGACCTTAGATAAATCTCACTTTCATTGTAATTAGGTAGTGTAGAGTTAATAGTTACGTTTTCCATATTGAATCCAAGAATATGAGCTGAAACTGATGATGTTCTCCTCATCTTTATTTCATGTATATATCTTGCTACTTTACTCATTGCTAACCCATTTCCATCATCTAATGTGTTGTAAACTAAGACTCCTTTAATAGTTGACTTTCCAGCATCAGCATTTCCAATTAACACAACTGAAGTTGTTACTGGAGGCGAGTCTATTGTTCTTCTAATCAATAGTTCATAAACTTTTCCTTTTTTTCCTTCAGTTTCTCTAACCACTATGAAAGAAGCATTAACCCTCTTGCAAATTTTTTCAAAGTTAGTAAGTGTAATTTTTGCCTCTTCTTCACTCAGTCCGATGAGTTCCCCTTCATTTGAAACACCAAGTTCATAAAAGGCTTCACCACCTCCTTCATTTAACCTATAATTTAACTGAGTAGCAAGTTCTTCTAGCCTTTCAGAATCATTAATAACAACCTTTAGTTTATATTCTATGTTACCATTCTCTATTTCTTTTGGAAGCTCATAGTTTTCGTTATGCATTCTTAACCTTTTATAGAAAAAAGAGTTTAAGGTATACTATTAAGTTTTTGTTTTAAAAAATAAGATTAACATAAGATTTTAGTAGAACTAATTACGTCTCTATTTTTCTGTTATGAAAATAAAAGTTTGTACCTGGAATTTGCATGCAGGCTTAGATTCTGATTTTAAGCCAAAATTTCAAGAAAGTATAGCTCTAATGAAGACCATTAAGCCAGACTTAATTGGATTGCAAGAGTGTACTAAAGGGAAGCACAGTTGGAGCCAAGACTTTGGTTTTATGGGAGAAATACTTTCAGAAGAGCTCAACATGGACTTTTTTTGGAGCCCAACTATTTCTGATACCTTCGGAAACTTAGTACTAGTTCGTAAAGATATCAAAATAGAAAAAGTAAAAGACGTTCAACTTCCTTGGAAGCCGATTAGAAGTATTTCCCATGCAATTAAGAGAGTTCTTAGTCTTAAGGTTCCTTTAAATGAAAAGAGACATGCAATTCTTATGTATCTAAATTTAAATGGATTTAGGTTTAAGTTTATAAATACACACCTAGGACTAAGTAAGGATGAAAGAATTAAACAAATTAAAAAGCTTATAGAAATTTGTCTTTGGGATAGTTTACCAACTTTGTTAGTTGGAGATTTCAATGAACCGATTTCAGGTGAAGCAGTAAAAATGTTGTTAAACAATTTAAATGAAGTAAGCAATGTTTATACTGAACATAACTTGTATACCTTTCCATCTAATCATCCTACAACAAAAATTGATCATATATTCTTCTCAGGTTACTTTAAATTAGTAAACTTAGAAATTATTTCCAGCAGCTCTTCTGATCATCTTCCACTAGTAGCAACCTTCGAGGTTACAACGTAGAAGTTTACAAGTTTAGAACTTCTATAAGCTCTGATAAACTCTTTATCATAAGAGCATCTTTGCCACTGTGTTTTCCTAGTCTATCTAACAATATAGCTTTAAGTCCTGCATTTTTTGCTCCAATGTAATCAGATTCATAGTTATCACCAACATGTAAAATTCTATGCGCTTTAACTCCTAGAATCCTTGAAGCCAATAAGAAAATTTCCTTGTTTGGCTTCTCAATTCCAACTGTTCCAGAAGCAACTAAGTGACTGAAGTATTTTTGCAAGCCACATCTTGAAAGATAGATTTTTAGGTTCTTTTCTGAAGAAACATTAGAGATTACTATTAGCTTGTATTTGTTCTTTGTTAGTTCATCCAAAGTTTCAACAACATCATCGTATACTTTGAAGTTAACATTTTCTGACCAAAGGTTTATTACTTTTATAGCTAGTTCTTCGTCGCTTATTCCAATGAAACTTAGCATATCTTTTACAAGTTCAAGCATACGTTCTTCATTCCAAATTTCACCTTTTTGCTGCTTGGCTATCCAAATTGTTCTAGCTTTATCAAATGCAGATTTTAGAAGATTCAAACTAAAATGAAAACCAAAACTTGTAAGAATCTTGTAGTATACTTTGTAATCTTCTTCCGTTTCGAAAGCTAAAGTACCACCAAAGTCAAACGAAATTACGTTTACTTCCATTTGTAGTTACAAACTGAGAAAAGTAGTTTTTAAGTTTTGTTTTTAAGTTTGAAAGGTATCTTCAACCATTAACAAGATAATTCAAAAAACATTCTAAAATTTACTTATAAAAAAATAATTTTGTCCAGAATGTTACGTAACTCAATAAAGCAAGTTAAACGAAAAACTTTCAACCTACCTTTGGACTTATTTTTGATATTCTAAATGGTTTATACAACTTACTTTAGTTTTAGTTGCTGTAACATACACGTCTTCAGGAAGAAGCATTAAGATCTTCTTCTTTTTTTAATTGATGAACTTTTGAGTTTAGCTTTTTTGCTCTTTGATACTCCAAGCTATGCCTTTCAAGTTCTTCTAAGACTTCTTTGTTTGAGTTCGCAAACTTGTTTAGTATGCTTAAGTATCTTGCCAGCCGTACAACATTAGGATCTATTTTTACTAAGTCTTTCCCATCAACCAAGACATAGTGTTCTCGATTTATTTTTTCACCAAGTATATACTCAGCTTCGTTTATTGCAGCATGAAGCAGAAAACAATGTGGACTTCCATCTATTGTTACTACAGTTATACTCTTTGGAGAAGAGCTACGGATCATTGAAGCTATTTTTCCATAGCTTGTTACAGTCTCATTCTCTGGGCAATAAGTTAAAACCGTTTTTCCTTTCTTTAAATCTTTCCACAATTTAGGATTTATGTATTTAAGACATTCACTCGCAATAAGAAGATGATTTTCCTTTAAACGCGGAGTTTTTACCCAAGTTTCCATAAGTTTCATTAGCTACCACCTTCTAGATACTTTTCAAGGATTAAGTATACGCATAATGAACCACACATTGTACAAGATGTTACAGAAGAGGCTCCAAATTGCTCATGTATTGCTCTTGCATGCTTATTATCATAGGAAAGATTAAACATTTCTTGCCAGTTTAACTTTGCCCTCGCTCTAGACATTTTTATGTCCTTCCCTTTAGCCTTTTCACCCAACTTAACGATATCCCCAGCATGTGCTGCAATTTTTGCTGCTATGAGTCCTTCTTTTACTTGTTCTACGTTTGGTAAAGAAAGGTGTTCTGCTGGGGTTAAGTAACATATTAAGTCCGCACCTTCAGCACTAGCTATAGCCGCTCCAATTGCAGAAGCAATATGATCATAACCAGCTGCTACATCTGTAACTAAAGGACCTAAAACATAGTATGGAGCACCGCCACTTAGAATTTTTTCAAGCTTTATGTCAGGTGCAATTTTATCTAATGGCATGTGGCCAGGACCTTCTATCATAACTTGTATTCCTTTTTGCCATGCCCTCTTGGTTAATTTTGAATTGTTTACGAGTTCAGCTACCTGAAGCTCATCATGAGCATCAGCTATACTTCCGGGTCTCAACGCATCTCCTAAGCTTAAAGTAGCATCATACTTCTCAGCAAGTTCAAGCAAGTAATCAAAGTTAGAGTAAAGAGGATTCTCTTTGATGTTGTGTAACATCCACGCAGCTAGTATTGCGCCTCCTCTACTTACAACACCTGTAAGCCTTGAACTATTTTTTAGTTTACTTACAAGTTCTTTCGTTATACCAGTATGAACAGTAATGAAATCAACGCCATCCTTTAAGTGTTTTTCTATTGTATCAAAGATTTCATCCTCAGTCATATAAACTACAGCACCTTTTTTCTTAGCTGTTTCAAGACTGGCTTGGTAGATTGGAACAGTTCCAAAAGGGACATTTGTGATCTTCAAAAACTTTCTTCTAATTTCATCAAGATCACCTCCAGTACTTAGGTCCATTAAAGTATCAGCTCCGTACTCAATTGCGACCTTGACTTTTTCTAGCTCTAAATCTAAGTTAACATAAGTTGTAGAAGTACCAATGTTAACGTTAACTTTTGTAGTAAGACCTTCTCCTATGCCAACTGGCTTTAGCTCTCGATCAATGTTACGAGGAATAACCACTGTACCACGAGCTATTCTTTGCCTTAAAATTTCAACTTCTATACCTTCTTCTTTGGCTACTGCTTCCATTTCCTTTGTAAAAGAGCCTCTTTGAGCCACTTTCATTACAGTAGACATTTTATCTCAACGCCTGTAGCAACATGTTTATAAACATGTTGCATTGACCTTGAGTTTGAAATGGGAACTCCAATTGCCCTAACAATAGCTGGAAGTGACTCTAGCGGAGGAGCAGGAATACAAGCAGACTTAAAGACTTTTGCAGCATTGGGAGTTTATGGAGCTTCTGTTATAGTGGCAATTACTGCACAAAACACACAACGTGTGAAAAGAGTTTATGAAGTTTCTTCAGAAGCTATAGAGGAACAAATTAAGGCAATTCTTGAAGACTTTGAAGTTGGCGCAATAAAAACTGGAATGCTCCATAACACAGAAATAGTTTCAACTGTTGCTAGAATATTAAAAGACTTTAAACATCCACTGGTTGTGGACCCAGTAATTTTAGCAAAAGATGGAACTCAGCTTTTAAAAGAAGAAGCCATAAAAACGACAATTAAAGAACTCTTTCCAATTGCAACAATCGTTACTCCAAACAAGCATGAGGCTGAGAAGCTGACTGAAATTTCAATAAAAAACATCGAGGACATGAAACTAGCTGCAAAAAAGATTGTAGAAAGCTATGGCGCTAAAGCTGTAGTTGTAAAAGGTGGGCATTTAAATGGTAATGAAGCTGTTGACGTAATTTACTATGAAGGAAAATATAAAGAGCTAAAAACAAGTAAGATAATTACAAAGAATACTCATGGTACCGGATGCATTTTCTCAGCAGCTATAGCTGCTGAACTAGCAAAGGGAGAAGATATTCAAAAAGCTGTTGAAGTTGCTAAACTTTTTGTAACTCAAGCTATTGCATATAGCTTAGCTATTGGCAAAGGCCAAGGTCCAACGAACCCTACTTCTTGGCTCCAGCTTCCAGCTGAAAAATACAACGTTCTAGAAAACATGAAAAAAGCAATTGAAATTTTGGAGGAAAACAGAGAAGTTGCTAATTTAGTGCCAGAAGTTCAAATGAACTTAGTAATGAGTTTACCAAAACCGTATGCGAAAGACATAGAACATATAGCAGGAATTCCAGGAAGAATAGTTAAGGTTGGAAACAAAGTTAAGGCTTCTTCACAACCAAGCTTTGGAGCTTCTTGGCATATGGCTAGAGCATTGCTTAAAGTTATGGAATTTGATGAAAACTTCAGAGCAGCTATGAACATCAAGTATAGCAAGAGTATAGAAGACGTTATTAGATCTGTTGGTTTTTCAGTAATTTCATATGAACGAAGTGAAGAACCTCTAGAACTAAGGAAAAAAGAAGGAGAAAGTATACCATGGTTAGTGGAAAGAGCAATAAAGAAATCAGGGAAAGTACCAGATGCAGTTTGTGATCTAGGTGATTGGGGTAAGGAACCATTAATCTACGTATTCGGGAAGGATGCTGTTGAAGTTGCAAATAAAGTTGTTAGGATAGCGAGGGAACAAGGAAGTGGTTGAAATGAGTGAACTACCAAGACTTGGAAAACTTCCCCCAGATGTATTTGAAGAAGTGATATACCCAAACCTAGGGTTGGTTGGTTCAGAAGTATTAGTTAAACCAAATCATGGAGTTGACGTAGGCGTAGTTAGTCTAGGAGATATTGTTTTGATTGTAAAGAGTGATCCTGTTTTTGTTGTCCCTGAGTATGGATGGGAAAGAAGCGCATGGTTTGCTGTGCATATACTAGCAAGCGATGTTTCGACTTCTGGAGTTGCACCAAAATACTTGGCAATAGACCTAAATCTTCCACAAAGCATGAAGAAAGAAGAGTTTGTAAAACTTTGGAAGGGCATTCATAATGAATGTAGGAAGCTTGGAGTTGCTGTAGTTACAGGTCATACTGGAAAGTATGAAGGTATCGATTATCCAATGATAGGAGGCGCTACAATGTTTACAGTAGCACAAAAGGATGGCTACGTAACTACAGAGATGGCAAAACCTGGAGACAAAGTAATAATGACAAAAGGTCCTGCGATAGAAGCTGCAGGAATACTTTCTACAATGTTCCCAAAATATGTTGAAGAAAAGTATGGAAAAGAGTTTGCTTTAAGAGCAAGAGAACTATTTTACTTACAGAGTGTAGTAGAAGATGCATTAATTTTGGCGAAGATTGGTTTAAGGAGCGGCGTAACTTCAATGCACGATGCGACCGAGTATGGAGTATGGGGTGCTTTGCATGATGTTGCTAGAGCTAGCAAGGTTGGAATAAAAGTGATGAAGGAGAAGCTTTTCATGAAGGAAGAGGTTAAGAAAGTAATTAACGCATTTTCAGAACTTACTGGGATTGAAGCCGACCCATTTGCAGCTATAAGTGAAGGCACGTTAATAGCAACTGTAAAACCTCAAAGGACTAGCGAAGCTATTTTAATGCTTAAAGAAAAGGGAATTGATGCTGAAGTGATAGGCGAGGTTACAGATGAATGTGAAGAAGTTGTACTTATAGAAGAAGGAAAAGAAAGAAATATAGAAAGACCTAAGCAGGATCCTTTCTGGCCAATCTTCTTTAAGACTATTGAACTACTCAATACTTAATGATAGGAAATCAGGTAGCTGAAAAAGATTTATAAGCAAGAACAAGTTTGAGGCTGTAAGTTAAATTATGTTTATAAAACAATAACTAGAAACTTTAACTAATCATGAGACCACCATGTGAACTTGTTAATAAGTTCTACTTACCTCAATTAAGAGCTAGAATAAGTAGAGAACTCGTAGAAAAATATGGATGGAATATGAGACAGGTTGCTAAAACATTAAAAGTTTCTTCAACTGCAGTGTCAAGATACAAGAGGATAACAAAAGAAAGATCCAGAATTTCAAGTAACTTCTTAGATGAATTTGCAAAAAACTTAGCTAACAAGATAGCAAAAAATGAAGTTAACGATGAAGAATTCATAAGACAAGTATGTTCTAATTGTTTAGTTTTAAGGCTTGAGGGAGACGTATGTAAAATCCATAGAAAAGAAATCTTAGAGTTGAAAAATTGCAGAGTTTGCTCTATGTTGTTCGTAGAAATGGAAAACATTCAAGCTGAAAGGCTTGAAGTAATAGAAGAGTTAAACTCTGCTTTAAAGCTTCTATCGAGTTACCATAACTTTGACTTGCTAATACCAGAAGTAAGAACAAACATAGTAATGTGTGTAAAAAGTCCAAAGGGATTACAAGATGTAGCAGCGTTTCCAGGAAGAATAACATCAATCAATGGAAGGGCTGCTGCACTATCACAACCAGAATTTCAGGCGTCTAAGCATATTTCCAAGATACTTTTAGCAATGAACAAGAAAAACCAAAATGTTAAAGCAAGTATGTGTATTAAATTTAATGATGAAATAGAAAAAACAATGAAAGAAGCTAAACTTAAGTATATAATAATGGATAGAGCAAAGTATAACGACATAGCGAAATTCATTGAAGACCTTTCAGATAACTTTGATGCTGTTGTTGATCCAGGAGAGAAGAACGTAGAACCAGTAGCTTACATTTTTGGGAATGGAGCTATAAATGTAGTAAAGAAAGTCTTGGACTTAACTAAGTTTTTAGAGAAAGAAATTAAGAAAACTACAAGTTAAAGCAATTTAGACTCCAAAACTACATTAGTTAAGCTAGTATACTTAGAAAGCTCTTGCAAAACTTAAAATTTGTTTAAAGCCTCAACAAAGATACTTAGTACCTTGTATGGCCCTATTCTATTTTTCCCTTGTACTTAAATTGTTCTAAGTATCTTCTTTTTACTTCTTTGATTGTAGCTATGTCGTAAGCACTTTTGTCTTCTCGTATTCTAGTGATTCTTGCAAACCTTAAGGCATACCCACTACTGTAAGTTGGGCTTCTTTGAATTTCACTGTATGCTACTTCTACGACTATTTCTGGCCTTACGAATACCGTATGTTTGGTTTCTCTAGTCTTTAATTCCTGCAATCTTTTTGTCATTTGTTTAAACTCCTCATCAGTTAAGCCCTTAAACGTCTTTCCTACTACTTCAAATTGATTCTTTTCTTCATTCAAGACAGCCAAATAGTAATCACTTAACCACCCTGTTCTTCTTCCATAACCCCAATCAGCGCCAACTATAACAAGGTCTAAAGTATCAGCTGATTTTAGCTTAAACCACTTCTTTTCCCTTGAGCCAGGTATGTAATTACTTCGTAAGGCTTTTGCCATTACACCTTCGTGTCCTTCTCTTATTGCCCTTTCAAAGAAACTCTTTATTTCATCAACATTAGTTGCTATGATTCTTGGAGCAGTAGATAAGTTTCCAACAATGTCGTAAAGTTTGTTTGTTCTGTTTTCATATGTTTCATCAACAAGAACCCTTCCATCAAGATAAAGGAGATCGAAAACATAAAGTTTAAGTTTTATTTCTTTTATCTTCTTCTGGACTTCTTTTATCCTTCCAAACCTTCTCATAAGTTCTTGAAACGGAAGAGGCTTTCCTTCAGTTCCAATTGCAATGACTTCACCATCTAGGACAGCCTCTTCAGCCTTCAGCTCATTTTTTACTTCCTCACGTACGTCAGGTAAACTTTCAGTTACATCTGATAGTCTTCTGCTGTATATTTTAATTTTATTTCCCTTTTTATGAACTTGAACTCTTGCCCCATCGAACTTTATTTCCACTGCGCTTTTGCCACCATGTTCTCTTAAAGGTTCTTCAAAGTTATAACTCATCTCTGCAAGCATTGGTTTTACAGGTCTAAAGAGCTCTAAGTTAGTATTTCTTATCGCGTTTATACCTCCTGTTAAAGCTACTCTTGCAGTTTCTCCTATATCACCTAGAAACATGTAAGCTTTCCTAACTTCTTCTTCGTTAGCATTAATTGCATAAGCTATTGCCTGTAATATTAGACCTTCTCCAACTCCATGTTGCATTTCTCCAAAGATGTTCTTTATGATATATTTTCTTTCTAGTTCACTTGCGTTGCTTAGTAACGACTTAAGTATAGATTCCTTCTTTATCCTTGAATTTTTTCCACTTGCACTTGCTATCTCTTCAAAGGCTTTTTTAACATCTAGTATAGAGAGCCTTCTCTGAAATAGAGTTCCTTGTTTTTTAGTGTTTAAAGCCTTAATTAGCGTTACGTAACCAACTTCTAGCGGTTTTTGCTCTAAGTCTGAAAAAACTTTTCCAGTAATTAGTAAAGTTGAAGGAGCGACTTCCTCGGGTCGTAGCTTACCTAAAAAGTCTGCAATTATCTTAATTTTTTCGTTCCTTTTTCTGGTCATGCTTACTTTCTCACAAACTTTAGCAATTTCAATGAACTCCATTCTAAAGTTATAAATTACTTCACAAGAGAGCTATTTAAAGTATTTTTTAGTTTTTGTGTTCTTCAAGAAATTTCTACAACAAAATGTCATGCCTTTTTTGCACCTATAATATTTTGAAGAGTATTCCTTAAGCTTAGGATAGTTCTTTAAGAGCAACTTTCGTGAAAATTACTGCAAGGAAAGAAGAGTTCTTGGTTTATTCTTAGCTTAGCGAAACAAAAAATGCTTCGTCAGGATCTCTTACTATTCTTGAAAGGCCTAAGTCTTAAATGCTCCTTGATTGTTAAAAACAATCAAGGAAAAAATAAGTCTTTCTATAAAGTAATTAGGATTTTTGACTAATCCTAATTGATAACAAAGTAATTTTAAGGCGATAGACTATAGAGTACTTGAACATTAGATATATTTGGGTTAGATGTTCCCGTGAACATTTTGTAGTACATTAGGGGAGCATTTATGCCACTACTTTTTCCATAAAGGTAAACTGAATTATCGATATTATCATCATAATAATAATTCCATAGCTGATAATCGTAAACATTAGGACCTTGCTTTATTACAACCTTTGAGCCATGAGGGTAAGGATTAGAACAATCACCTCCTTCGTATAACATACCTGCTGCTTTAACATAAAAACTACTGGGTCCAATTTTGTTAGGATTATTGCTTCCAAAATAAATAGCATCGTACTCCATAACTCTTCTTTGATAGTCTGCTGTTGTCCATATCCATGCCTGATCCTCACTATAAGCGTTTAAAGCATTAATCAGTTCATTAGAAGCAAAAATTGTTGTTCCAAAGTTTTTTCGATAAATAGCAAGCCAATTTCCGTAAGAGTAATCCACAGTTTTTCCTTTTACAGTTATTCCTCTTTCTCTATGGTTTACATTATTGTAGTCAGAAAATGAACCATTAACTACAATATTGTATGTACTTGAGTATAGTGAACCATATTTTGTTCTTAAACTAGTTCCATAATCGCCATTGGTACCACTAATCATTCCAATGTAAGTTAAGTAAGGGTTATTTAGAGTAACTGATTTCAACCATTTACCTCTAAAAGACCAAGTAAAATAAGTTACGTTGTAAGGAACTGAGATTATCATTGAATGCATAAGTTCGTTTGTATAAACTTTTTTAGTAGGATATTCCATTACAATTGTGGAGTTTCTAAAGGCAATTGCTCTTATTGGTCCAACTAAAACAGTCCAATTTCCACCAGTTATTTTATCTGGGAACCAATACCCATTTGGCATTTGATAAGCGTCATATCCGAACAAAGTATACTCAGTATGGTAACCATTTCCGATTAGGCTAATTGAATAGTCTATCCAATTACTAAAGGAAATGTTTGCAACTAACCTTAATGTATATACTCCATTTGAAATATCTACAAATGGACCAGAAGCACTCATGTTTATTTTGTAACTAGGAGGAGAAGAATCACAATCGTAAACCCAAGTTAGTCTAACTTTTTGTTGTCTTACGTTGGGGGGAAAATTAACCAAAAATACTACTTTTGATCCATTGAGTGTTCTTCTTCTCCATTCTGCAAACTTTGGAGTTGGGAAGGAATAATCATTTTTCCAAAGTTCAACTTGATATGGAGCTTCTATGAAGTTACTATTTGGTCCATTAACTGTAGTATAAACTCTTATTTGCTTTACTGGAATAATTGGCATTGGTGGGCTATAAAGTCCAGAGTTTATTGGCCAATCAAACCAATATAGAGTGCCATTGGGAAGAAGTTCAAATAGGTAAGTCCCATAAGTTTTATACACGCCACTAGCAAGATATTGCCATTGGATAGCATTTTCATTTATCGTGTACTCTGCTCCACAATAACTGTAAGCTTCTGTAATTATTCCTCTATTGTCTACAACTTGAACAAGAATAAAATTATAATAATAATTCCAGAAACTATTTTGTTTATTTTTATTATAAAAATTTGGGATAAAAGTAACACTATAGTTTCCGTTTCCAAAGTAGCTTAGGGTCACACTTGCTCTCTTCCATGGAAAAACACCAGAAGCAACTGTTGGATCAAAATACCATACCATAACGTTAGAATTCGTTAAGTCATTAACTGGCCCTTTCTCGCTAAGAACAATTAAGTTAAAATATACCGCAGTATTATCATTTTTAATTGGAAGCTGTATTGTTGTGTTTAGAAATATAAGAGCTCTTGTTTTCCAACCATAAAGTTGAAGTTGAGCTGAGTTTATGTACAATGAAGCTTCAATTGCTGAAATTGCTTGAGGGGTATACCAGTAAAGCTTTGTTAAGTTATAAACGTAGAGTGCAGGTAAGTTCACGCCCCATAAATTTTTACTTGGCTGTAACTTTACTACATCAAAGCTTGTGTTTAGGTTCAAACCTTTTGAAGAATAAGTTTTTTGAGCTGCTTGGTACCAAAAAGTAAATAGTTGAGAAGCATTCCTCCTTGGAGAATCAATCTCAGCTGATTGATTGTAGATTTGAGTAGTTAATGCAAGAATTTTTGTCAAGGCATTGTTGAAGTCAGTACTTATACTTTCAACTACTTCTTTGTAAGGATAATAGGATAAAGTTTGAGTTTTTGATAAGCTTATGTAGGCAAGAACAGCAACAGTTAAAATTACTATAGTAAAAAACAAAGAAATTATGATAATTATTTGGCCTCTAGTATTGGTATATTTCAAAGTGTAACTCAATCACCTGAAGCTTTTTGTTGGTATAAATAACATCAGCTGAAGAAACAACAGCCATAATATTGGAGCTGCTTATGTTACTTATTTTTATCTTATTAAGTTGAACTTTTCCAGTTATATTAAGCATTTTCCCAGGAGAAACACTGTAGGTGTAGTTGTAAACTGTAAGGTTGTAGAAGAGGTTTGGAGGAACTAAAGAACTAAGAATAATGTTCATTTCATACTCCCAACCACTTCTAAGATTTCCATTAGGCTGAAACATAATGTTTTCAATAACGTTTCCTCTTATTAAAGTAGTTAAAATACCATAAGCTAACTTCTCATTACTTTCTTTTTGATTTAAGCTTATTACACTTATGTCTTTTACCATAGCAGATCCTACTGCTAGTGCTCCAAGCATTAGCAAAGAAGCTATCGTAGCTTCTATCACTTTGGTTTGTCCCTTATTGTTCATTTTAAGTTTCAATACTCACCAGACCTCCACATCGTTAGCCTAAACAAGTAATCATAAGAGCCAATCTTAACTAGATTTTCAAGCACTACAGTTTTTATTCCGCCTCCAGGCTTTCCAGTACCAAAACTCATAACGTTGGGGATCCTAAACGCAGCAATATTATAATAATTACCAGTATACTTTACAGGAATAAGAAGTAAAGCAATGTCATCTTCTACTGTATCTTCAAGCTGATAAACTCTGTACTTTTTTGATCCTTTGTTTATTACTTGCCCAGCGTTTCCGTTGGTTTGATTAACTATATAATCAGGGTAAACGTATAATGGTGGAACAAACTCGATGGCTGAATTGGTTATTTGAAAAGCACCACTTGGTATTAAACTAACAGGATAAAGCAAAAACAAATAGTTTCCAAAAGTAGAAGCATAAAGTAAGTTTGATCCATTGTTGTAAGCATAAGGCATTATACTTTTTATTCCATTGTACCATGCTGTTATTAATATTGTTAGGGCTGCATGCTTTAAATTAATTGTTTTTGAAGTTATACTTAAAACCCAATTGGTTGCATCTATTGTTGCTTCACCATTCCAATCTGTTAATGTAGTTACGCTAGTTGTGTTATAATTGTAAATATCGTTTCCTCCTTTATTCTGTACTACGACTAGAACATAAGTTACTGTTACGTTAGAGTTTGATGCAGGTTTACCAGCATAGTTAGTTACTTTAATTTTGAACATTGTTGGGATATACTCTGGGTTTCCACTAGAACCAACGTTTATGGAATTTAAAGGAGTGTAACTTATGTTAAGGGCTGGCATAATAGTTATGCTAAACTCGTACCTATTTTCTCCTCTTAGGCCTAAAAGTTTTGCTATCGTCTCGGGATCTATATAAGCTGTACTTGGCATTGGAAAGCTACTACTGTTAGTTATTCTTAGGATTTTGTTTATGTCTAAAGTATAAGGAATACTAGCGTTAGCTTTTGCAAGGCCAAAGGCTTGCAAGTTATTTGAATTTATGTTTAAGTTTGTTCCCCAATCTTGGGGGGTTCCTGGACTTGAGATGATTTTATTAAAAGTTGCTGTTGCCACGTCTTCCAATTGGTGTTCTTTAGCTTCAGTATTTGGCACATAGAAAAGAGGATAAAGGAATAGAAACCCAATAGAAACTATAAAGAATAAGACTATAACAGAAAAAAGATTATCTACAATACTTTGCATAGCTATATCGTTATACCAAAGCCCTTATTTAAGCTTTTTTGATTAAACTTCAATTTTAATAATAACATTTCTTTACTCCTTCATAATTTTAACGTTCCAATACCCGCAACAATTATGCCATTCTGCTTGCTTGCCCAGACAACTATTTTTTCAGTTCCAGAATAAATTTTACTTTTACAGTATACTGCTCCAATTGAAGGAACTATGACTGTTCCACTAAGCTGTATTTGAGTTCCAGTTGTTACCCAAAGTGGAGCTTTACCATAAACAAAGCTATTTGTATCCGATACAACTAAAACTTCATATACATTGTTCTCTATTATTATGTTGATAGAATAGCCTTTGTTGTTTACTTCTGTAGGAACTTGCAAAACAATTCCTATGGACATGTTGTCATAGGAAGACTCGTAACATAATGTAGTTATGTCGACAATATTTCTAGCTATGTAATTTGCAATATCGTTAAACCTAACCTTTTCGTAGTTGCCAGTAACATTGTTCGCAACAATTAAAAAGCTTGCTAACAAAGCAAACATAAGTAAGAAAAGAGCAGAAGTTAATATTATAGAAGATATACTTTCAGACATTTTTTATCAATAAGATGAAATTTCAACTTCAATTAAAGAAAAGTTTACTATTGTTCCTGAAACTGGAGAACCATTAAAACTTGAAAGTTCATTGAGCACATAACTTTGTGAGTTACTTCCTCTAGTTACAACAAAAGTTAAAGAATTCGTAGAAAGTAAAGTGCTATTAAAGGAAATATCTTTACATTTTGCAACGACCTTTAAAGAACTCCCACTACCATAAGTACTTCCTCGAATTAATTTTATGTATGATACTTCTACTACATTATATGGCTTAAATTTAACTGAACCATTTACGATATAGCTATAGTTAAAAACTCCAGAATATGTGACCATTATTCTGCCAAAGTCAACAACAATATATGCTCCATTCTTTTGCATTTCATAAATCCATCCTAAAGGTAAACCTTTGCTAGAATCTATTATTAAGTACTTTGTATAGATATCATTTAAGCTTGCAGCAAGTTGTAAGTCTTGTGAAGTTGGTATTATAAGTCTAAAGTTAGCTGTTCCTACTAATCGCCCACCCATGAATTTTATCAAACTAACTCCATCATTATCGCTATACAGTGTTTGACCATTTACTCTTATTGTTATTGGTTCACTGTCTGAGACTAAGTAAAGTGATCCTGCTCTTACATAGATTGGGACATAGCCAGAAGAGCCCTCAGAATTTGCAACATTTTCAATCAAGAGAGTTAACTTTTCAAGAGCAGACTTTGCTGCCTCATATTCGCTAAGCTCACTTTGGTACTCTAGTACATTAAAGGCAAAATAAGTAGTAGCAATAACAACAATCAATGAAAAAGAAATAAGTATAACAACCTCTACAACAGTTTGCCCTTTGCGGTTTATTTTCAACATAACTTAGCCACTGAGCGAAGTTATTGCAACTGCCTTGTTTACGTATGGAACTAAGGCCATCACGATAAGGCTAAATATAACTAAGAATATTGCATGTTTAAAGCCTTGAGATGTCTTTGTAGTAGCAACTTTTCCACTAACTAAACCCATCAAGTAGGATTGCACTATTATTGGAGGTAGTAATGCCACAACCATGTCTCTATAAGGTATACCAGAATGCGCTATGGAAAGAATTGAGTTAAAGAAAGCTAGAAGTACGACTACAACCAACATCAAGGTTCCAGAACCAATGTATGGAATTATAGCTAGAGGTTTCATTGATTCAGCTTTCTCTCTTTCACTTTGAATCATGGTTTCGTTAAAAGATGCTAAGGTTTCTAGAGTTTCTGGCATTCCTCCTCCAACCTCTATGCTGTCTATTAGCAAGAAGAACATTGCCTTTGCAAACCAATTTCTAATATTTTTCGAAAACGTTTCATAAACTTTTGAAAAACTTACACCCCAAGTTAGTTGTCTTCCCATTAGCTTTAAGTGCTTAGATAGCTTTCCATAACTTCTTTCTGAGAGGTTTATTATACATTTCTCTGGACTTAAACCAGATTTTCTAACTTCTACAAGGTCTCTGAGGAAGTTTGCCATATCGTATTCTATTCCTCCTTCTAAGAAGTCAATGTAGGATTGATAAATTGCTGCAGGTATCGTGCCAATTATTAAAGTTAGGGCCAACCCAACTGTAGACTCAAAACCATTTGGCAAATTAAGGTAATTACACAATATTACAACTGGACTTCTTAAGGTTTTGATAAGTTCAATGTTACCTAAAGGCTCAACCATGAATGAAAGAGAAAATATAGTTCCAAAAACAACTAATGTAGGCACAAAAGTTGCAAGGTAAACTATATAAGGAGAGTAGTCTTGAGAAGGTTGCTTTAGTTGAGTTAAATCTATAAACCAAAGAAAAACTACGGAAATCATTGGCATAAGAATATACCCAAACAAGAAAAGTGCTGCACCGCTACCAAACAAACCCATTGCACTTGCTGGCATTAAAGAAGATAAGCTTACGCCTACTGTAAATATAGAGTATATACCTAAAGAAAATATGATTGCAACTACCATATAAATTTCCATAATTTGGCCCATCCTTTCTCCAATTATTTTAATAGTTACAAGGCTCCTTTGAAACAGAAGTTCTGTCCTTCTCATAATATAATGAACAACATCACCTCCAATTCTTAAAGTTGAAGCATACCCTAAGAGAAGCTCTTTAAATTCTTGAGAAGGTAAACTTCTAGCAACATCTTCAATTGCAGTTACTGGATCTAGCCCAAGTCCATTGACTTTTACTTCGAGAATCCTTGCAAATTCTCTTAAACCTGGAAGAAGGAAAAAACGCCCTAGTCTAGCTATACTTGTATAGGGGGAGATTCCGCCAGTACTCATGACAGCAACATATGCAGCTGCAAAGGGTGTTTCATTTTCCAGAGCAGAAGATTTGTCTGTAACTCTAAGTTTTGGATAATAAAATAAAAGGAAAAAAACTGCTACTGGAATCAGCAATGCTAGAGGAAGAGTAAAAACGTGAACTAAACCAAGAACTGCAAGAACGAGCCAAGTCAAGAAAGAAATTATAGCTGATACGAAAGTAAAGAAAATAACAATAGCACCATAAGCAGGAGGATAGATCCGCATTAAACCAGCATCAAGATCCTTTTCAACCAGCTTACCTAATACTTTACCAAATGGTTCAAAAAGTTCAAGCGCTACATCCGCTAAAGCCATTAAAAAGTTTTTTTGATTTAGAACTATTTAACCTTTTCTATTTTCAATAATTTTTAAGTAAGTCAATTAAAGTGAACGTTTTCGATTTGAAGTTAAACTTTATTTAGTAGAGTTTATTTCTTTAAAATATTGACTTTAATTTTCTTGCAAAAAACTATTTTGTAGCTACAATTATGAAGAACTCCATGTAGATTCAGCTTCTACTGCTAGAGAAAGCAATCCAAGACGTGTGCTCTTCTCAAGTTTGTTTATGTCAGCAGTATAGATACCATTAGATGTTAGTATGGTTAACCTGTTACTTTGGACAACTATTGCATTCGGCATAACTATTTCTCTTCTTATAACTCCATTCTCATCTTCAAATATAACAACTATGTTTGCACTTCTTCTACCACCAATTGGAAGAAGCCGAACTATCCTTTTAATGCTATTCACATTGTACTCCTTAGTTAAGTAATTAGAAATCGCTTCTTTGCTTTCCTTATCTAACATGTTGTAGTCCTCTATAACACCAAGTTCATTTCCTCTCTCATCATAAAAAATGATCATTTTAGGATATGAAATTGGAAAAGGTAACCTAACTTTAATATTGTTTAGAGTGTAGCCTTCCTTGGTAGATACTTGAAGTAGAGAGTTCTCGTAACGTATTGTTATACTGCTAGGATCTATCAAGTTTATATAGTTTCCATTTTCTACGATTGTTCTTTCTTTTAATAAACCCTTTAATTCATTTATAATTGTTCCATCTCGCACTTCTATTATTCTATTAATGTAGTTCGTTAGGCTAGGACGATGCGAAATCAAAATTATTGTTGAACTTGGGAGATAACTTAGTATCCCTTTAATTATCTTTTCTTCTATATCAACAGCGACATTCGACGTAGATTCGTCTAAGAACAACACTTGCGGTCTTCTAACTAGTGCCCTAGCAATGCAAACCATCTGTTTTTGTCCTCCAGAAAGTCTTCTTCCAGCTTCACCAACATCAGTGTCGTAAGCTAGTTGAAAACCCATAATGAATTCGTGAGCACAGCTTATCTTTGAAGCAATTAGTACCTCTATAGGTGAAACATTTTTTAGTCCGTGAACTATGTTTAGAGCTATAGAACCTGGAAGAAGTAAAGGCTCTTGTGAAACCATAACGACTTGACTCCTAAAAGAATTTAATTTTATCTTACGTAAGTCAACGTCATCATAAAGAATTCTTCCTTCATCTGGATCATATAACCTAGTGAGCAGTCTTACTAGGGTTGTTTTTCCAGAACCATTAGGTCCAACTATACCAACTACTTCAGCAGGCTTAATTTCAAACGAAACACCCTTTAATACTGGTTTATCAGAGTAGGCAAAGAAAACATCTTCTACCTTTATTTTACCACCTATTTTTATGTCAACAGCATCTGGAGCTTCCTTTACAGAAGGCTCTACGTTTAAAACCTCGAGAATCTTCTCATAGGCTGTTTCAGCTTGAACATAAAGCGATGTTATTTGGCTTAAACTACGAATCGGTGTATAAACTTGACTCACATACCCTAAGAACGCAACTATAGTTCCTATAGTTGTTTCCCCACTTAGTACCATGAAACCTCCAAAAAGCATAATTAGTGCTGAGGCCAAGGTTAATGAGAAGTTCATAGCAGGAAAGTACTCTACGTTTACTTTAGCTAGGTTTATCTGTGCATCGTATATATCCTTAGCATACTTATAGAATCTTCTATTTTCTATGTCTTCGATACCAAGCACTTTTACGAGAACTATTGATGACACTACAGACGTTACATAAGACATAAAGTTAGAAGTGACTTTCCATACTCTAAGGAAGGCAAAACGAACTTTCTTTTGATAGAGCCATGTTCCAACTAGTATTACTGGTATAGGAATCAGAGTAGCTAGAGCAAGTTTAAAGTTCATAGCGAATATTATTATCAAAGTCCCTCCAAGCATTAATATGTTCACCATAACTGATTGAAGCCCATCTATGAGAAAAGACTGGATTTGTCTCACGTAAGTGAAGATTTTTGCTACAAGATCACCAGTTTGACTTTGGTCATAGAAATCTAAGCCAAGAGCCATCATATGTGTATACAAACGCTTTTGGAGATCAAGTACAACTCGATTATGAAGAACCTCAACTATGTAACCACCTGAAGCAGACATTACAACATTCATAGCGTAAAGTCCTACTAACAAGGCTACTAACTTTATTAAGAGGTCAACATGTTGCATTGGAACTAAAACCTGATCAGTTATTACTTTACTTATATATGGAGGTGCTAAACCTATAGCAGTAGAAATTATTGAAATTATAAAATATAACGAAAAAAGTTTAAGATGCGGCTTCAGCAAACTTAAGAGCTTTAACAAATTTGAACTTTTTTGAGGTTCCCTTCTTTCGTTCACCATTGGAAAAGGTGGCTTTTGTGCTTCCATTCTTATTTACAACTAATGTCGTTATCGACATAAGATATTTAAATATTTTTGCATGAAAAGTTGCTCTGAAAAATGTTACTTTTAATTACGTTATATACCATTTCAATCGAAGCAACTCATTTTGCTATTTAATCTTTTGTACTCTTCACACTAAACTTAGGAATTCTTGCTTTAAGGTCTTGTTGCCTTCTGAGCAGTTTCAAAATAGAAAAAAAGTTTAAGTAGTGGTCTAACTCCCTTAACTCTTTGATGGAAGAAGAACTCTTACGCCCTCTCTGTTCTGGAAGCATGGCTTCCTATGAGGGCAGGTTTATGAAATGCGAAGATAGAGACGTTGTAGCGGTATTGAACCTTCAGATGCGGGGAGAAGGGTTCACCCAAAGAGCCCTCGATGAAATAATCGAGAGGGAAGGGCTAACTACTTAACTCAGAACCCTTCTGTAAAAAGTATAGTTTCAAGTAAGTGAAACTTTGTTGAGTCTAAGGGAAGTCTTATTTAAAGTAAAAGGAGATTTAGTTAGAAATGAATTTCCTTACCTTTCTTGCAGTGTAATGTGGAAGAATTTGAATGAGAGCTCCTTTGGTTTTTCATTTTCGTAGTTTTTTACTGCAATTGAAATAACATTTTTGTTTTTAAGAGACCTTATCCTTGGTTTCAATGTTGCAATACTACTGTTAGATGTTAAACGTTTTTCTTCTTTAAACTTTTGGAACTTTTGTTACTTTTCCTGATTCCATAGAGCTATTTGCAGCTAAAGTTACTGCAAGGGTTTTTATAGCGTCTTCGTAATTTGACATTATCTTTGAATCATCATTGTTCTTTACAGCTTCTATGAAAGTTGAATCCTCTATTTCAAATATATTTGGTTCTCCTTTAATGTTTGATACCTCTTTCCCATTTTTTAGGAGTCTTAATGAATGTTCCCATCCAGAAAATAATGCTGTTGTCTCATAAGCATAAACGCTAAGGAAGACTCCTCCACCTCCCCCATTGGAAGAACAAGAAGCAAACAAGTTTGCTATACCTCCATTTTCTAATTTCATGTTAACTACGCTTGCATCTTCTATATCATAACTTATGGGAACGTTCTTGTTCATTCCTTTAACTTTGTATGCCTGAACTTCTTTTATTTCACCGCACAAGAATCTAACCAAGTCAACAGTATGAGTTACTTGTTCATGAAACTGTCCACCACTTTTACTTTTTACTATCCACCAATTTTCGTTTCTTGGACTTCCACCAATCCATCCTCCAAAACTTAGTATTGGTGTATCGCTCTCAAATTCTTTCTTTGCTAGTTTTACACTTTCTCTGTACCTATTCATATAACCAGCAGCGTTTATTACCTTCTTTTTTTCCAGTTCCCTTAAAATTTTCTTTGCACTGTCTAACTTTAACTCTATCGGTTTTTCGATGAAGAATGGAAGTTCCTTTCTTATCGCAAGTATTTCATCTCCATGCGCAAATGGTGGAAGAAGAAAGTAAACGGCATCTAAAGTTGTCTTGCTTAGCATATCTTCAGCACTTTTAAATACTTTAGCATCTTGAGTTCCATAGGTTTTTGCTTTTGTTTCAGCTCTACTTATATCTATGTCGCAAAATGCTACTAGTTCGGCTGAAGAGTTTGTTGAAAGAGCTTTTAAGTGTGCTTCAGCGATATTTCCACATCCAACAATTCCAACTTTTACTTTATCCATTTTCCTCTACTTGCAGTAAGTAGAGTATTTAATCTTTTTTCAAGTTACTTTTACAATTTTTATGACTAAAAAAGTAAGAAGCACATACTTCCTAACAATATTTTCTGCTGCTAAATTCTTATTAACAATAGAAAGTAAAATATGTTTAAAAAGTTCTTCAGCATGACTTAACTGCTCGCCTAAAGTTAGGGGTTTCTATTGAGGTGGTTTATGATAATCTTTATTCATTACTAAAAATCTATTTTTCGTGTTTCTTTGGAACAAGTGAAAACCAAAAGTCTGTTTTTACTTCTTTCCAAATATTTATCATGCCATTGTAAAGACTCTCTAAGTATGTCTTGACAACTTCGTTATAACGTTCTATTATTGGGCCTGCGTTCTTTTCTTTAAACATTTTTTTAACTTCCTCTCTTTCAAAGTACCAGTCAGAAATTTCCCATGCAAGTTTTTTATCCTTTTCATTCTCTATTGATAGTAGGCCCATTTTTGCTCTTTCTATCTCATCTTTTACTTCATCTAAGTTAAATACCGCTACTGGCCAAAAAACATGTGAAAAATAAGAAGAATACTCTACAACGTTCTCAATTCTAAGTTCAACTTTTTTCTTAAGTTCTTCATAAGTTTTTTGATCTTCTTTAGACCACTCCCACTTAAATTCGCTTTTCCTTAACTTTCGATCAAAGATAAAAACGTCATAAGATAGAAAGTTTAGTTCATGGAAAAACCTTTTTTGGTTGTCTCCTTCTGGTGGACCTGCTATTGAAGTTGCAAAAATTATTGGTAAATATTTTAGTTTAGTTCTCATAGGCCCAATGTCACTGTTTATGATAAACCATGGGTATCTTTTTCCAAAGATAGAAAGCCAAAGATATTTTTCTTTAAGTTTTGTTACAAGACTTTCTAGGTTATTCTTATCAAAAAGTAGTTCAACTACATATTCTGTCATTTTATGTGTACGAAACTTATAAAACATGCGCTTAAAAATCTTCTAAAATCTAATCTCCAACGTCTTCAAAATTAAAGACTATAAGCTCTTCTGCAAATTACTGAAACTCTTGAACTCCAAAACATAAAACTTTTAAATTCATACTTTAAATTAAATATTTGAATTGAGCGTAATGCCTAAACCATTTATACTGTACGTGAGCAAGAGATTCCTCGACAGATCCTCTAAAACTTTTGGTTTGGGATTAATCGTTAGAAAACCATTAGTAGAAATGCTCAAGAGGATGAACGTCTCGTTTAAGGAACTTGATAGAGATGAGGCCAAAGCAGCTCTTGATAGGATTGCCGAAACAAGTAGCATAACGATTACAACTAGACAGCTTATAAAAAATTTAGCATTTGCGTTCTTCCTACCAACAAGCATTTTTATTGCTACTTTGAAAAAGGTGTTCTATAGGTCTGGAGTTGAAACTGAAGACAGCATAATACTCGAGTTCCTCGTAGAAATACCAAGAATGTTTAAGCCAACACTTTTCTATGATATGTGGCTAATCGTGCCAAAGACTGAAGTTGGAGAAACAAACACAAAACAACTGATTAAAACTAGTAGAAAAAACTGGAACCACGCCACTAACAGAAGAGGAGTGGGAAAATCTCCAACCAATTATAGAAAAACTTAGGGGGAAGTTAGACGTAAAAGGTGTAACAGAAAACCTCTGGAAAACTCTTGAAACAAAGTCTCCTTAGTTACCGTTCTGTTAAGAGAAATCCTTTGTAAGTAAAACAGAAAAAAATACAATTGTTAGCGCTTCTTTGCTACTTTGTATTCAAAACAGTAAGGTAGATTTGAGCTTAACAGTGAAACATAAGGGTTCTGAGTTAAGTAGAGATAGATGATGTTTCATTCCTACTCAACCCTTCCCCCTCGATTACTTCATCGAGGGCTCTTTGGGTGAACCCTTCTCCCCGCATCTGAAGGTTCAATACTGCTACAACGTCTCTATCTTTGCATTTCATTATCCTGCCCTCATAGGAAGCCATGCTTCCAGAACAGAGAGGGCGTAAGAGTTCTTCTTCTATCAAAGAGTTAAGGGAGTTAGACCACTACTTAAACATTTCTATTTTGAAACTGCTGAAGAGGCATCTCAGAGCGCTATTTCAAATTGTAAATATCAATCGCATTTTTATATAGTAAATTTTCTGCAACTTCAACAGCTAAATCTTTGCTAAAGTATTCTCTTTCCACTAAGTTAGTTAAGGTTATAGCTAGCTGATACTTTGTAAGCTGAGCTTTTCCATAGCTCCACTCTGGTACATAAGCATCACTAAAGAATGCACACCATTTATTCATTGGGAGCATCTGCAGTTTCTCAACTGTTCTTTCTTCCATTATTGAAGGATAGTAAGAGTACCACCAAAATCCAGAAGAGAATACATTTGGGTAGTTTTTAGTTACAACATCGATTTCATGAGTTTGAACTTTACTTGCAGAAATTAAATCAAATTTAACTTCTTTGTACTTATGAAACAAAGAACAAAGTGAAAGTAACTGTTTTGGTTCATTAACAACAATAGCATAGTCAGGAGGGGAAGCTCCAACCACAGGCCTTTCCACACTTAACATCAACTGGAAAGTAACTTTACTATCTTTCAACAACTTAAGAAATTCGTTTACAACGAAAGACAAGAGATAAACTTTTCCTTCAAAGCTAAGTTGCTTTCCTGACTTTACCTTACTTATGGTATCATCAACTTGTTTTTCCTCATAGTCTTCTAAAATTAGCTCACTTGGATTCAAGCTAATAGCTACAGAAGAAAGCTTGTTCTTAAACTTCTCAAAAACGATACTTATTCCTTCTCTTAAATCTTTTGAATTTTTTACTTCTAACGAAAAGACCTCTTCAAGTTTTCTCAGATCTTCTAAAGAAATATCCTTAGAAAGTTTTTCTATTCTCAATGAGCCAGTAAAGAACGAGCTATCAAACGTTGTGTTTATATCTGAAAATTGAAGAGTAAGGAAAGCTTTCTTTATCTTTACTTTTTCTTTAAGAAAGTTAACTCCGTTTAAGTTTTTCTCAAAAGCTTGGAACCTTTCCTGAAGTTTATTAAAAGTATTTTCACTTAGTTCCTCATCGAAATTAAACAATTTTGAAAGAATTCTTTTTAATGCCCAAAAAGTAGAAGTGTTTTTTATATTTTTTAAGAAAGGTAAACTCCTTCTTACTCTTTCATCTGGATCTTTGATGCTTAGTATTTCTTGTGGCATTCCAGAAGTAACAAGTTCAGTAGCTATGTAGTGGTACAAAACTACTTCAGATAGATCATTTGATTTTAACTGAAGAGGATTTAGGTGGGTATGAATATCAACTATTGGAATATCCTCCAATTCATTGCGAATTTTTTTAAAAGTATTTTCTTGACTCATAATAAGGAGAAGGATGCCTTAAAGCTTATAAAGTTTTTTTCTTGGTTAAGTTTAAGTAATAAAGATGAACTGGAAAATTGCTGTTTGTATGAAAATAAGCGAAGAAAATTTAAAAATGCTTTCAGAAGTTGGAATAAAAAGTATAGAAATTCCTGGATCCTTGCAACTTAATCCATTTAATGTTTCAAAAGAAGAACTAAAGAAGATAAAAGAACTTTCAAAAAGTTATGGTATAGAAATAGTGGCTTCTAATGTTATTTATCCACCAGATCTCTCTCATGTATCTAATGATGAATCATTAAGAAAGAAAAGTATAGAGTACACATACAAAATTGCAGAAGCAGCTTCAGAAGTCGATTGCCCAATCTTAGTTTGGGGTTCTGGAAGAGCTAGAAAAATATTACCAGAAGTATCTCCAGAAAAAGGCTATGAAAGAAACTTACAAGTTTTGAGAGAAGCAGCAAAAGCGGGAGAAGATTTTAATGTTACTTTTGCTATAGAGCCACTACCAAAAAACGAAACAAACTTCATAAATACAATAGAAGAAGCATTAAAGATTGTTAAAGCTATCAACTCTGACTTTTTAAAAATAATAGCTGATGTAAGACATATGATTAGAGAAGAGCGTGATTTAGTAGAATCTTTAAGATTAGCTAAAGAAGATATCGTTCATGTGCATCTGGCAGATAACAATAGTAAAGTTCCTGGAAGAGGAATAATTAACTTTACAAAACTTTTCGAAGTATTTAAAGAAATAGGATATAATAGAGCGATGTCGATAGAAGCGATGCTAGGAGAAAATCCAAAAGAAGAACTAAAATTTACATTGGAATTCTTAGAAAGAGTAACTTCCAACTTGTAAGTTTATTTTATTCTTGATATTACTTCTAACAAGCCTTGCATCGTAACGTAAGATGCAACATAAGCACCAGAACTAAATTCTTTTCCTCCAGGCAATTTTATTTGCGCTTCTTCGAGATCCTTTGTCATTCTCCAATGAGTTTCTAATGATATGTAGCCGGAGTAACTAACTTCTTTTAAAGCTCTTAAATTTTCTTCTATTTTTGCCTGACCTTTTCCTATTTTTAGGAATCTTACCTTAGAATTTTCTCTTACTCCATCTTTTAAATGTACATGAGCAATCATTCCTCTTACATGGTTGAAACCAACAGGATAAGGGTTCTCTTGCTCTTCCTCGTCCATAAGATCGTTTCCCGGATCCCAAAGTGCTCTAACAGTTTTTGTGTTTAATGAATTGATGAAATCAGCTAGCATTCTTCCATTTCCAACAAAAGTAGAAGGTTCATTTTCCACCACTATTGTAGTACTATAATCATCTGCCAACTCAATTATTTTTTCAAATTTTTTTATAATTTTTTCTTTGTAATCTTCGTACTTTCCCTTTTTCCAGAATGTGAATGATCTAACTAACTTTGTGTCAAGATAACTTGCTAACTCTAATGCATCCTTAAATATAGCAATATGTTTCTCATATTCTTCTCTTGAGTCTACATCACATTTAAACGTCGGTGCTGCAATAGCAGAAACTTTTAAGTTGTTTTCTTCAAGGAATTTCTTTAAAGTAACTTTTTCTTCTAGAATTTCTGGAAATCCTTTGTTTAAAATTGTCCTTATTTCTATTGCTTCTACGTTAAAATTTTTTGCAAACTCTTCTATTTCCTCTAAATTTTGAGAGACTTCATCAGTTATAAAAGAAAGCTTAAAGGCATAGTTCATTCTTTAAAGCACCATTACTCCACAAGCGGAAAACTTACTTTACTTCCTGTTTTGTGAGCTTTATAAATTGCAAGAACAATTTCTAATGCCTTTCTCCCTTCTTCTCCAGTTACATAAGGTGTCTTGTCTTCTACTATTGATCTTAAGAAATCTTCAATGACTCCATCGTGCCCTACTGAAGGAGTTAGAGTCTCTTCCTTTTCTTTAACTTCATCTATTACCTTTGATTTACCTTCCTCTTCCCATTGCTTTACAATCTTTAAGTCGCTTCCAACTATAACAGATTTTTTACTTCCATAAATTCCAAGCCAGTTTTCCTGTGGTCTCAAAGCAACACTTCCTAGAATCGTTCCAAGAGCACCATTCTTGAACTTCAATGTTGCAACTGCTAGGTCTTCTACTTCTATGTTATGAGTTCTTGTGTCATAGATTGCGTAAAGATAGTCAACTGGCCCCATTATCCATTGCAATAGGTCAATTGTATGAATTGATTGGTTAATTAACGCACCTCCTCCTTCAGTACTCCACTTTCCACGCCAAGACCTTGCTGTTTCATCAGCATAATAGTATGAGGAGTCTTCACGGTACCATTTTACAACGGCTTCCCCATAAATTGGAATTCCAAACTTCCCATTTTCGAACTCTTCTTTTATTTTTCTAGTATCAGGAGTAAAACGATACTGAAAAACTATTTCAAGTTTAACTCCATTTTTTTTACAAGCTCTAATCATTTCATCAGCTTGTTTTAAAGAAATTGCCATTGGCTTTTCACAAAGTACATGTTTCTTGTATTCTGCTGCTTTTGTTGTCATTTCAGCATGTAAATAGTGTGGAGTACATATGCTCACTGCATCGATTTCTGGATCTTGTAATAGTTGTTCATAGTCAGAATAAATTTTAACTCCCGAAAGATTGAATCTTTCCGCTAGCGCTTTTGCTTTTTCAGTTTTTTTATCACAAAGTGCTACAACGTTAGCCATTCCAGACTTTAAGTAACCAGAAACATGACTTGGGGCAATTATCCCACAACCAATTATTCCGACGTTAACTTTTTTCTTCATCGCTATTTCGAAGTAAGTAGAGTATATCCCATCTTTATAAAATTTTGCGTTTACGGACTAAAGTTGAGGTATTCTAGGCTCTAAGTAATTTTCGATTCTTTTCGTATTAGAACTAATAAATTTACAGAAAACTATTTATAGGATAATATGTAAAGACATATTTTGTGGTAAGCTTTAAAGTTACATAATGTAAAGTTGTGCGGTAAAATTTTACTAAAATTTTAGCAGAAACTTTCTAGCGCCATTAGGCCTACGATGATTTTATGCTTTATGGGGAACCAGTTTGCCAAGTTCCATGGTGAGTATTCCTTGCATTCATCGTTGGGGCATTCGAGGTAAATGTAGCCATACTTTTTTACGCAGAAGAATTTAAAACAGACATTATGAAGGTTCCAGTAGAAGTTGTTCAAAGAATTTTTAAATCGGATACGGTTTAAGCCACTTATATCTCTGAACCTGTAATTTGGGGAGCGACCACGAGACCTCCGTTCCTCTGTTAACGTCATATTGTGAGATTTCTCGAATTTCTTTGTTTTCAAGATTAATGACTGTGTATACTCTCCATGAATTCCAAAATGAAGGGACACCATTTACAAGATATTTGCCAGTAACATAACCACCACGAATTATAAGCTTTGGTTTTATTGAGCTCACGGCAAGAATATTCTCACCATGCATTATAACTATATCCACTTTTCCCTTACACGCATTAATTAGTGATTTGAGTATTCTAAGATAGTGTGTTTCATTAAATCCTAACCCCAAAAAGCGCATGCCGCATGTGTTAACAATTTTACCTGATATCTCCTTACATTCACGTATCTTATTTATTCTTTCAGGAACGTAATCCCCTTCAAAATCTTCATCGTGATTGCCCCTTATCACAAGCACCTGGGATTTTTTGCCAGCATGTTTTAAAAATTGGTAAAATCTATTAACGTGAAGTTTCTTTCTAGTTTCATGAAATTTTTTGGTATTTACGTATTTTTCTTTTAGCGAATTCAATAAATCAGCATTCCATTTGTTACCGAACTTTCTCATTAATTCTCTTTCTTCTTTTAGAAATCCTGGTATATTTTCTTCAAACCATTCAGAGCACCAAAAACAAGCAAAACCATCAGAAGTTAGATCACCTGCAAGGACTATAACATCTGGTTTAATTTCATCGACTATTTTTTCATACCCTTCCCATCTTACCACATCTGAAATTGCTAGTATTTTCATTTATGTAAAAATTGGTGGAAATGGTTTAAAGATTTATTCGTTTTATGACCATCAGAATGTAAGTAAACTCTAGCACCAGAACTTCTTACCTTTTGAAATATTTTCTTGTAAGAAGGAAATATAAACTTTCTGAATGTTTTCTCGCTTATTGGCATCCTATCTTGTAAGCCTAAGTCATCTCCAAAAGTTACAATATCAACATTAAGTTTAGCTATCCTTTCAACAAGTGCTAAATTGTAGTTTGTAACAATTTCAATTAGTTTTTCAAGTCCAGTAGGTTCCAAGACAAAGTCCTTCATTAAGTTAGTGAAGCCTCTTAGATAATGCAACCTCATGAAGAAAAAACCATGTGGAAAACTAACAACTGAAAGCTCTTTTTTCTCTTTCGCTAACTTAACTGAAGATTCGATGACCTCCCAACTTGTAGGTTTTCCGTAAGCACCTGCAATGCCTTTTTCTGGATCTGGAACCTTAAGATTGTTTAAGTTATTCCAATCTTCAAGAGGGTGCTTTATAACCTGACCATCTAGGCCACTGAAGTTGAACTTCCAAACACATCCCCAAGCATCTACAGTTGTAGTATCTTTCATTTGGATTCCAAAATCATCAAAATTTATAGTGCCTTTTTTAAATGATGGAAAAATCTTTCTGTGCTTAACTAAAATATTTTCGAGTTTTTCTCTATACTTAGACCATGTTGCCTGAAGGATGACAATATTAGAGGGAACAAATCCGCAGCCTCTTATGTCAACTATTTTTATCATTTTACCTCTATCTAGTTTCATTTTAGTTTTTAGATACGATTAGTAACAACTAATATTTAATTCTTTAAAAACGACTCTTAACTTAATACTACTATCTTTATAGAAACAGAAACTTAAGGATTTTATCGTCTCTTTAGTTCTTTTAAAAATGTTAAAATTACATCGTAACTATGCAATTTTAAACAATTTTGATCTTGAGACGATAGTTTTTTACGTTGAAAAATTTTAATATTCTTTTGCTAACGTAGAAGTAAAGTTGAAGGGCAAAAGAAAAGCAATTGCACTTGTTCCAGCGGCAGGAATAGGAGCGAGAATGACTCCAGAATGGAATATAAACAACATAGAAAAAGAATATTTTCCAAAACCTGTTATAAAAGAATTTGTAACTAAAAAAAGTTTACTTGAATTAGTAGTAGGAAACTTAAGGAAGTCAGGACTATTTGATGAAATTTATATAAGGGTTGGAATGAAGAGCTTGTTAAGAGATGAAGCTAGCAAGCCTAGTATAAAGCAAGAAGCAATAAAAAAACTAGTAAAGTTTATCGAAGAGAAAAAACTTGCAAAGATTTATTTTAACAACTTAGATGAAAGAGACGATGGAACTGGCTCAACTATTCTTTCTGAAGAAATAAAAGAGAAGGTGGGAAAGGACCTTAGCATAGAGGACATACTAATAATTTCTAGTGATCTTCCAGCAATAAGACCAGAGACAATTAGAAAAATACTTCAAGTCCACAAAGTGCAAAAGAATGATATAACATTAGTTTCAACCATTGAGAAAGATATATTCGGTCATGGGCGAATTGTAAGGTACCCTGTTATTTTAAAGGGAATTAAAGAAAAATATAATGAACTTTCAAAAAAGTCAATGAGGTTAAATAAATTAATAAAAAAGGGAAAAATGAAGATAGTGAAAATAGCTGAAGGGAAAGAACCATATTGGACAAACTTCTTAGCACTGTTTGAAGATGAAATAAAAAAGTTAGAGAAAGGAGAAAAAGTTATAAAGTACCATCCAATAAGAGGAATTATAAAAGATGATAAGATAGAATTAGATAATAACTTAGTAAGAAAAATTGAGGTAAAGCTTAGCAATGGGAAATTTTTTGAGTTTGATGAAAGAAGTTTAGAATTCTTAGGGGTCGTTGAACAAGAACAAATAGGAGTTAATGATGAAGAAATAAATAGCAGAACAGTAAGACTAAATAGATTTGAGCACGAACTTTCTTCTTCGTACATAAATTCAATAAAAGAAAGAAATGTACTTTGTATGATAGTTTCTAGAGATATTTTACTTAATACTATAAGAGATATTGATGCAAAAGATGAAACAGAAAAAAAGATTGTCTTAAGAAAACACAAGGAGGAATACTTCCTTCCAGAAGTGGCGAATGAAGCTGTAAAGTTAGGAAAGAAAGTAGGAGTAGTGAAGATAAAAGAAAAAGAGGCAATTGGAATAGATACTAGAACTGATTTAAGAATGCTTTCAACTCAGCTAAAAAGAAGAAAAGTTTTGATAAACAAGAACATTCTTAAAAAAATAAAGGAAGAGAAACTGATTAAAGCAAAAGAAGATGAACTACAGACGCTTGAGCAAGTTTTTGGAGTTAACATTTACCCTAACACGCGAATATTCTTCGATAATCATATTAGAACTTTCATTGAAAGTATTAAACTTCAACTTAAAAAAGAAGGTAGCACAAAGAGATTTTTTGAGAAGTATAGGGATACATTGAGAGAACAAAGGTATGAAGTGTTTGGGGTGAAAGAGAAAATTACATTTAGAGTTGGAGTTAACAGCTCATTTCTTGGAGTAGTTGCTTTAAGTGGGAATATTAACATAAAAAGTTTTTGCAAAATTGAAAACTGCTACTTAAAAAATGTAGAAGTTGGAGAAAACGTACACGTTAGCTCATCAATATTAGAAAGTTGCTTAGTAGAAGGAAGCTACGATAAAGTAATAGAAATAAAGAATAGAAAAGAAAAAGAACAAATTTTAGGAGAAGATATAAATGAAGAAATGGTAAGTCTCGAGGCTAAGCCAGTAAAAGTAAGTAAAGCAATAGAAGAGTTAGAAAAAGGAAAGATAAAAGAATTGGAAAAAATCTATGGAGATAAAGAAGTTGCAAGTGAAAGAAAGGAAAAAATTCTAAAAACAATTAAGAAGTTCATAGAAATTTTTGGAGATGAAAAAGTAATAGTAGTAAGGATTCCAGGAAGGTTAAATCTAATGGGAAGACATATTGACCATAGAGGAGGGAGCGTTAACGTTGTTGCAATTCCAAGAGAAATAATTGCTGTAGTTTCAAAAAGAAGCGATGACGTAATAAATCTTTTCAATGTTGACCAACAGTACAAACATTATTCCTTTTCAATAATGGAAGAATTACCTCCAACCAAAATAAAAGACCACGAATGGAGATCATGGACTCAAGATAGAATTAAAGGAAGAATAGTAGATTGGTACGATTATGCTAGAAGTATAGTGTTCTTTCAAAATATGTACAGATTTTCAGATGGTAACTTCATAAAGAAGATTAATGGAGCGAACATTGTTGTTTTTGGAGATATTCCTCAATCCGCTGGACTTTCATCTTCTTCTGCTTTAGTTGTTGCAGTAAATCTTGGGATTACAATATTAAATAAGTTGAGAATCTCAAAGAGGAGGTTTATAGAATGGTGTGGGATGGCAGAATGGATAGTTGGCACACGAGGTGGCCATGGAGACCATGCGGCGATAATGCTTTCGAAAAAAGGTAAAGTTGCAAATATAGCAAACATGCCTCTTAAGGTGAGTTATGTCAATTTTCCAAAAAACCTTTTAGTTGTTGTATGTGACTCACTAGTAAAAGCAAGAAAGTCAAGAGAAAGTAAGAGTAAATTTAATGAAAAAGTAGCAACATACGAAATAGCTTTACTCTTATTTAAGAAGAAATTTCCAGATTTTGAAGGAAAAGTAAAGATGTTTAGAGACATTATTCCAGAAAACATAGGAGTAAAACTAGAAAACTACTATGAAATTTTGAAGGAAATTCCAGAATCTATGAATAGAAGCGAAGTAGTAAGCAACCTGAGCAAGAACAGCGAGTTCTTAAATACACTGTTCAAGGAACATGAAGAGCCAAAAGAAGGATACAAAGTAAGAGGAGTTATGTTGTTTGGGGTTTCTGAGATAGAACGTGCAAGAATAGCACCATTAATAATTAGTAAAGATCCTGTTAAGTTTGGAAATATGATGAATATTTCTCACAATGCAGATAGAGAATATAAGTATATAAACAGAGAAAAAATAAGATGGAAAAATGACTGTAGCGAAGAATACCTTAACAACCTAGTAAGAAAGCTTAAGGAAAACCCAAATGAAGAAAGTTGTAAGTTGTATATGCAAAGTGGAGACTATGGTTGTGGAAATGAGAAAACAGATCTTATAGTAGATTTAGCCACTTCTGTGGAGGGAGTTCTTGGAGCTGAAATTGTTGGCGCAGGGTTAGGAGGAAGTGTAGCAATATTTTTAAAAAAAGAAGCATTAAGTAATTTAATGAGAAAACTTAAGGAAGAGTACTATAAGGATGAATTACTAATGAAAAACTCTACTATAGCTTTTAAACCAATTGAAGGTGCAACTGTAATAAAGTTCTAACTAAGTAAAAACTGTTAAACTTAAAAGAATAAAAAACTAATAAAATATAGATAACGTAACGGGAAGCTTAGTTACTATGACAAACTTTTTGTGTCACTATTAGCGCAGTTGAAATTGCTCTCAAGAAACCATCAGAGGGCCGATTCTTTACTTCGTTGTTTAAGATTAAAGTTGAAGAACCTCCTCCATCTAAGTTAATAGCATTTTTACACCCAATTTCCTTCAATATTGTTATTAACTCGTCTAAAGTTGCTCCTACGCTATACCTCTCTTCTGGATTTAGCTTTGTTTGTCTATCGTCGTCTACAGTAATTAACAAGATTTTATCTTCAGAAGTTGCAAAAACACTTCTTGGAGCCCTTATGTTAAACTTAATTCTTGATGGTGGAATTCCTTCCTTAAATTCTTCCTCATACTTCACTTCCTTACCATCTTTTAGAAGTATTGGACCTGCTGAAAGTCCATGAACAACTCTTTCTCCTTCAAGTTTTTCTATACCGTAAACAATACTGCTTATCTTTGTTTCTTTTGTTTCACTTATAATTCTTCTTGCCAAATTTTTATCTTTTACTAAAATTATGAATCCATTCCTTGGAACTTCTACTTCTTTTTCTTCTGTGATTTCAACAAGATTTCTTCCTACAACGACAAACTTTATTCCATCTTCACTTAAATTTCTAGCATAACTTAATGTATATAAGGATACTTCGTTTTCAGAATTTAGTTTAACTTTTATTTCTGAACTGTTTTCTTTAAAACTAAATTTTGTTTTTCCAATTTTTATAGTTAAATCTAAAACTGATAACGTATCAAGATACACACCTTCTTCAGATAATAGGATTGTTCCTCTTCTAAAAATTGGTGGATTAATTATATGTTTGTCGATCATAATTAATCCAACAGGATCATTGAAAGCATCATACTTACTTATCTCTTCAGGAAAGTTTAAGAAGTAACCTCCATTTATTCCAGCTATAGCATTGTTCCTTTTCACCATTTCCATTAAATTTTCGTACCCACTACATAAAGTAATCGGAAGTGTAGGCTCTACGATTTGTTCTTTTTCTTGACTTTCGCTAAAGTAAATCATTTTGTCTTTTAATTCTTTAAGTAGCGCATCTTCTTGTAGCATAGTATTCATTAACTTAAAATCATCTTTCTTATGATCGTAAACTAGTTTCTTTCCTTTAATGAATTTCTTTACTATTTCAATGCCATATAGATCCTTACTTAGTATGATTCTGTGACTTCCTTCTTCAATAAAAGTATTCTTATCTTCTTTTGAGATAACGAGAACGTTATCTTTGCTTTCTAGTCCCCTAATTCCAATTTTATCAGCTGTAGCTATTCTCCTAAGAGAGTGAGCAACTTGAATAAGTTCTTCCTTTTTCTCTGGAACTTTTGCTTGTAATGGCTTTATCTCGAGTCTTTTTAGTTCACTAAAGCTTATTTCAACTACATGTACCACTCTTTTTCCAAATTCACTTTCAAATGTTCTCCTTTTGTAGCTTACCATTTTTACAAAGGCTAGTTTATCTTTTAGTTTAGTACATAAATAAGTTTTTCAGCTTTAAATACGATTTGCAAACCAAGAAAAATAATTTTAAGCATAAATAGGAGAACGTTAAAGTTGTAGAAGAAATTTGTATCCTTATACAAAAATTCAAACAAGATTAGTTTTCTCTTTCTTCACTCTAACTATGTTTGGATCTGTGAATACGTCTTTTTCATCTACACTCATTGAAGAAAATTCTGAAACTATTGCTCCTTCTTCACCAGCTTGGAACCAATGCAAAGTATTTGGAGGAATTGTATACTGCATTCCAGGTTTTAGAACTAATTCATGCCAAACTGTGAAGTAGTTCTTCTTTTCTTCTGGAATTATTGCCTTAGGATTTTTAGTAGGTTCTCCTGGAACATAAAGGTAAACTTCACCATATCTACATCTAAAAGTCTCTTGCTTTCCAGGATAGTTGTTGAAAGAGGGATGTCTGTGCTCTGGGCAAGTTTGTCTTGGAAAGAGAACTAGTTCTTTTGCACAATATCTTTCGTTGTTTACGTAAACAACGATTTCTAAACCAAAGCGCTCTAAATCATTTAATCCAAAGTCCGCAACTTCCATATCTTGTTTTTCTTCTTCAGTTATTACGATACCTGCCTTCCTCAACATTAGAAAAGCTTTTTCTTTAGCTTCCTCTAGCTTTTCTTTACTAACCATAACTAGGGCTTTCTTTTTTAAGAATTTAAGTTTTTTGAACTTAGTGAAGGGTATAGAAATACTCAACTTTGCTTTTCTTTGTCTGAAAAATGTAAAGCCAAACCTTTATTTTAGTACTCACGCAAAAATTTAAAAAGTAAGTAAATTTAATACTAGATTAACTTAATCAACCTATATATTACTTTCACACAATTTAAAACAAAACCTTCTTATAGAATTTTTTAACTAAGGCAGTTTAAACTTTTACTGGAATGTTTCGCTTATTAGATTCTAGAATGGATTCTATAATTTTTGTTACTTTTAGGCCATCATCCCCAGTCACAGGTGGAGTTTTACCACTTTGAACTGAATCTAATAAAGCTTTTAATCCATCTTTAACAAAAGTTATAGTATCTTCATCTATGTTTCTCAAAATATCTGGCATCTCATATTTGTCATAGGTTATCTTCTTAAGCATACCATGATGAGACCTGTCTATTCTTATAGCACCCTTTTCTCCAATGAGGTCTAACTTAAAATCTACGATGAATGGTTCACCTTGAGGCAAGACCCAACTATTTTCTATTGTAGCAATACTTCCATTCTTAAACTGTAGGATTGCTTGATAAGCATCAGCAGTCTCAATGCCTTTCTTTACAAGTAGTTTACTAACTCTCTTACCATAGACTTCTTCAACTTCATCTTCGAAGTACCAAAGTAGTAGGTCAATGATATGACTGCCTAAAAACCAAAGTGTATTTGTTTTTGAAGACCATTTTATCATTGAAGTTGGAACATATATTGTATCATTCAGCCTAGAGTAGGCATGCAGTATTTCCCCAATTTCTCCTTTTTCTACATAATCTTTTGCTATTCTAAAGGCTGGACTCCACCTATTACTAAAATTAACCATCAAGTAAACACCTTTCTTCTTTGATTCATTAACCATTTCTTCAGCTTCTTTTGAAGAAGTCGCCATTGGTTTTTCCACTATGGTATGTTTTCCTGCTCTTAACGCAGCCATTACGAATTCATGGTGCATAAAATCAGGAGTGCAAACCGAGACAACATCTATTTCACTGTCATTAACTAAGTCAAGATAGTTGGCATATACTTTTTGAATGTTGTATTTTTCTCTTATTAATTTTAGTCTTTCCTCATTTGAATCACAAATGGCAAGAACTTTTGCACTTGGTATACTTCTAAAAGCTTTTATTTGCGTTTCACCTTGAATGCCTAAGCCTATTATTCCTACTTTTAACTCACTCATCTCTTTACATCAACGTTAATATAGATAAGAATATAAAGTTAAGCCCTAACTATGAAGAATTTAGATTTTCATCTTAATGATGAGTTAAAGTGTTTGTCAAGTAAAAGTAAAATTTTATAAAGACGAAAACAAACTTAAAATAAAATGAAGACTAGGAAAAAATTAGAGGAGAAAAAAGTTTCTATTTCACCAGATGGAAAAGAGTTTCCATTACCATCAAAGGAAGATTATGAAAACGAAGTAAAAAAAGTAAGAGAACTTGCAAAGAAGGCAAAAGATTTAGGGAATCAAGTTGTAGTTGTTCAAGGGCTTGGATTTGTTGGAGCTGTAATGGCGGCAATTGTAGCTCAGGCTGAAAAAAAGTTTGTAATTGGCTTACAGAGAGCTTCTAAACGTTCATACTGGAAGATTCCTTATATAAATCAGGGAATTTCTCCAATAGAGTCAGAGGATCCAAAGGTAAAAGAAATAATAAAGAATGGAATAGAGAAAGAGAAACTCTATGCTACTTATGTAGAGGAAGCCATCTCTCTTGGCGAAATAGTGATTAGCGATATCCAGTGTGATGTAAAGAAGCTAAGGTTTGGGAACTCTAGGGTATTTACTGTAGAAATTGAGCCATTTATAGAAGCTTCAAAGGAAGTTGCTAGTTTAATAACTCCAAGTTCACTTTACTTGATTGAAACTACTGTACCGCCAGGAACTTCAGAATACATAGTAAGACCGATTTTTGAAGAAGCATTTAAAAAGAGAATAGTAGACGAGCTAAGAAATCTAAAGAAGAAAAACTTAGATGAAGTAAGAGAATTAGTAAGAAACTCTGATTTCTTACGAGAAGTTGAAGAAGAAGTTGTTAGTTATGTTGAAAGCCCGATGAAAGAAAAAGAGAAAGAAATAGTGCTAAAGGCTTTTAGGAACCACAGACCAAGAATCGCTCATTCTTATGAAAGAGTAATGCCAGGAAGGGAATATGTTGATTCAGTAATAAACTTTCCAAGAGTATTTTCAGGAGTAGATGAAGTTTCAGCAACTATGGCTCAAAAATTCCTTTCTGAAGTTCTTACTGGACCGAATGCAAAACTTACGAGGCTAGCAACACCTACAGACTCTGAATTTGCGAAGTGCGCAGAAAATACCTATAGAGCTTCGATAATAGCCTTAGGAAGAGCCCTAGGCAGAATGGCGGAAATAATGAACGTTGACTTTTCTGAGGTTGTTGATGCTATAAAAATAAGACCAACACATCGTGACATAATGGTTCCAAGAACGCCTACAACGGGAGGCTATTGTTTACCAAAGGATCCTCTCTTTCTACTGTGGTCTTTGAAGAACATCCCAGAATTTAAGGAGAAGCTTAGTAAAGAAAATAAAGAAGCTTTGAGAAGGGTAATGAACTTAATTTCCTTAATAGTAGACATTAATGACACAGATGGAATACACGCAGTAGAGCTTGTCGAAAGAGAACTAAAGAAAATTGGAAAAAAACTAAAAGTAAGTAAAGTTTTAGTTGCAGGCGCTTCCTATAGAGAAGATGTTGCAGATACTAGGTATGCATCCTATGAAACAATAGTTAGGTACTTAAGGGAGAAAGGAGCTGAAGTTTCTGTCACTGATCCTTACGTAAAGTCACTTCCAGAACTAGAATATCAAGAAGAAGACAAGTATTCATTAGCAAAATTCTTCGCGAGACAAAGAGAACTTAAGTTTTTGAAGGTAAATGGTTCATTTGAAGAAGCTGCCAAGGGTGTTGACGCAATAATATTTGCAGTTCCTCATGAGCCTTATAAGAAACTTACTCCAGAAAAAATTTGCAGTGCTACCGGAAAACCACCACAAGAAATCGTAGTTGTGGATTGTGGAACTTTTAACAAAGAACAAGCAATTAGTATGATTAGCTATGGACTAAACTTTGAAAAGATGTATCATGGGAATTTTAAAAAATAAAATAAGAAGAAGACTTAAATAGAGAAAAATTCTGGCTCTCAGTTGGGTGGCCGAAGATGCCAAAGAAGAAGAAAGAAGAAAAGAAGAAAGAAGAGAAAAAAGAAGAAACGGCTACTCAACCAACTCAGCAACAACAGACCCAAGAGAAGAAATAAAAATAAAAAAATAAAGTAAAAACTTTGTTTTTTATTTTTTGGTGTTTTTAGCTATTTTCAGAAAGAACCTTTTGTGAAAAATGATAAAAAAGATAGTTCTCTAAATGTAGTTAAAAAATTTTTAAACAATAGTTATATAAGTATAAAATAAAAGTAAAAAGAAAATGTTTTTTCAATAAATTATAATTATTTTTGAGTTTAAAATCTTAAAAAGAACTATTTTCATGGCGTAGAAACCAATGAAACTAAATTACAATTTTTAATTTTTAATTTAATTCTTCTTCCGATTAGCTTTTTTAGTTCATAGAACTTATCTATTTGATCTAAATAAACTTTAATTTTATTGGAATTCAATCTTGCTTTGAGTTGGATATAGTCTTTAGCCAAGCTTACAGCTTCTAACGTAGCTTCAAATCCACTCTCTGAAGAAAGTTCAAGATTGTTTGGCCTAATTAACACTTTTACGTCTTTATCCAGTACTTTCTTATTCATCTTAACCTTAAAGACGTAATCACCTAGCTTTAAGAACAAATAATCGTTTTCAGAACTAACAACGTTTACAGTCAGTATGTTGCTCATTCCTAGCAATTTTGCTGACTTTTCAGAACAAGGTTTTGAAAGTACAGAAAAAGTTTCATTAAAGCAGTCAATTTTACCGTCTATTAAAGTAGCAATGTAATCACTTAGTACTGCAGCTTCGTACTCATCATGGGTAACATAGATCGTTGTTACATTAAGTTTTCTTTGAATTCCTTTCAATAAGTCAACTAGCTCATCTTTTAAAGGCAAGTCTAATGAAGTAAAAGGTTCATCCAGAAGCAGCAGCTTAACATCTGGAGCTATTGCTCTTCCTATGGCAACTCTTTGCTGCTGGCCACCACTTATTTGAGAAGGTAACCTATCTTCTAAGCCATTTAACTCTAGCATGTTAACTATTTCATTCACACGAGACTCAATTTTTTCTCTTGATATGTTTCTTGCAACTAGAGAATATGCGATGTTCTCCTTTACAGTTAAGTTTGGGAAAAGAGCAAGATTTTGAAAAACCATGCCTACATTTCTTTTTTGTGGAGGTACGGCATTAACGTTTTTATCATCAAAGTAAACATCTCCAGAATCCTGTTTTGTTAGGCCAGCTATTATCCTTAATAGAGTTGTTTTTCCAGCACCACTTGGACCTAGTAACGCTAATAGCTTACCACTTGGAACTTCAAAACTTACACCGTTAAGAACTTTTACTTTGCCATATGATTTTTTTAGATTAACAACTTTAATCTTCATTTTAAAGCACCTTAAATTCTGTTCCTAAGAATTTTGAAACTAAAAGCTCAGAAATAATTACAGAAACTACTATTAACGAAGTTAAAGAGGAAGCTAAGCCTAAGTTTCTTGATGCAATCAACTCATAAACTGCTGCAGGCATTGTCATAATGTTAAAAGTACTAAAGAAGTTTGAAAAAGTGAACTCACTTAACGAAGAAGAAATGGAAATTAAAAAAGAGGAAACTAGAGAAGGATAAATGCTTGGTAGCTCTAAATTTAAGAAACAAGTAAAGCGAGAAGCTCCAGAAACCATGGATGCTTCGTAAATTTCATCACTTATCTTTAACCAAGAAAGTTCAATTATCCTAACAGTAAGAGGAATTATAACAGAAATTTGGCCAATTGCTATTAAATACCATGTACCATAAAGTTTTATGGAACTTAATCCATATGCAACCATTAAACTCATGGCAAAAGAGGTTTGAGATATCGAGAGAGGAAAGAAAAAGAATGAACTAAAAATTCTTCTAAGTTTTTCGTTTCTAATATAAGAAAATACAAAAACTAAGCTTAAGGAAGTTGACACAAAAGAAACAATAAAAGCTATTGATAAACTATAAAGTAAAACTTTAATAAAGCTTAATCCAAATCCAAAATCAAAGTTAAATAACTTTAAGAAGTTTTCGAGAGAAATGTTGGTAGGAAGAATGAACACTGGAACTTTAGAAAACGCTTGAACAACTACTATGTAAACTGGAATGATTTCAACAAAAACAATAATCGCAAAAATTAAAAGTAAAAAGATTTCAGATGGTGATAAATTTGAAAAAGAAAGTTTCTTTTTTTCAGTTTTCCTATAAGATAAGCTCTTAAAATAGAACTTTTCCCTATAAACTATTAACATAAGTGCAAAAAATATTGTGACTAAAGCTTGGAGAAATGCCAAATTCAAAGAAGAACTTTGTGTCCTAGTGCTAAATATTTCTACCTCGACAGTTGTAAACTTTCCCCCCAACAAGAGAGGGGTAGAATAGCTTATAAATGAGAAAATAAAAACTAATGCAAGCGAAGCTGTAAATGAAGGTAAAAGTTGCGGTATGTATATACTCCTTACCATTAAAAACCAGTTTGCAGAAGCAACTCTTGCTGCTTCTTCTAAGTCCTTATCTATTGAAGAGAATCCTTGTTGTAGAATTAAAGAAGATAAGGGTAAATAGTAAAAGATATGCGCTAAGATAACAGCGTTCATCGAATATAAAACTTGAAAGTTTGTATTGCTTCCAAATATTAGCTTAACTATGAAATTGAAAAAGCCATTGTTTCCAAAGAGAATTATAAAAGCTTCAGCTGTTGCAAAAGAAGGCATGAAAAATGGAGTTAACAACAAGTAACTTAATTCTCTAGAAAACTTAAATTCATACCTAGAAAGGAAAAAAGCAACTGGAAGAGAGAGCAATAATGTTGGAATAGTTGAAAGTAAAGCTTGAATAAGAGTTCCAACAAAAAGCTCTTGAATGTATGGATCAAAAGCCGTTGAAACAACATCTTTTAACTTTACACTAAAGAATAGAAGAAAAAAGGGATAAAAATAAAGAAATATTAGAATTGCTAGCGAGAAAATTAGAGCTAAGTTTTCTACTGTGACTTCACTTCCCTTCGCCATAGTTCTAGCCACTGCGTTACATTTCCAGACAAAGAGGTATTAAATGTAATCACTTCTTTAGGAATTGGAGCATAAGCGATATCACTATAAGAAGCTTTCGGGTTAACGGGATACATGTAGTTATATGGAGCTGTCAAGTTTTGACCTTCGTTACTTAAAGCAAATTCTATAAACTTTTTAGCAGCATTTGGATGCTTTGCACCTTTTACAAGTGCGATTCCTTCTCTATATACAAACCCAACTTCTGCAGTAGTTGTCAAGTTTGGAACTTCGCTATAACCAACATCTGTACTAAACATGCTCCCTATTGCAACTTCGCCAATTTTTAGTGCATTTATTGAGCTACTCCAACCACTCGGATGAAACTTTATGTTACCTTCTAGCTTCTTCAAGAAGCTAAACCCTTCAGTTTCACCTTTTACAGAGAGAACCCAGACTAAAAATGCAAGGCCAGTTCCGCTAGTTGTTGGATCTTGATAAAAAACTAATCCTTTGTAAGCAGGATTAAGAAGGTCGTCTAGATTACTCGGTACTGGTAAGTTCTTTTTCTTTATAATTGTCAAGTTATAGGTTATAAGGATATATCCCTTATCTAACGGAAAGACGTACCCAGAAGAATCAAAAATTTCTGATCTTGGAATTAACGAAAGGTTATTAGGAGTAAATGTTTCTAAAACTCCAGAATCAATAACTACTTTACTGTAGAAGTCAGGTATACCAAGTATTACATCAGCTTGCGGGGCATTTTTTTCTGAAATTAGCTTGTTGCAAATATCAATGGCGCCCATTCCATAATGTACATAAGTAACATTAACTCCAAATCTCTTTTGAAAAGCAGAAATTAATGCTTTTGCAAAGTATTCATCGCCTTCAGGGCCATAAACTACTAAGCTGTTCTCTAGTTTTGGTTGTGAAAAATTGAGATAAAGAATAGAGGCAAATAAAAGTAAAAATAGCACTACGAGAGATAAGAGTTGTTTCTTACTTAGTCTCATTCCTCTTCAGGAGCATGAAACATAAAAGGAAGGATTATAAACTTGACTTTTACTTATAAAAAAGAGCAACGACGTAAAGCTAATGATAAGATGATCAATGTTTTATTTTAAATATTTTTATTTCTAAAGAATTTTTATTATATTTCCACAAAATTTATATACAAGAAACTTCAAAAGGTTAGATTTGAGGTGAAAAGGAACGAGTATACTAAAAAAAGAGCAAGAGAAAGAAGTTGGTAACGTTGGAAAAATAAAGCCCAATCTAAAAGAAAACGAAAAGCACGTAAGAGACACCTTATCAGTTTGTCCAGTTTGTTATAAGCTCCTGCCTACTACAATATTCGAAAGAGATGGGAAGATATGGATGAGAAAGGTCTGCGAGGAGCATGGAGAATTTGAACAACTTTACTGGGGAGATGCTGAGATGTATTATAGAGCAATGAAGTTTGAAGCAAAACCAAGGAGAGTAGAAATAACATACACTAAACTTACTCTTCCATGTCCTTTCTCATGTGGACTTTGCCCAATTCATCAAACTCAAACTATACTTGGGAATATAGTTGTTACTAATAGGTGCGACTTAAGTTGCTTCTATTGCTTCTTCTATGCAGAAAGGGCAAATTATGTTTACGAACCTACTCAGGAAGAGTATAGACAAATGCTTAGGCAACTTAGAAAACAAGCTCCACTTTACTCAATGGCAATTCAGCTTACTGGAGGAGAACCACTAGTCAGAGAAGACATTGTAGACCTTTTGAGAATTGCAAAAGAAGAAGGATTTTACCATGTTCAGTTAAATACAAACGGTATAAAGTTTGCTCAAGAAGGAGGAGTAGAACTTGCAAAGAAAATTAAAAAAGCAGGAGTAAGTACGATATACTTAAGTTTTGATGGAATTGATCCAAAAATTAACTTTAAGAATCACTGGGAAATTCCATACGTGCTTGATGCGTTTAGAAAAGCGGAAATAACTAGTGTAGTTTTAGTACCAACTGTAATAAAAGGATGGAATACTCATGAGGTTGGAAGAATAGTTAAGTTTGCTGCATTAAACAATGATGTTATAAGGGGAATTAACTTCCAACCAGTTTCATTTGTAGGCACCATGCCAAGAGATGAAATAGAAAAACAAAGAATTACTATTCCAGAAGTGATAAATCTTATAGAAGAGCAAACGAATGGACAAATAACTCATGACTCTTGGTACCCAACTCCAGTTGTTGATATCTTCACTAACTTCATAGAAGCATTTACTGGAGAAGAGCAACAGCATTGGACTATACATCCTGCCTGTGGCATGGCAACTTACGCATACGTTGATAAAAGTAGTAAAGAAGTGAAATTCGCACCAATAAACGAATTTGTAGATGTCGATGGACTTCTTGAGTACTTGAAAGAGGAAACGGAAGAAATTAGAAAAGGTAAAAATAAGAAGCTAATTACGGCAAAAGCAGTACTAAAGTTTAGAAGCTTTATAAAGAAAGAGCCAAAAACTTTTAGTTTTTCAAAGCAATTGTACAATATGTTCATAGCAAAGAAGCATAATGAAGCAATCTATAGCTTTCATATGAACTTTCTTTACCTTGGTATGATGCACTTTCAGGATCCTTATAACTATGACTTACAAAGAGTAATGAGATGCGGAATTCATTATGTAATGCCAGATGGGAGAGTAGTTCCATTTTGCACATTTAATGTATTTCCAGACATATACAGAGATACTACTCAAAAAAGATTTTCATACAATATAGAAGAATGGAAAAAACTTCATGGGGAAAAGAGTATAGGTGATGCAATAAAGTACAGAAGAGACCTAAGGAAGCTCTCATCTGGAGAAATTTACAAAAGAACTTATGAACCATTCTTAAACCTTCAGTAACACTTTAAGGCCTTGAACCAAGAGTTAAATTAACGTTCATAACTTTGTTATCTCTTACTATGGTAAGAGTTATTTCTTGACCAGGTTGTGTATTTCTTTCTAAGTAGGAAACAAATTCATCAACGTTTCTTATCCTATGCCCATTTATTGCTATTATCAAGTCTCCTCCAACTGTAATTTGCGTTCCAGATATTGTGACTGTTTTGTTTCCACCTATTAATCCAGCTTTTTCTGCAGGACTTCCTTTAACTACGCTAACTATTAAGAAGCCATATGTATAGTTACAACCAATGTATCGCGCTATATCATAATCCATATCTATCCCAGCGACTCCAACCCAAGGATGCTTATTGTAGTGGCCAGTCTTTATCAAGTCTGGAAGTTCTCTAAGTAATGTATCAGAAGGAACTGCAAAACCAACTCCTTGAGAACCACTCACTATGGCAGTTGTTATACCAATGACTTGTCCAAAAGTATTGAGTAATGGACCTCCAGAATTTCCTGGATTTATTGGAGTACTTATCTGGATCACATCAGCAATCAAGTAGCCTCCTGTAGAAGATTCAGATAAAGTCCTTCCAAGCTGACTTACTATTCCAACAGTCATAGAACCAGATAGTCCAAATGGATTTCCAATTGCAATAGCTAAGTCTCCAACTTTTAGTGCTGAAGAGCTTGCAATGTTTAAAGGATAAAATTTATTCCTTGAAGCATTAACCTCAAGAACTGCTAAGTCACTATAAGGATCACTACCGATAACACTAGCAGGATAAGCATCACCATCCCAAAACGTAACTGATATATTGTAAGCAGAGTCTACTACGTGAAAGTTTGTAACAACGTAAAAGCTTCCAGAGTAGTTTATAACGAAACCAGACCCAAGAACTGTAGAGTATTGAACAACTGGACCAAAGAAAGTATAAACCTTCTGAACTAAAGTACCTTGTACGATGACCACTGAATTTTTGGCTTGTTGGTAAATTTTTGATAAAGATAAACTTGTACCAGAAAAGTTAAGAGAAGAAAGAGTTTCTATTGTTGACTCTAGTGAAGCGACTTTTGAATTTACTAAAATTAGTTCGTTTTTAAGTTGGGAGTTTTCTGAAGATAACTGATTTACATTTTGGGAAAAATTAAAGTAGAATAAGATTGTTAGTCCAAGCGAGGATAATGTAAGTAAAGTTAGCAAAGCAATAGCCAAATAAAGTTTTACATGCGAATTTTCGTTTTTTTCCATGTTTTTAAAACTAAGAAATTGGTAATTTAAGTTTTGTTCATGAATCATCCTTTATTTTATTCTTCATATTAATAAAAAATAATAACAGGTAAATTAATAAACTAGTTTATTTCTGTACTGACTATGGAGAGTAAGTGGCAACTTGATTTCTTAATACTGGATACAATTGCAAGCGTAAAAAGAGGCTTAGGAGTTAACGAGCTATCTAGGATACTGAGTGGAAAAGTCTCAAAAGTAAAACTAATTGAAGAAATAAAGAAGTTAAGAGAAGAGGGTTTGATAAAAGTTAAAAAAGATCCGAAGCATAAACAAAGAAGCTTAATTGTTGTAGATGAAAAGATACTTGAGGCATTTGATAATGTTAAGATAAATGGAGGAACAGTAAGAGATATTGGAAATCTCTCAGAAAAACTAAGAAGTTACATCGTGACGTGCTCTAGTTATATTTCAACTATAACTAATCCAATAGTAAAGAAGTATGCAACCTACAGATTGCTAAGACAATTTTCAGAAATTATGGTAAGTATCTTAGGGGTGAAAGGCGAATTTGATTTTTAAGATTATAAGAAACTTTAGCTATAGAATTAATGTTCATTTAGCAAACTTCAGAATATTTGATTGGAAAGCATATTTATTCGTTTCAGTAATTGGGTCTCTTGCTACTTTTGAACTTTCTAAGTTCGATCCATTTAAGTATATACTTTTTATTGCACTGATTTGTTCCTATTTGGCTTTTTCTTTTAGTATAAACAACATTTTTGATAAACATGTTGACTCTTTGGATAAAGTTGCACTAAGTAAGAATCCAGTAGCAGGTGGAAAAATAACAGAAATTGAAGCCCTAACGTTAAGTTTTTTAATGCCGATGGTTTCATTACCTGCTTCTATTATAGTCTTTGGAATAAAGTACTTTCTAGTATATACTTTTGCTTATGCTTTAAGCACAATGTATTCTGCACCTCCTTTTAGATTAAAGGGAAAACCAATAATTGATTTAGTCGTTCATGGAATTTTCTTTGGAGTGTTACCTTTTCTACTAGGAGCTCTTATCATTGGCAGTTTGAATGCACTAAGCTTGAGTCTTGGTTTATCTTTCTTTCTCTACTCTATTTTTTTAGAATTAAGGAATCATATAGAAGATTATGACTTTGACTCTTTGGCAAACATAAAAACTACTGCTGTTGTTATCGGAAAAGAAAAAAGCGAAAAAATAAAAGAAGTAGTAGCAACAGCAGTGATGATTTGGTTGGTATTAAGTGCAGTTGCATTGAAACTTTATTGGTCATTAGCAGTAGTCACCCTAGCGCTGCTATGTTGTGATCTACTAGGATTAAACAAGGATAGAAAAATCGACATTACTTTTGTTCTTGCTACAGTCTCCTTAATTTTAGAAGCTATCTTTCTTAGTTTTTAACTTTGATGGCGGGAAGTCCCCCAGCTTTCGCAGGGGGATGAAAGCCGAAAAGCTTATATTTTTCTCATTATATCTATCATTGTCTGCTTGGCTGGCAGACCTAGTAGGCATGGGACAGGCCGAAAGAGACGCCTGCTGAGGGCAAGACCTCCGTAACCC
>JAFNIV010000007.1 GCA_017601145.1 Candidatus Brockarchaeota archaeon
TCCTTTTCCATTCAATGTTCTTCCATAAATCTTCCAAGATAGAGTTTAAGATTCTCATATAATCCTCTATAAGCTCATTCACCTCAAGATTATGAGGTATAGAGTATGCTTTAACTAACAATCTTTTCGACTCCAAGAAGCTTCTTCGCCTCTTTGATTTTATAGAGTTTTTCTGACATCAATATTCTTCTTCTACCAATTATTTAAGCATATCTATTTTGAAACTGCTGAAGGGGCAAAAAATACTCACTGTTTACTCTAATAACCTTAAATAACCTTAATCAGCTCAAGCTTCATAAAAATTTAGCTTTTCAGCAATGTTTCTTAGTTTATTTTTTATACTTTAATTAACGAAAATATTATAAATATTAAGGCATAATTTCATTATTTAAGCATATTGAAACATATTGAAAAAGTTTAAATATTCGTATATGAAATATTTCACGGTGAAAAGTTTGTTATGTCTGTTAAAGAAGAAGTAAAATCCGGATTTACAAAAAGAGCGATAATAGTCTCAGTAGTATTAACCATCCTAGGCTTCATAGTAAATACACTAACTTGGTGGGGAAATGGAATTTCTCTTGAACCTTTCTATGCCGGTAGAGTTGGCTCAGGAATTTATCCCCCTTATGGGCTTGTGTTTTTACTAATGCTAGCTTCAGCTTGGTTAGGAGCACAAGGCTTCTCACTACAAGAAATAGCTGTAATCACTACCGTAACTTTTGTAGCAGCTGATTCTCCATTTGTTGTAGGTGCCTTCTTGCAGTTCATCTTCGCGGGCACTTACTTAGCGCAGTCTAATCCAAATGTTGGAGCTTTGTTAAGCTTCTATCCTTCCTTCTGGACTCCTGGTCTAGATAAGTTGAACATTATTAATTCTGCATGGCAAGGAGGTGCAGTAGTTCCATTAGAAACTATTCTTCCATATCTTACATTTTGGATCTTTATGGCATTCCTTTACATGGTTTTAATGCTCTTTCAGGCATCAATAATTCAGAAGCAGCTAGTAAAGAAAGAAAAGCTTCCGTTCCCAACAATAATTCCAATTAACGAACTATCTAATTCAATGAGAAAGGGAACGTTTACTACATTACTCAAGAATTGGTGGTTCTTGGGCTCTCTCTTATTAGGTTCTTTCATTGGACTTATAGCATCTTTAAATTACATCTTAAAGTTTACTACAGTCTTCTTTGCTTATGGTCAATTTTACATGACACCACTTGCCAATTTCCTTACTTCAATATCTCAGAGTACAGTTGGAGGTTGGTGGATGTTGATTCCAGCCGATGTTGCAATTTTCTTCTTAGCTCCGTTAGACATATTGTATTCAATAGTAATATATGTTTTCTTATTACAAGTAGTATACCCTCTAGTTTTACTAAGTATTGGTGCGATAACTCCTGGTACTTATCCTGATTGGGGGGGACCTTTTCCATGGGTGCCTTTTAGCGTATATTGGGTACCTCTTGCACTTGGTATTTGGACAATTGTAATGGGTTATAATACTTATAAAGAAAGCATATCTAAGGCCTTAAGTAAAACTTCAGAAACTGGAGAATATTCAGACTCCCTACTCTGGGGTGGTTTTGCGGTAACCATACTTGTTTGGTTAGCAATTTGGGTAATATTCGGCGCTAATGTTATACTTTTGTTAATCTCTCTCATAGTTTGGCTAGTATATACACTTGGTATAACTGCAGTACATGGATACAGCGGAACCTGGGTTTCAGTTTATGGAGCTGGTACAACTGGAATGATTACTTGGGCTTCTGGCTCATACCTTGGAGTTTATCACATAGACGGCACTGCTGCTAACACTAAGACTGCATGGGCAAACATGGCTGCTACAGCTATAACTGCAGATATGGGTGGCGTAATACAACAAAATACCCACCAAACTTGGGCTTACACTTCAACCTACGCTTTAGTAGATTCTACAAAGTGCAGAGACAAAGACATTTTTAACGCTCAATTGTTAGGCATTTTGCTAACTGCGCTTATTGCAATGCCATTTGGGCTTTGGGTTGCGTTTGGAACTGGAGTAGGTAAACTTAAGGCTTGGGGCTTGGGCTCTGGTGCCAATATTACAGGTTGGCAAATACCTTTTGTTGTCTCAAACAGTACACCTCCTGCTGGCTATAACTTATATCAAGCAATCCTTGCTTTTATTCTGGTCGGAGTACTTATGTTTTTAAGAGCAAAATTTGCTTGGTTCTTCTTTAGTCCATACGCTATGTTCTTTTACTCTGGGATGTGGCTGTTGAATGCAGGAATAGCATTGGTAATAAAGTTAATATTTCTAAAGGTGCTAGGTGTAAAGTCATATGAAGAAATGGGTGTTCCTTTAGCAGTAGGCTTTTTAATAGGCCTTACTCTCTTTGCTACAATAGTAATGGGCCTAAATGCAATAATTTCATTGTTCGTAGCATCTCCAATCTCTGTTGGTCCAACAGGAGCATAAAGGAAAGCTTTTTATTTTTTATTTTTTATTTTTACGGCGATAGTGGAGAAATGTTTTCTTCAAGTAGTACTAAAACAAAATCCTTCTTAGCATGTATTTTACTCGTTACTTTTCTTGTGTCTGTTACTAACTCTTTTGTAAAGGCTCAAGGTAACAAACCAAACGAAATAAAAATAGACTTAAACGAAATAAGAAAAACAGTTGATACTCTCATTAATTTTAAGTCAAGATTTTCGGGCTATGATGGATTTTATAAGACTACAGGATATATTCTAAACTTTACTAAATCTTTAGGGTTGCCATATGAGCTTGTAAACTTTACTCAAGTAGTGCCTCTTGATACTGGTTCATATATATTAGTTGGAAATCAAAAGATAAGAGCATATTCTCTTTATCCAAACTTTGTAGCATTGGGACCTAATACAATTACTGGAAATCTAGTTTATGTAAAAGATGGGAGTTTCCAAGAAATCAATGGGTTAAACCTTAATGATAGTATTGCCTTAATCAACTTTAACTCGGGTAAAAATTGGATTAATCTACTCCAACTAGGTGTTAAAGCTTTTATATTCATTGAACCTAACAACACTAACAAATACGAAGCATTATCGAAGATTTCTTCTTCTCCATTAAACATAATCAGAGTTTATGTAACTCAAGAAGATGCAAAAATACTTCTAAACTACGTTGGGAAGGAAGTTCAAATATTTAATAACATTAAATGGGAAAACGTTATTATACCTGATATCCTTATAAAAGTTAAAGGCGAAGAAGAAAAAAATGTAATTCTTTTAGTCGTTCATTATGATTCTGCTTCTGTAGTGCCTTCTATCTCTCCAGGTGCTAACGATGCTGTTAACGTAGCATATGCGTTAGAGCTTCTAAAGAGCATAGTGGAAAACAACATAAAACCAAAAAATTCAATCTGGTTTTTGTTTGTAGGAGGCCATTATCAAGCTTTAAGTGGACCTAGAATGTTTGTAGAAAAATATTTGTTTAACAATCCTTCTATAGGAACTTCTATTTTTCCCTATTTGGCAATTGGCATAGACATTTCAGATGGTTCGCCAAAAGTTAATCCAGTTGTCTCAGGCTATTTTTATTCTCTTGCTTCATCTTACTTGCAAAATAAGATTTCGACACTAAGTTTTACAGTAACTAGCTTAATAAATAGTTTAAAGCAAAATAACCCTGATCTCTATAACATAGTTAGAAGTTATGAGCTTGATAGCCTTACTGGATTTCAAGTTTCAGGCTCTTCTCCTTCGTATCCTTCTGGTTTTTCCTTTAGGTACATACTTGATACAGAACCATTTGAAGCTGCAGGTTTGTTGTCATTTTCTTTTGTAACTCTCTACGATCTTAGAAATAGTTTCTTTACACCTGGTGATATTAGTGTTAATTATGGCAATGTAATTCCTCAAATAGAGTTTATAAACTACGTTTTAAGTGGTATAATATTAAGTCCAATAGAAAAGATCTACTCAGGTAGTTGGAGTGATTTAACCCCTACAAGGATAGGGTCTGCCTATACCAGCATTGGTTTCTCAACGTTAAACGTTGTTTCTGTCGTTTACGATCCTACAAAACCTGGTTTGTACTCTGTAGTAAACGGGTCTATAGTAACTGTTTCAAATTCTTTGGATCCCTTTAGCCTAATGATAGCTAAATCAAATTCAACTGGAGTTGCAACTTTCTATGGTCTTAGACCCGCAACAGAGGCTGCGACTACTGTATATTACTCGGTTAAGTCTTTTGTTTTATCTAAAAATAACGAAATAATCTTTGCTCCTGATTCCGGAATTCATGGATCTCAAGTTTATCCTAGATCTGTATCTCTCTTATATTATCCCACAACAGTAAGGACTGTTCTTTTTAAGTCTAGTTCCATAGTTATTCCAAAAATAATAATTCCTAATACTCTTCAGGCTCCATATTCTTCTAGCTCTCTTTTTGCTTCTTCTAACTCTTATTCTTCAGTTCTTATGTCGTATGCCGGTTATGAAACGCCAATTCCTGTACAACTTTCATCTTTTAGTCTACCAAATTATGCTCCCCTAGAATCATGGCATTTTGAGTTTGACCCATTTACTTCAAATCTAGTATTTTTTGCTCCAACAAATGTAACTTTTGGCCTCGTTGTTCGTGTATCTTCACTTGGTTATTTATATGGAATTTTCGTGAACTATTCAAAAGAAACAGATAGTGAAAATGGGTATTATTTTAGTAATGCTGGTTCTCTCATGATTGTAGACAATGGCTTACTTGGAGTGCTTCATGATTCTTGGTTAATTTCTGAAGAAAGATACAAGAAACAAATTTCTGCTGATGTAATTAACCCTGTTACAATGTCAGAAATTACAACTGGTTTTGCACTCATTAATAGTTCAGTTCGCAGTCTCTTAAACAAAGATTTTTCTTCTAGCGTTTCTTTGGGGGTTGTTGCTTCTGGTTTTTCGTTGAAAGCTTATTCTTCCACCCTTTATGTCCTTAAAGATGCTGTAGGTAGCGTAATAATAACATTTGCACTAGCCATTCCATTTATTTTGTTGTTTACTTCATTAGTTTATGGCTTAACAAGAGGATATAAAAGTATAATGTTTACTTTCTTATGTTCTGCTCTGGTTTCTTTAGCTTTAGCAGTTTCTCATCCTGGATTTAAGCTTGTAGCCAATGTTCCTGCTATATTTGTTGGCGTTCTGCTTGTTTCTCTTGTTATACCTGCTCTTGTTTTTCTATTTTCTAATTTTTCTGAAGGTTTGAGCGAGCTTAGAAAAAAAGTATTCGGTGAACACTTTCTCGAGAGAAGTGGGTTTGATGTTTCTTTATCAGCAGTAACAGTAAGTGTAGGAAACATGAGAAAACGTCCATTAAGAACTATTTTAACTTTAACTTCTATTGTTCTCATAAGTTTTGCATTAGCTTCATTAACTTCTTTTAGCGAAGTTAAAGTTTTTAACGTTATGGAAAGTAAAACAAGCTATCCATTAAATGGGATATTAATAAAAACTCCAAATTTTTATCCTCTTGATAAAGAAGCCATAAAACTTCTTCCACTGTTTCTAACTAATTCAAGCGTGTATTTTCCAAGATTTTGGGTGTACTTCCCTGCTAGCTTTCAACAATCTGGAGTACCTGGTACGATTAATGTATTGTTTAACAATAAATCTACTGGAATCTATGCTGCTGTTGGAATAAATACACAAGAAATCTTAGAATATTCTTATTTGTATAAGTCGCTGTTTAAAACAAATGGTTCTCTGTCTATTAACTACTCTTTAGCTTCATTACAAAATTCAGTTTTTATTCCATATACAATTGCTGGCTACTTAAACTCCTCAGGTGATTTAAGACTTGGCTCCTGCTTATCTATTGATGGAATTCAGTATATCCTAGCCGGTGTTTATAACGAAACAGAAGCACTAAGAAACCTAAAAGATGCAGATGGCTTTTCAGATTTGCTTCCGATAGATTATTCGGTTTCAACGCAACAACAGTCTTTTTCGTTTAGTCAAATGTCCTGGAGCTCAATAGTAATTGTTAACTCAAAGTCTGTCGAGCATGTTCCTGAGGCTTGTTTAACAAGTGTTTTTATACCTGTAAAAGGTTCTTTTAATGAAAAAAGGCTAATTAATTCTGTTGAGTCATTATTCACAGCTTACGATAGTCTAAATATCTACTTGGTATCAAATGGTACAGTTTACACCTTCTCGAAAAGGAATGCTCAATCTATTTTTGGATTTCAGTACATTATTATTCCTTTAATAATAGCAGGACTAATTACAATGTCAACTGTACTTGGAGGAATAATGGAGCGAGTAAAAGAGTCAATGATATATAGTAGTGTTGGTCTTGCTCCATTACAAATAGGTTATATGTTCTTAACAGAAAACGTTGTTTATGCTATAGTTGGAGGCGTTCTCGGGTATCTCTTAGGATTGTTGTCTTCTCATTACTTAAGACTTTTTGGAATACTTGAAAATGTAGGGATTAACTACTCATCTTCTTCTGTAATAATTTCAATTGGTATAGTTATAGCTCTAGTTCTTTTGGCTTCAATATATCCTATTCATCAAGTTGCTTTACTTATAACGCCTTCTCTAGAAAGAAAATGGCGAATAACGACAAAACCAAAGGGGGATGAATGGGAGGTCCCAATTCCCTTTAGAGTAAAAGAAGAAGAAAGCTTACTTGGTCTAATTTACTTCCTTAAAGAGTATCTCTGGAACAAACGTGCAGAAAGGACAGGAAGTTTCACAGTTGAAGAATTGGGATCTTCTAAAGAAGAGTCGGGATATTCTATTTCAGCAAAAGTTTGGTTAGCTCCATATGAACAAGACATTCATCAAGAAGTATTTTTAAACTTCACAAAAAGTAAGACTGAACAACGCTATATTACTAGCCTTAAAATATTAAGGATTTCTGGACCTTATGAATCATGGGTTAGGTTTAACTATTCTTTTGTGGATGAAATAAGGAAGCAACTGTTGGTCTGGAATTTGATGAATCCAGAGCAATCAAAAATTTATATTCAAAAAGCAAAAGGTGAACTAAAATGAGTCTAGAAGATAAAAATTCAAAGTCGAAAGAAAAAGTTGGAATTCCTGGTTTAACTGTAGTTTCAGTGATGGCAGTTCTCTTTGGTTTAATTACACTTAGCCCTGCCATAATTTATCTGTACTTAGCCGTAGGATCTCTTGGAGGTACTGAACGGTTTATTCCAGTGTTTGTAACTCTTCTACTATTTACTGAAGTAGGAAGAATAGTTAGAAGATATGTGACTACTCAAGAAGCTTACGTAATTTATTTTATGCTCGAAATATTTGCACTTTGGCTTGCTTCAGGAGGTTTGTTTGGAGGTTTTATAATAAACTACTACTACCGTAATGCGCCGTATACTGTAATGTATGGTATAGCTAGTAAGCTTCCATACTGGTTTTCTCCCCCTTTAAACAGCCCAGGACCTCTAAACAGAACTTTCATTTCTCCAGACTGGTCGATTCCAATACTAGTTGCTTTAATTTCGATGTTTTCAGGTTTGTTGATAGATTTTGGACTTTCATTTATAACAACAATGGTTTACATTGATATCGAAAACCTGCCATTTCCAGTTGCACCAATCGATGTTCAGGCAATTTCTACACTAACTGAAAGAACTCCCGAGAAGATAATGTACTTTTCATTTGCAGCAATAATTAGCTTAATTTACGAATTTCTTATTTATGGCATTCCTAATTTAACAGATGCCTTTCTAGGTACAAGAATTGTTTTTATTCCATACCCTTGGGTGGATTTAACCTCAATAGTAGAACGTTTCTTACCTGGTGCTATTTTTGGCCTAAGTACAGACATCGCTGCTTATGTAGTAGGGTGGCTTATTCCATTTAACGTTTGTGTTTGGTTATTCATTGGCTCTATATCTATTTGGGTTTTTGGGAACTTCTTAGCGTTGAACGTTAAGTTACCATATTTCGAACTTTGGCAAAAAGAATGGATGCCTGGTGTTAGTATGCAATGGTGGTATCAAAGAGCAACTTATGACCTTTGGGCAAGTCCACTTGTTGGACTTACAATCGGACTTAGTTTAGCAGTTTTCGTAAAATCTTCAAGAAGTATAGTGAATGCCTTTAAGTCACTTTCTAGACTATCAAAGGAGAAACTTAAGACTTCTTATCTTCCACTTCATTGGATAATTGCGATGATGGTAATTGGAAGTTTAACAGGCTTTGCCTTAGCTACAACTTTAGTTCCAAACCTCTGGTTTGTTTGGCTTATATCTTGGATTGTCCTTCCTCCATTACAAGGTTTCTTAGGCGCTAGAGCTGTTGGTGAGACTGGACTTACAGTACAAATACCATATGTTCAGCAAGCCCTTTTAATCCCATTCACACCTCCTGGTGATCCAGTACCATGGGTTGTTCCACTGAATGCTTCAAGTTCAGCTGGTATAATAACCCATAGAATTAAAGTTGCTAAACTTCTTAACGTAAACCCGCTAGACTATTATAAAGCCTATGTAATATTCTTTCCTTTAGCGATTATTGTTAGTTTTATCTTTTGGTCAATCTTTTGGTCAATGGCTCCGATTCCTTCTTCTTTTTATCCATGGACTACAATACAATGGCCTGTTAGTTCGCTATACTTTTCTCTCTGGGTTGTTAGAGCAGAGCAAATCTTTAAAGTAGACCTCATAGTCGTAACATCGATCATAGCATTTTTTGCTTCTTTCCTATCAAACTACTTTACGTTCTTTTCTCCAATAGGTTTGCTTTCTGGCATGGGTACATTGCCGCCCTCAGCAACTTCTTTGTTTATAGGAGCTTTGCTAGGTAAGTATCTTGAAAAAAGAATAGGCAAAGAGAGATGGGACGTTCTAAGATCTGTCTTGATCGCAGGAATCTTTGCAGGGTTAGCTTTAGCTTTAGCGATTGCTATGGGTCTAACTATACTAGGGAAAATTATAACTTCAAAGCCTTTCTAGTAACGTAACATTTTTATTTATAACTTTTAGCTATCTCTCAAGAGAAATTGTCTTTTTGTATTCTTACTCATAAACCAAAGAGTCATTTTGTTGTAAACGTTTCTAACTCGTTTAGAAAAAAGGGTTATGCCGTAAGCGTTGTAGACTTTAAAAATGTTGCAGTAAAAATAGAAAAAAATAACATAAGCGTTTTTGATAAAAAGAGTGGAAAAGATCTTCTTAAGTTTGATGCCGTACTTGCAAGACCAATGGAAGCTATAGATCTGATGCTGTTTGCTTTCTCAATAAATGTTCTTTTTATTTTAAAAGAAAGTAAAGTGCCTGTTGTCAACGATCCAATTTCTTATGTTTATGGTTCAAACAAATTAACAGAATACATCTTATTGACTCGAATGAATCTGAGTATTCCAACTACTTTTTCAGCCATTAATGAGGTTAATCCATTTATTTACATTAACCAAGATAGACTAATTTTAAAACCAATTTGTGGTTCAAGAGGATTTGGTGTAATGGAAATAAAAAGAAGAGAAAAGTTTCATCTAAGTAAAAATGAAGTCCCAATATTTCAAAACTTTGTTAGAGGCGGAAACTTTGATATAAGGCTACTAGTTGTAAACAAGAACGTAGTTAGTTCAATGATTAGGTTTTCCACTAGCTCAAGAACCAACATAAGTACTGGTGGAAAGCCTATGAAATACGAGGCTCCAGAAGAAATAAAGAAATTGGCAATAGATGCTTCTGTTGCAATTCATTCATCTATTGCTGGAGTTGATGTTGCAATTGACAAAGATGGTACTCCTTATATTCTTGAAGTTAATACTCAGCCAGATTTTATTGGTTTGCAATCTGTTTCTGACATTAATATAGCGGATGCTATAGTTGATGGTTTTTTGGAGGCTGTAAAGCTTTGAGTAGTGTTACAGTGGGAATATTTGGATATCCTTGGAAGCTTGGGAATGAAAAATGGCCTGAAGAACTTGACTTAGGTGGAAAAAAAGTTCTCTCTTACTTACTTGAAAAAGTAAGTGACATAAGCGACGAAGTAATCGTTGTTGCTTCTTCTCAAAGTCAAGCTTCATTGATTCAAGAAATAATGGAGTCTGAAGGTTTCTTTGAAGCAAAAGATTTCATTTTAGATTCTTCCGGAAACGTTCTAGAGATGACTATAAAACTAATTCAATCTGCAAAAGGTGAAAAAATCCTTGTTGTACCTTCTTCTTCTCCATTTCTTCCTACTGAAGTTATAATGCTCCTTCTAGACCTGCTGGAAGGAAGAGATGGTGTTTTTCTTAGAGATAAACTTGGAAACCTATACAAGCGCCTATTTTCTTTAAGAAAAGAGACATCTCTAGAAGCTATTACTTTTGAAAAGGAAGTTAATAGAGATCTAAAAGACATTCCTATAAAGCTAAAGAAGACAATGGCTATTTCATGGAACGCTGTCTCTTCTTTAGACCCATTGCATCTTTCATATTTTTTAATTGCTACTGAGGAAGATTACTTTTCTGCAAAAAAGTTACTTTCAAAGGTGAAGAAAGGATTTGAGTGAAATTGTTGGTCCTATAAGTATATTTGGTATAAAGTATGATGGTCCAATAGAAAAAGGTATCAACTTACCTAAGTTAGTTGTAGACGTAGCACGAAAATCAAATTTCAAAATTGTTGATGGTGACATAGTTATCCTTACTCATACTGTTGTGGCTAAGGCAGAAGGCTTAATTTTTAACTTAAATAATGTTAAGCCATCTCCATTTGCAGAAGCTATAGCAAGAAAACTTGATAAGGATCCTAGAGTACTGCAACTAATACTTAACGAAACAAAAAATATAGTTAGACTTGAAAGAAAGAACTTAATTACAGAAAGCAAAGCTGGAATTATTTCTGCTAATGCAGGAGTTGACTTATCTAACGTTGATGGTGGAAATTCTGCAGTTATAGTTCCAAGAAATCCAGATAAAGTTGCGAAAAAGTACGTCGAAGAGTTTAAAAAGTTTGGGTTAAACGTAGCAGTAATAATCACAGATACTTTAGGAAGACCATTTAGATTAGGCGATGTTAATTTTGCCATAGGGAGCTATGGAATAACACCACTAAGAGACTTAAGAGGGAAAAAGGACCTCTTTGGAAGAGTTTTGAGAATTAAAAGGATCGCTATAATCGACGAACTTGCAGCTTCTGCAGAATTAATAACTGGAAGTTCTAATGAAGGTATAATAGGTGCAATAGTCAGAGGCTATAAATATGAAAAGAGTAAAAAGGGCGCAAAGTCAATCCAACGTCCACCAGAAAGAGATTTCTTCAAATAATTAATTAAGTTACTGCACTTCTTGTTAGGTTAGCTGAAGTTTAGTTACTTAGAAATACAAAACATTTAGAACAAACAACAACTAATTTCTAATCTACATAAGTTGCTTAGGTGAAATTCTTCTAAGTTTAGTAAAAAGAACTCGAAATTTATTTCTTACAAATCTTTACAAGCCAGAGTGGTTCTTTTTAGACTAAACTTGACTCTTCTTGTTCTTTATAGCAAGAACGTTCGCTATTATTTCTGCAGCTTCATCATGGCTTAATTTCGATGTGTTTATCGTTATGTCATACATTTTTGAGTTTGTCCAATCGACATTAAAGAGGACTTTAGCTCTTTCTGACCTTTCCTTATCGGAAAAATCAACTTCTTTCGCTGCTTCTTCAAGGGAGATTTTCCTTCTTTCTGCAACTAATTTTACTCTGTCCTCTTTGTTCTTATGTAAAAACACCTTTAAGTTTGCTGGTTTATCAAGACCTAAAAGTGCAGACCTGCCTTCGATTATTGCGTTTCCTTCGTTTAACTTATCTACAACCATGTTTCTTATTACTCCTTCTAAATCAATTTCTCCCGACCTCTCCATTTCTGCCAATTGCTCAAAAGATACCTTCATCTCGTTTACTATTGTTCTAAAGAAGTATTCTGTATTGTAAACTGGTAGACCAGTTATCTTTGACAGTTTGTTACCAACATCTGTTGTTCCAGAACCTAATTCCCCACAAATAAGCACCGTGGCCAACTTTCCTCGTTTATACTAAGAACTACTAGGATTTTAATTTTTTTATTTCTCATGGAGCAAAAGTACTTCATTTTTAAGTTTAAAAAGAAAAACCTTTATAAGGAAATTTTAAGCAAAAAAGAGCAAATGATTTCAGTTGCAAACCCTCTTTTAAAGATGTTTAATGGAAACAGAGGTACAATATTTTTGATCGTTTTTGTTATACTAGTAACTACAACATTTTTTGGTACTTTTTATCCACCGGATAGAAAATTAGAAAATGAACTGAGGCAAATGGTTGATGAATTTAAAGGAAGCAACGTATACTCCGTAGCTTTAAAGATCTTTTCTAATAATGCTCTTATTGCATCTGGAATGATAATTCCTCTATTTGGCATTGGTTTAAGCATTTATTCTACCTTTAGTACTGGTGTTGCAATAAGTTCGATAAGTTCAATAAGCAATAACCTTGTTAATCCACAAGTAGCTTTTTTTGGAGTCCTTATAATGCCGCATGGATTATTAGAGTACATATCTTACTCTTTAATAGTCACTGAGAATGTAATTCTTACATATAAGATCATCGGTAGACAAAAGGATCTAAAGAATGAGTTAGGAGTAGCTTTAATTGCAATGCTTCTATCCTATATCTTACTTCTTTTTGCTGGGCTAATAGAAGCTTTTTTCATAAGTCCTGAACTAACTTAAAACTCTTTAAAAAACTTCAAATCTTAGGTTCCTTCTAATTATAGTGGGCCCTATCTTACAAGAAGGAAAATCTTAAATGCTTATTTTCTTCCTTTGCCTTATGGAAAACATAAAGCTGAGCTCTGGGATAGTCCTAAATTCTTCTTCATCAAGCGGCATATTTATAGCAAAAAAAGTATACGAAAACTTCTTGAATGGTTCGGCCGTAGTAGACTTAGTTTACTTCCCAGAAAACGTTGAAGAGTATGTAGACTTCGATTCTTTACTTAATTTAGTTGCTAAAAAGATGGAATTAAGTGAAATTAAGTCTCTTCCTTCTGCTCTAAGTGAATATGCATCTAGTTTTGGTATTTCGCCTTCATCTACGTTAGTTTCTGCTCTGTCTTACTCTTTTAAGTTTGGTGTAGAAATACCTTACAAAAGGCCTGTTAGGAAGTTCCTCATTAAAAGCGAAGACTTTGAGCTTAGCGATAAAAATATGCTTTCAGGAGTTTTAAAAGCACCTATTTTTGTAGATTTTGATGTTTTTAGTCCATTTGAGTTAGCACTAAAAAGTAACTTACTTGGGGAATGGTATGTAACTAGAGTGGAGGGCTACGTTTATCATAAGCTAGTTAGCCCTATAACTGATACTTCACCACGTACAGGTCTTTCAATGCAAGTTGGCAATAATTCTCTTGTCTGGAGTACCGACTTTTATTCAACACTTGGCACAGTAACTTTACTGATTCGATTTTTTGCGAACGTTCCTAACTTGTCTGATGGAGACCTTCTTTTCTTAAGGGGGGACTTGGACAAGCAACTTGGTGGTCTTATGGTTAAAACCCTAATAAATGCTACAAAGAAAGAAGTTTGGTTTATGATTTAATTTTGTTAAATCTAAAGCAGCACTACCTTTTATAACTCACTTTAAAAAGTTAAAATTTAAAAAATAAATTAAAAACAAGTTCTATTTTTTCTTTTTTCTTGTTGTTTTCTTTTTAGAAGCCTTCTTAGTTTTAGCTTTTTTCGCAGCTTTCTTTTTTCGTACTTTAGGAGGTGAGATAGAAGGAGCTTCAGTAGAAGGCGGAGCTACTTGACTAGGTTTTTCAGTAGAGGGTTTCTCCTCTTCTGGCTTCTTACTTTCTTCCATCTTCAATACACAGATAGATATACATATGTAGTAAGTATAAAAATGTTTCTCTTACTTGCTTCCAAACTTAAAGTTTCTTCACATACGGTATTCGTTTACAATACTCTTTCAATACTAACTAGAACTTCACTGAAAATTATTTATAAGTTAGTAGCATTCGAAAGGTTTTGCAGATTAAAAAAGATTAGTTTAAGAATTCATAAGTAACCTTATTGTAAAGTAAACTTCTTTCTCGATAATAAAATGTTATTCTTATTTGAGGCTTTGTCTCTATGCTTCATGAAGTTGCAACGATTCTTAGTTTAAAAATAAAATTAAATGTTTATAACCTTGTTATAACTAATTCTGTCTCATGGTTCTGGAAATAAAAAACTTAACAGTTTATGCTAAAGAAAGGCAAATACTTTATGATGTTTCACTCAGTTTGGAAAGGTCTCAGCTTATTGTACTAATGGGCCCAAATGGATCTGGAAAGTCGACGTTGGCACAAACACTGTTAGGCTCTCCGTTTTATAAGATAATCAGAGGAGAAGTGTTACTTGATGGTGAGTCTATAGTAAACTTGAAGACGCATGAAAGAGTAAGGAAAGGATTATTTTTAGTTTTTCAAAACCCTGTTGAAATTCAAGGAGTTTCTGTTTTAAACTTAGTAAAGGCTGCTCACAGTTCAATAACAAGCGAACAAACTTCTATCTTTGAGTTTAAAAATAAGTTGTCTTCTTTGCTAAGCTTTCTTGATCTAGAAGAGTCATTTCTATATAAAAATGTGAACGTAGAAATGTCTGGGGGTGAAAAGAAGAAATCGGAAATGCTTCAACTTCTTGCCATAAAACCAAAGTATGCAATATTGGATGAGCCAGATTCTGGGCTAGATGTAGATTCGTTAAAGCTTGTGGCTAAAGCTATAACTAACTTACTCAATAGCAATGTTGGAGTTCTACTAATAACTCATTACACAAGAATCATTAACGAGTTGCCTTCACCTAGCAAAGTTTACGTTATGTTAAATGGGAAAATAGTTACCTCCGGTGGGGTAGAAGTTGCAAAAGAGGTAGACCGAGGTGGTTATGAGTGGATAGGGAAAAACTAAACAAAGTTAAGTCGGAAGTTACTGGGATAGAACCACTAAGCCTAAGTTACGAGAAAAAGATAGAATCATCTATAGGAGAAGATACTGTAAGGAAGATCTCTAGAGAAAAAGGAGAACCAGAATGGATGCTTAAAAAAAGACTATATTCTTTGAAAGTATTTAATTCTCGTCCAATGCCAAACTGGAGTTTCGACCTTAGCTCAATCATAAACTTTAATGAACTCATACCTTATGCAAAACCCTTTTCAGAAAAACTTGAAGAAAGTTCAAAGATTCCACAAGAAGTTATGAAAGTTCTGGAAAAATTAAACATACCTGAAGCAGAAAGAAGGTATTTGTCTGGTTCTGGCACTATGATAGATTCTGAAGTTTTGTATCGAAGAATAAAAGACGAACTTAGAAAAAAAGGAGTAATTTTTACTGATATGGATACGGCAGTTAGAGAATATCCAGAGCTCGTTAAGAAGTACTTTATGACATTCATAGTTTCTCCTCATGATAACAAATTTGCTGCACTTCATGGTGCGCTTTGGAGTGGTGGAAGCTTTGTTTATGTTCCGAAAGGTGTAAAAGTTGACTTACCTCTACAAGTTTTCTTTTTGATAAATTACCCTAAGCTTGGACAATTTGAACATACTATAATCATAGCAGATGAAGGTTCAGAAGTTGAGTACATCGAAGGTTGTTCAGCTCCCGTTTATAGCGCTTATAATTTGCATAGTGCAGTAGTTGAAGTTCACGTTAAGAAAAATGCTTTTGTTAAATACACAACAATTCAAACTTGGACAAAAAATGTTCTTAACTTAAACACAAAGAGAGCAGTAGTTGAAGAAGGTGGAACACTAAGGTGGGTCTCTGGAAACATTGGCTCCGGATTAACCATGTACTATCCTTCAGCAGTATTAAGAGGAAAAGGTGCGAGAGCTGAATTTCTTTCAGTTACTTTTGCTGGGAATGGTCAAAAGAAGGAAACAGGGTCAAAGGTTTTTCATCTTGCTCCAGAAACAAGGTCAAGGATAGTCTCTAAGAGTATTGTAAAAGCTGGAGGTTACGCTGCATATAGAGGGTTAGTTCACATTGCTAAAGGAGCGAAGGATAGTATTTCTTCGGTTAAGTGTGATGCTTTATTACTAGATGATTCTTCTAACTCTGCAACATATCCTTATATTGAATCTTATGAGAGTAATTCTGAAGTTACGCATGAGGCAACAGTTAGTAGGATAGAAGAAGAAAAGCTATTCTACTTAATGAGTCGTGGCTTAAGCGAGACTGAGGCTAAAGCCATGATTACAAGAGGCTTTATGGAGCCAATCATGGTGAACCTCCCTCTAGAATATGCTCTTGAACTAAATAGACTAATAGAACTTGAACTTGAAGGAGAAGGTGCTGTTGGGTGATGAACAAAAATAGTCTTAAAGATGAAATAGAGCAATTGAAGGAAATTAAGCACGAGGAATCGAAGCACTTACACCCTCCAAGCTGGAAACAATTTGATGAAAGCATTTCTCTTTTTAAATACAATGAAAGATGGAAATACTTAGATACAGAAAAAATTTTTTTAGAAAGCAAGAGAATAAGAAAAGTTGAATTTAAAGAAGTCGTAAGGCAATCGCAGTATAAAGATTACGACGGAGCGATATTATTAGAGAATAATTTGGCTAAAGTTTATATCTGTGATTCTAGTGGTTGCTCTCTCTCTTCTACTATTAGCCCAGACGAAATCTTTCCTAACAAAATCATAAAAGCGTTACAAAGTGAAAGTTCAAAAGATCAAATGGAAGCAAATAGTCTAGCATCTTCAAGCTGGGGCTCTCTTATAAGTAGTAAAAGCAATAAAAAGAGCAGATTTTTTTATTCTGGTATAACAACGATCCCAATTTCTCTTTTTAACGTAATACATGTGGACAAAAATTCATTTTTAGACGTTAACATGAAGCATTATTCAAAAGATGTTTTCCACGAGTTTACGTACATTCAATTAGAGAAAAATTCAAGTCTTACTCTTAATGTATTCCTCTCCTCATCTAACTATAGTTCAATAATTAACTTTAAGATAAAGATGGAGGAAAGTTCTTTGCTGAACTTAAACTTAGTTCAAAGCAGCAGTTCTACATGTTCTTCAAACATAGAAGTTCAAATGACTGGAAAGCACTCTGAGTTTAACTTTAAATCTTTATTTCAAAGCCGAGCAAATGGTATTGTCGATAATAACTTGTCAATTTATCATTTAGAGGAAGACACTAAAAGTAATATAGAATCTTACGGAATAACTAAAAGTGGAACAATAATTATAAAAGATTGGAGTAATATTGTATTCAATTCCTCTTCCACATTCATAAAGGGAAAAGTAATCTTGCTAGGTGAAGAGTCCAAAGCTTATGTTATTCCAAACTTAAAGACAAAAGGAAACAAGATTTCAGCTTCTCATGGAATCTCTTTAGGTAGAATCACTCAAAACGAACTATTTTACCTTATGAGTAGAGGTTTAAGTGAAGATGAAGCCAATATTTTAGTTTCAACTGGATTCATAGAGCATGCATTAGATAGTATGAGCTCTGAAATGCTTAAAAACAAAGAAATAAAAAGTTATCTTATAAGCTCTCTTAAAGGGTGAGAAAATGTTTGACCCAAATGACATAAGGCATGATTTTCCTATACTTAACGTAAAGGTAAATGGAAAGCCTCTGATTTATTTTGATAATGCTGCTACTTCTCAAAAACCAAAACAAGTAATTGAAGCTATTGAAAACTTCTATTTTTTAAAGAACGCGAATGTTGGAAGGTCTATACATACTCTTGCAGAAGAAGCAACTGAACTTTATTTTCAGTCAAGAAAGAAAGTTGCAGACTTTATAAATGCAACTCCAGAAGAAGTTGTATTTTCAAGTGGAACCACAGAATCTTTAAATGCAATTGCAAACGTAGTTGCTGAAAAATTTCTAAACCCTAAGGATATAGTAGTTACTAGTATACTTGAGCACCACAGTAACTTGCTTCCATGGGTAAAAGTTTGTAAGGAAAAAAGCTGCGCACTTAAAGTAGTCAACGCAAACAAAAATTGGACCATAAATATTGAAAAGTTAGAAGCCTTACTGAAAGAAGGAGCTAAAGTTGTTTCTTTAACTCATGTATCTAATGTTCTTGGAACAATAAATCCAATAAAAGAAGTTTCAAAGCTTGTTCATTCTTATGATGCAATTTTAGTTGTTGATGCTGCGCAATCTGTTCCTCATATGCCTGTAGACGTAAAAGACTTAGACTGTGATTTTATGGCATTTGGAGCTCACAAGATGCTTGGTCCTATGGGCACAGGAGTACTATACTTGAAAAAAAGGTATGCTGATCTCATAGAACCTTGGAATCTCGGAGGAGGGATGATAAAGTCTGTTAAATTACTTAATGAAGTCCCTGAACTTTCTTGCTGTAAGGTAACTTATGAAGATACTCCAATCAGGTTTGAAGCAGGCACTCCAAATGTTGAGGGAGCTGTTGGCCTAAGCGCAGCTATAGATTATTTGAGCAAACTTGGTATGAATTCTGTTCTGTTTCATGAGAGACAGTTAGTTAAGTATTTGCTTGAAAACTTAAAGGGAAATTCATTTGAAGTTTATGGGCCTAAAGATGAAAATAGCATTACAGGAATTGTTTCTTTCAATTTAAAGGGTATACACGCCCATGATGTAGCTTACTTGCTTGATAAGCTTGCTGGTATTGCAGTTAGATCTGGGCATCATTGCGCTCAACCATTAGTAAATATACTAGGAACAGTTGCTACAGTAAGAGCAAGTTTTTATATTTATAATACTATAGAAGAAATAAACGCTTTTATAGAAGCCTTAAAAGAAGTGGAAAAGATGCTAAAATGAGCTCTGATCATATTTACTTAGATAACTTGTTAGATCATTATCGAAATCCAAGAAACTATGGTGAAATAAAAAATCCTGACTTTGTGATTGAAGACGCAAACTTATCATGTGGAGATGAAGTAAAATTTTTCGTTAAGTTTGACAAAAACAAAAATGTAATTGAAGACATTAAGTTTGTTTCAAGAAGTTGTGCTGTTTGTAAAGCTTCTGCTTCGATACTCACAGAGTTGGTAAAAGGAAAACCAATTAGTTTTGTTAACTCCTTAACAAAAAAAGACGTTCTAAACTTTTTTGGTGGTCGCATCGACCCTTCTCGTGAAAAATGTGCGTTACTGCCTCTAAGGGCTTTGCAAAGCAAAACAAAAGCAATTGAAGAAGATAGTCATAAGAACCAAAAAGATTTGTTTTAGTAAAGCTAGCTACAATGGCTAAGTCTTCTGTTGACATTCTTGTAAGGGGTATAGTTCAGGGTGTTGGTTTTAGGCCATTTGTTTTTCGTTTAGCTAAAGAACTAAACTTAAATGGATATGTAACCAACTCAGGAGAGGGCGTTGAGATTCACTTAGAAGGCGAAGAAAGTTCTATTAATGAATTCATATTAAGGCTAAAAAGAGATAAGCCTTCGATAGCAAGAATTGATGAAATAGTAGAAAAAGACTCTACGCCTATGAACCTTTCTTCATTTCAAGTTATAGCAAGTAAAGAAACTAAAGTTTTTACTATTCCTCCTCCCGATATTGCTATATGTAATGACTGTAAAAATGAACTGTTGAATAAATACAACAGAAGATATCTTTATCCTTTAATAAGTTGCATGAACTGCGGACCAAGATTCACTATAATTAAATCTTTACCATACGATAGATCAAGAACGACGCTATCCAAGTTTAAGTTGTGTAAAGATTGTGAGGCCGAGTACTTTGATCCTATAAATAGGAGGTTTAGAGCAGAACCAATTTCTTGTTGGGTATGTGGACCAAAAGTTTTCTTTGTTGAAGATGGAAAAATAGTTAAGAGCGATGATCCAATTATGATCGCTGCTGAGTTAATCAACAAGGGAGAAATAGTTGCAATAAAAGGTATTGGAGGCTTTCATCTTGCTGCAGATGCTACAAACGACGCTACTCTTAAGAAACTAAGAGCTTTAAAGAATCGCCACTTTAAACCATTTGCAGTAATGGTTAAGAATATTGATTTTGCTCGTAAGGTAGCATACTTATCAGAGGAGGAAGAGCGCATACTTCTTGGTCAGGAGGCTCCAATAGTTCTTGCAAAGAAGAAAGAAGATTCTCCAATTTCGGAACTTGTTTCTCCAAAGATAAACACCATTGGTATATTCTTACCTTATACTGGAATACATGTTTTGCTTCTAGAAAAGACCTCTTCACCATATCTTGTGATGACGAGTGCAAATCCAAAAGACGAAGTTATTTCTTATAAGAATAGTGATGCTATGAAGAAACTTTCCAGCTTTACTTCTCATTTTTTAATTCACAATAGAGATATTTACAATTTTGCAGACGACTCAGTTGTAAGAGTAATTGATGGGCTAAGTATATTGGTTAGAAGGTCGAGAGGTTATGTACCAATACCAATCCCAACTCCAGTAAATGTTGACAAAGTTTTTGGAATAGGTGGAGACCTAAAAAATACATTTGCTATAGGTAAGGAGAAAGAAGTCTTCATAAGCCAACATATAGGTGACCTTTCATCTTATTCTACTCAAAGGGAACTAAAAAATTCAATAAGAAAATTTCTTAGACTAATTGCACAAGACATTAAAGTTATAGCCTTAGATATGCATCCTAACTATTACTCTAGAAAAGTAGCAGAAAGTATGAAAACTGATATGAAAGTTGAAGTCCAACATCATCACGCTCATATCGCTGCTACTCTAGCTTCCAATAACTTAAATGGAGATGTGATTGGAGTTGCGTGTGATGGAACAGGCTATGGTGCTGATGGCAATATATGGGGATTCGAGTTTCTTTTAAGTAATTTAAAGAGTTTTAATAGGCTTGCTCATATGAAATATTTCAGGCTGCCTGGTGGAGACAAAGCTATAATTGAACCAAGACGTTTCGCTTTCTCCTTACTTTATGACATCTTAGATAAGGAAAGTTTGTTTAAGTTCGATTTAGGTTTCTCAGAAAAAGAAAAAGAATTTCTTTATGCCATGATAAAGTCTGGAACAAATTCTCCTTTAGTATCAAGTTGTGGTAGATTGTTTGATGGAATTTCAGCTTTACTTGGTGTATGTTTATTTTCTACATACGATGGAGAAGCCGCAATGGAGCTTGAGTCGATAGCAGATGAGAACGAGGAAGGCTCATATTCCTACGACATTTCTTTTAATGGTTCAGAAATAGTTCTTGATCCTTCCAATCTAGTTGTTGGTGTAATTAATGATTTAAAAAGTAATGCTCCAAAAAGTAAAATATCAGCAAGGTTTCATAACACTGTAGTAAAAGCTATAAGTGAGCTTTCTATTTACCTTGCGGATGAGTACAAGTTGAAGAGAGTCGTACTAAGTGGTGGTTCGTTCTTGAACGAGATCCTAGTAAAAGGAGTGAGAAAAAATCTTATGTCAAAAGGAATAAACGTAATTTTACCTAGAGGTGTTTCAGTAAACGATTCATGCTTGTCACTTGGCCAAGTTGTTGTTGCTTCTTCGGAGGTTGACTAGTATGTGCCTAGGCATTCCTGGAAAAGTTGAAGTTATAAAAGGAAAAGAAGCAGTTGTTGATTTAGGTGGAGTTAAACGAAAAGTTAGACTTGACCTTGTTGAAGACTTAAGTCAAGGCGATTATGTTATTGTTCATGCAGGTTTTGTCATTCAAAAGTTAACTAAAGAAGAAGCCAAAGATTTACTTAATGCAATAGAAGAACTCGGTGAAGCCATGAATTGGTGACAGAAAGCTTTAGAGATCCAAGCCTTTCACAGCTATTCTTAAAGAAAATTTCAGAACTAAAACCAGAAGGAATAAACCTAATGGAAGTTTGTGGAACTCATACAGTAAACATATCAAGATTCGGCATAAGGAGAGTACTACCTAAAGGATTAAGAATTGTGAGTGGGCCCGGTTGTCCTGTTTGTGTGACTTCAGACTCAGACTTATTCAAATCTTTTCAAGTTCTAGAAAAAGATGTAATTCTCTCTACGTTTGGAGATATGATAAAAGTACCACTTAAGCGGAAAACTCTTTTAAATTTAAAGGCAGAAGGAAAAGATATAAGAGTTGTTTATTCTCCTTTTGATACTATAAATTTCTTAAACAACAACAAAGAAGTTGTCTTTTTTGGAGTAGGGTTTGAAACTACATCACCAACAGTTGCAGCCTTATTAGATTACGTTGTTGAACATAATGTAAGAAATTTTTCAATTATTTCTTCTTTTAAGCTAATTCCTCCTGCACTTAAAGCGTTACTAAGCTCAAAAGACTCTAAAATAGATGGATTAATTTTACCAGGGCATGTCAGTACAATAATCGGTACCAAACCTTATGAATTCATCGTGAAAGATTATGGAATACCCTCTGTAATTACTGGTTTTGAGCCTGTAGACATACTAGTATCTATCTATTTGTTGATTAGGATGATTAAGAGTAAGAAACCGTTGCTAGTTAATGCGTACCCAAGAAGTGTAAGACCTGAAGGAAATAAAAAAGCGCAGAAACTCTTGTATAAATACTTTGAAGTTTCAGATGCTAGTTGGAGAGGGTTTGGATATTTAAGAGAAAGTGGTTTAAAATTAAAGGATTCCTTTTCAAATTATGATGCAGAACTAAAGCTTGGTATTAAGCCTGAAAACATAGATGAACCTCCTGGTTGTAGGTGTGCTGATGTTGTAAGAGGTATAATAACTCCTCCAGAGTGTCCTCTATATGGAAAAGTTTGTACTCCAGGAAATCCAATTGGTCCTTGTATGGTTTCTTCAGAAGGTGCTTGTGCTGCTTACTACAACTATGGTGGTTAATTATGGAAATTAACTTAGAACATGGAGCTGGCGGAAAACTTACGCATGAGCTTTTTAATTCTATTTTTTATAAGGCATTTAAAAACAAAATTCTTGAAAAGGCTGGCGATAAGGCAATTTTGAGGTTTGGCTCTACTAGAATAGCTTTCACAACAGATGCATTTGTTATGGCTCCAAAAAAAGTAAGTGGATGCACCATTGGAAAACTTAGTGTAACTGGAACTGTTAACGATTTACTTACATGTGGTGCAATACCTATGTATCTCTCAGCTTCATTCATAATTGAAGAAGGTTATCCTATAGCAAACCTAAGCGAAATTGTAAGAGATATGTCTGAAACAGCAAAAATTTCAGGAGTTTCAATAGTAACTGGAGATACAAAAGTTGTTGAGAGAGGTAAAGCAGATGGAGTTTATGTTATAACTTCTGGAATAGGAAAGGTTATAAAAAATTCTAATGTTTCTGGGTCTAATGCTGAGCCTGGAGATGTCATCGTGGTCTCTGGTCCTGTGGGTACTCATGGAACAGTAGTTATGTTAGCTAGAGGAGAGTTTGGGTTGTATTCAAGTGTTTCGAGTGATTGTTGCCCACTCAATGATCTAGTTATTCCTTTAATTAAGAAGTATGGGAAAAAAATAAAGGTAATAAGAGACCCAACTAGAGGTGGCCTTGCTACAACGTTAAATGAAATTGCTAAAGAGTCGAAAGTTGGAATGGTTGTTGAAGAATCAAAAATTCCTGTCTTGGAAGAAGTTAAGTCTGCATGCGAAGTTTTAGGAATAGACTTTTTGTCAATGGCCAACGAAGGTATAATGGTATTCATAGTGGATGCAAAGATTAAGGAAAAATTCTTAAAAGATTTAAGAAATAATCCAAAGGGGAGGCTAGCTTCAGTAATAGGCAAGGTTGTAAGTGATAAAGAGAAAAAGGTAGTACTTTCTACTTCTGTAGGAGGGGAAAGAATTTTAGATATGGCTAAGGGACTTCCCTTACCCAGAATATGTTAAACTATTATAAAGTTAGTTGAAAGAGTATTGTTTCGATTTTAGTTAGATCTAAGTAATGCTAAGTAGCCACCAAAAAGTTTTTAACTATCTCTAGTAGTACTAGCTAAACTCAACTCATGAACCTTAAACTTAGAGATCTTGCTTTAGTTGCGCTGATTTCAAGCATCTACGCAATAGGCACAGTTTTAATAGCCCCAATTTCTTATGGTATAGTTCAAGCAAGATTAACAGATTCTTTAATCCTCTTAAGCTACTTACCAGAGTTTGGGTGGAGTGCAGTTTTTGGAGTTACTTTAGGGAACATAATCGCAAACTTTTTTTCCCCATATGGATTACCTGACATTGTTCTTGGTACTTTAGCAAATCTTGTTGCTTCTTTATCAGTAATGTACATATCAAAATTAAAAGTTAAACAAAAAATTGTAATTGCAGCCTTAGTTGCTTCTGTAGAAATCGCATTAATAGTTGGCATTGGGCTATTGTATATCATTTACTCTGTTGCGTCTATCGAACTAGCTTTCTTCTCAGTGTTTGTAGGAGAACTAATTTCAGTTGTATTAGTTGGCATCATTTTAATTAAAGCTATCTCTAACATATTTAGAATGAGCAAATAAAACTAATTCTAACTTATATTCTTTTTTGCTTTGTTTATTAATCTTTGTCTTTCTTCAGGAGGTAAAGACCTCCAGAGAAGCAATTGTTTCCGCACATCATCTATGAACCAGTAGTTTGAATTAATCCAAACATCTTGTGGTCCAGTAAGTTTATTTATGAACAAAGTAAGGCTATACTTCTTTTCCTCTTTACTTTCAAGTTCAGTTACTTTAAAAGTAACATCCTGAGTAACGTTTGCTTCATATGGTGCGATGCTGAATGTTATTTTTATTTGATTATTCCTGTAATCTAAGGGTTGCATTGCTCTAACAATAGATATTGGTCTAACAGCTCCCGCCCCTTCATAAAATTCTCTTAGGTATTCCAATATACCAAGAGCTTCTTCATAAGTTATAAAGCTAACTGGCATTGGAACCTCCCAATTATCTTTTGAAGGTTTTGTTGGTGGTTTCCATTTTCTTTCTAGAGATGGGGTTATTACTCTGGAAGCTATATACGATGGGTATGCTGAAGCTAATAAAGAAGTTAAAATTATTACAACTAAAGCTACCATAGTAAATATAGATGCAAAATTAACATAACCAAGCTCTTTTGGAAAGACATTTAAATAAACCATTAAAGTATTTGCTGCAAAACCAGCTAAGTATCCTATTAAACCTCCAACGATTGCATAAACCACTGTTTCAACAACAAATAGTACACTTGTAGCAAGTGGTGAAAGCCCAACAGCACTAAGTACGTAAATTTCTTTACTTCTTTCCTTTAAGTTACCAAGTAAAGTAATCATTACATTTAATGCTCCAAGTAAAGCTAAAATTTGTACGGTTTCCATTCCAACGAATGAATAAGCTACTACTTGTGACATTTGGTATGGTTTTCCATTTTGAGAAACATAAACAATGCTATTTGTGGTATAAGCGATAGGTGTAAACATAGATGCTATATCTTCTGATTTTTGTTTTGGTATAATACTTACTTCAGCAATATATCCGCCAAGCTCCATAGCTTTACTAAATGGAATAACCAATACTTGTGCCATTGATAAATGTGGAACCGATCCTTGAGCTGCTTGAGAAGATACAGGGAAAACTGCAAGTTGCCCATAATAAATTCCATTTACTGGAGCTATCGGATATCCATCAATGTCTTTCAGGTTATCAAGTCTTGATGCATTATAAATTCCAGCAACTTTAAGTTTTAGTCCAAATACATTTATGTTATCTCCAACTTTTACACTTAAGTTATTTGCAAGACCATTAGATATCAAAGCCCAATTTTCTGTATTGTTTAGTAGAGAGCTATCAAAATTATTCACATATGGTAATATATTGATGTATACATCATCTTTTGTCAGTCCTAGTGCTGCTGAAATTGAAGCGTTATTTGTTGACGAGTAAATAGGAGTTTGAAATCCTATTGTGAGTTTTGATTGTGGGTAGTACCAAGCTCTAGGTAAAACTGTGGCATTTTTTCCAGCATAATATTTAATAGCATCAAGTAAGTAATCTGAAACAATCGCAGGTGGGATACCAATTCCATTCTTTACTAAAACTCCATCATAACTAGTTGTATAGCCATATTTTGGAACTAATCTTACAGATGTATAAGCTGAAACTGAAGTTAACGAAGTAAGAGAAAAGGCCATAACCGCAATTGTAACTACCGTAAGAATAGTTCTAAATGGTCTTTTTCTCATTTCTTCTACTGAGAAAGAAGAAGCCGTTGTAACTGTATCAAACACTACAGATTCTGTTGTATGGTACCCTAAATATCTGTGTTCTATACTTTTTCTTACTTTTTCTGCTTCTCCTCCTATTACCCAAATAGTCAATAACAAGAGAAAAGTCATTGCTGTTCCAAGTAATCCAAGGTAGACGTTACTCATTATTGAAAAAGCTGGATGAAGAAAAGACAAAAATGCAATAAGTATCGCGGCAAATAGTCCAATTGAAATTACCCTTTTTCTTCCTTCTTGATGCAAAGTGAGTTTTTCTAAGAAGAAAGCCCCCAATATCAATAATGGAAACATTATCATTATTGATTTTGCTGCATCGTTTATTAATGGCATAACTTCTCTGCTATAAGCTGTGTAAGCGAATGTAAAGAATGGAATTGTTGCAGAATATCCTGAGTAAAGTTTGTTTTCGCTAAATAACTTTGTCGTCTTGTTGTAAAGTATTTCTGCCTCTTTTATCGTTATATCTGCGCTAATAGTTCCTGTTTCTTTTTCCTTGAATTTTTCATACCTATCTTTAGAAATGTAAAATAAGTCTTGTGCAGATTTATATAATGTAAAGTAAATGTAGTTATTTTTATCAGAAGAAAATCCAATTCCTTCAGGATTTGCTGAGCTAGAGTTTGTTAAAATCAACCCATTCGTTCCTTGAGTTACAACGACTACTACAAATTTAATTCCAGGCGAAGTCCATACTAAGCCAACTGGTTCATAGCCGTTGTAGTAAGATCCATAGTTTGGAGGTAAGCTTTTTGTTTGAGCGTCAAACGGTAGTATAGCTGCCATTGAAAATCCCCACCAATTGTATCCACCAAGCCTTGGATCTTGTATTGAAGGTGTGGCTAAAGTTCTTGGATCTACTATATCGTACAATGTAGTTGTGTTTGCTTTCATAACTACTATTGTAAAGTTTTCCACTGGATGAATTGGCATAAGTGTGCTTGAAAAGTATTGCATTGCTAGCATTCCATTATTTGGTGCTATTACTATTTGTCCTGTTTCTGGATCAGTTTTCCACCCTTGTAATATCCAAGGATAAGTTATAGTTGCAGTATTAGCTCCATAAGGTCTTGCTGCTTGGGCTATTCCGTGTATTACAAATGTACCATTTTCTCCAGACTTCACTATAATTGTTCCTAATTTATAAGTCGAAGGAGCTACTCTTGCCGTAACCAATACATCTTTTATAGGTGAGAACCAACCACCATTGGTTTCATTGTAAATTACTACTTTACCATTTATCGTAATAAATCCTGGATACCCTCTGATACTTTCAGTACTAAACCAAGTAGGTCGTAGTGTTGATCGATCTGTTACGGTGTTCCTAAGTTGATCATCATTAGCTAATTGACTTATTATAAAAAATAAAGTTGTTAGTTCTGGTGATATTTTTTTTAAATTTGCATACTCCGAATCATCTATAGGTGCTCCTACGTAATTTCTACTTGACCATGCTGAAGTTATACTGAAAGCTATAATGCCACTCATAGAAACTACTTCAGAATCAAGCATATATGGATAGGGTTCAGTACCCCAAAATTGTTGATAAGAAGTATAAAACAAGAAAAAGTTATTTGCTATGGTTGAACCTTGTCCTATTCTCTTTTCATTTATTAAAAATTGTCTAAGTTCACTTGAGTTTAAATATACTAAAAGTCTATTGTAAACAGGAGTGAGTCTAGTTGGAAATCCTCCAGAATGTATCGACGCTCCTCCATAAAAATTAAAGAAACTAGATTGTAGCATTTGAAGACCATAGCTATCGCTCGAAAACATATCAAGTCCTACAAACGACCATATCGTTTTTTTACCGTTCATAATATCATTTGAATATATATACCTATATGTGAACTCTCTGGCTCCTGCTAAAGCTTCCCAATGTCCTGAAGTAGCAACTAACCAAATACTGTACTTTGGTGGATTGTTTTTAAAATACTTCGCTAGTTCTAGTAGTAAAGCAATGCCTATTGCATCGGCCTTACTATTTGCTAGGGCTGGAGCTATTGCCCAAGCATCGTAATGTGCTGAAATTATTATTATATCGTTAGGGTAAGTGGTTCCATTTATCTTTAAGATTATATTTTGTGCGGTAACCTCTTTATAGCTCATTCTAGACTTAACAACTATCTCATTTGCTTCTTTTAGAATTTCTCCATCTTTTGCTTGTACGATCAACCTTGGAAAATACAATGGCGTACTGAGATACTTGCTATCGGTTTCTAGATATGTTGTCTCATTTGGTTGTATAAATATTACTCCCTTTGCTCCAAATTTTGCAGCATTTATCCAGTTGTACATTGAATTATAGTCCATAAGAACAAAAGCTCCACTTATGTTCTTTCCTTCAAAATTTTCTATTTTTCCATCACCTACATACACTATCTTTCCTAAAGTTCCATTTTCTGGTAAGTTACACGTTTGTATACCATTTGGCCAAAGAGTGTATGCTTTAATCGTTTTGTTGAATGGAGAAATAACATTGATCGTAGCTTCTTCTTGGATTGGTACTAGTAAACTGTAGTTTTGAATTTCAGTACTGTTATAGCCATAAATACCATTAAGATAGCTAACTATAAAATCTCTCGTTTTATAGTAGCCTTCATATCCTGTTACTCGCGAACCAAACGAAGAAATATCATTCACGATTTTTTCAACTTCAGAAACATTAAATTGTGCTGTTACATTCGAAAATTGGCTTCCTATTGGTGCATCATTTGTAAATAATTCGTTACTATTATTCTGGGAAGCGTATGCTTTGTTTGAGATCGATGGTAGTGCAGTTGCTAGAAAGAGTGCCGCAAAAAGAAAAAACAATCCTCTTCTTCTAATTCTTCTAATATTAATATTTTTAGTTAACTGCACTATTTTCATTCCTAATGCTCTTCATATTTTTTGTTTCTCTTGAATATAAAAATCTTGCTCTTGATTTGTTTGTTTAAAAAGCAAAGTTTTTAAGTACATCGAATGGAATATTAACCAACGGAATTGTGTGCTTCTAATAGCATAGACTCTGGAAACGATATTCGAAATGTTAAATTTGAAGAACTTCAGTCTGGATTAACTTGGAGAACAATTCTTGCCATGATTTTTGCAGGGCTTATCTTTATGCCTGCAACAATTTATCTCTATCTTGCTGTTGGAGGAACTGCTGCAACAGCAGCTACCTATGTTACAGTTATACTTTTCGAAGCTCTCTCAAGGTTTTATGGAGCTAGGTTATCAAGGCAAGAACTTTTCATACTTTATACTGTCATTGGAGGTATTGGAGGAGCAGTTCCCATGTTTTACTGGTTGGTGTATAGGGCTTACTACGTTCAAAGCTCAATAAGCGTTGCATTTTCTTTGAATGGTGTTCCAATAAGAAGTCTTGTTCCTATATGGATGGCTCCTAAGTATGCTTCTCTTCTTGTTCAAGGTCGAACTTTACTTACTCTTGAATGGTTACCTGCAATACTCACCACTGTCACGATGGCTATACTTGGTACAATTAGCGAATTGTCTTTAGGCATGATGATTTCGTATTTCTATGTTGAGGTTGAGCCATTAACGTTTCCTTTTGCTATAGTTGATGCGTCGATAATAAACACGCTTTATGACAGGAAAGAGTCTGATATGTCGTATTTCTTAATAACTTTAATAACTGGAGCGATATATGGCTCATTTTACTATTTGTTTCCTTTAGTACTTGGTCCACAGGCACAAATAATTCCATTACTTTGGATTGACTTTACTCCTTATACTCAATATTATTTGCCTGGAGCTATACTTGGCGTTGCTACAGATCCTGCTTCTTTTCTTTATGGAATGGTTTTGCAACCTTCACTCACAGTAATAATGTTTCTAGGTTCGTTAGTTACATGGGTTTTTGGAAACACTTTAACTATAACAACTTTTAGGCAATTTTCTCCAGAGTGGACAAGAGAATACTTTCAAGGAATGAGTATATCTTCGATTGTTCAACGGGCAGGATTAAGACTTTGGTTATCTCCATTTATTGGACTTGGTTTTGGAATTGCTTTATTCTTAATGATTACACTTCATAGAAAAATTATAGATGGATTTAAAGTTTTCTATAAGGCTTCTTCCTCCTCCTCTTCAAGGTTAGGGTACCCTTCTTTACCTGTTTTGGTAGCGCTTTTTTTATTAGGAACGGGTGGTAGTGTACTTCTTTATAGCTTTGTACTAGTTCCGCAAGTACCAGTTTACCTTCCAATTCTTGTCTCTATGGTTCTAAGTTTTTTGTTGGCTATAGCGAACGCAAGACTTTACGGTGAACTCGGAATAACAATCAGTACAGATCAGCTTTACAACGTTTGGAAAGCTACCCTCTATGCAACAAGTTATACTGGCTATCCTGGTTGGATCTACACTCCTGTTGTTCCTGGAAGTGGAGCTCCATGGTATGCGCAAGAAACAAAGGTTGCTCTGATGACAAAGACGAAACCTATAGATCTTTATAAAGCAGCTCTTGCTTCTTTAGTTATTACGGCAGTTTTCGGGCTATTGTTCATGGAAGCTTTTTGGAGAATGTCTCCTATTCCCTCAACAGCATTCCCATATACGATGCTTCAATGGCCAATTTATGCCGTTAGTGACTCTTTGTTTGCAACCCGACAAATTGCAATTAGGTACAACCAAATTGGTTTAGGTATAATAGTAGCACTTGTTGCTGGCTTTTTAGAACTTGTTCTTAGAAGAATAGGTATTCCGTTTAGCAGTGTTGGTTTCATAGGTGGTATGATGTCTCTTCCTCCATATACTTTCATGGTAATGATAATGTCATTCATTGGAAACTATGTTTTTGCAAACGTTCTTGGAAAAGAGAAATGGAATTCAACTAAAGGTATAATTATCGCTGGATTTGTTGTCGGGGAAGGCATAATCGTTTCAGTTAGTGTAGCAATAACTTTGCTTTCAAAAGCAACATGGCTTTGGCCTTGGTAAAACTTTTTTAAATATCCCTAGTTACATTGAGCCAAGACTTACTATGTAGTTTCTTAGTTCATAGCTGATCTTATTCATTGTGTCAAATAGTTTTCTTAAATAAGCTGGGAATCTCCATTCGTCTCCAGGTCCTTTTTTCGCGGTTATTAGCCAGCAAATTGTAAGAGGATCAAGCTTAATATAAGCTGTACTATTGCTAAGGTCATAAAACTTAAATTCAAACTCGTTTGTCATGCTATCTTTCATTAGTTTCATTACATTTTCTTTCTTCAAAAACGAAAGAAGCTTGTCATTTCCTTCCTGATTTTTTCCGTTTATGCTGAATTTTACTCTCTTGAATGGAAATGAAAATAACTCTAAAGTAATGCTTGTTTCTTTAAATATTTCGAAGAGTTTTTTTGAAACGTCTCCTTTATTGTCATCAAATGTTTGAATCAAAAAAACAAAATTCCATACATAATCAACACTAATTCCAATTCGTTCTCTGAAGAAATACATTTCTTTAAAGTTAGCACTTGTTGGCTTTACTATTATAAGCCCTCCAGCATCTTTCCACTCTTTTATTTTATCTCTTAATGCACTTATTACCATTCTCTCTTTTTCTGACCAAATTTTCTCGTTTTTCATAATTTTATTATGAAATAGAAAACTTAATATAAAAGTTTTTTCTTTTAAATATTTAAGTATTTTCGAAAAATTTATATTATACCGCCACATATATTATATGACTAAAAATGAGCGCGGAAAAAACTCAAGAAATTAAGTTAAATCATGCAATAACTACAAAATCTTTAATAATTTCAATACTCCTTTACTTGCCTCTACTATACCTAACTTCGCTAATGATGCTGTACACTGATAAGTCTGGAACCTTTGGAACATTTATAATTCCAATGATTTATATTATTGTAGTACTTGGTATGCTTTCTAAATTGAACAAATGGTTTCAACTTACGGTAAGTGAATACCTCCTAGTTTTCATCGTAATAAGCTTCTTAGGTATGCACTCGTATTTCGTGATGAATGCTGCCGGCCACCCGTTAGGTTACTTCAGTTGGGCTTGGTTAATGGATCCGTACGCCTTGTTGCAGAGTGGTGTGGCGCAAGATTGGGACAAAGTAACGCCTTCTTTTCTCTTTCCTGCTGGAGCTGATAGATTTACCATTGCAAAGCAACTTGCAAACGGTCTAACGCCCGGTGAGGTCTTTAATTTTAGTGCATTAATGGTGCCAATAATATATTGGACAGTGGTAACTGCGTTTTACTTACTAGTTGGTGTTTTCATAACGTTTGCAATAATTGGAAAGCTATGGGTTGAAAAAGAAAGGCTAGTGTTTCCGATGTCTGTTCCGGTAACATACATAATTAAAGAAGGAAGTAACTTTCAAACAAAAAGTGGTTTGCCAAATATCTTAAATTTCTCTGATTCTAAAGTAAAAGTTTTCTGGGCAGTTTTCGTAATAGGTGTCTTAAGTGGAATCAATCCTTTAATAACAGAGCTCTTTCCACAGTTTCCAATGTCTCAATGGTGGGGCGAAACATTAGTACCTTTAACGTTCTTAGGAAGTCTTTGGCCTGGTATTTATGCTTCAGGAATCTTCTTCATTCCTCAAATTGCAGTTGGTTTACTTGTACCAAATGATATACTTTATACTAGTATATTAACATGGTTTATCTTTGGTATACTTTATCAAGGTTTAGCAGTCACATTCGGAATAATTCCATATCAATCAGGAATGGAGTATCGTTGGCCGTGGGAAGATGTTCCTGGATGGTGGCTTCCATTCCCTTATTCTAGGTGGGGTGGCCTAGGAGTTGGCTTAGGAATCGCAACTTGGTTAATATGGCAATCTAGAGACAGAGTAAAACAAGTACTCTCGACACTAACAGGAAAAGATGAAATTGAAAATGGTTTGTCATTAAGAGAAGTTACTATGATAGGTGTCGGTGCTACTATACTATGGTGGTTGTTCATTATAGTTAGTGGTGGAGACGTAGTAACTGGATTACTGTCTATAATACTTGTTTACCTCTGGAGTTTCTTGTATGCTAGAGTTTGGGCAGAAGTTTTCTGGCATGTTGGGCAATCTTTCTGGTCGAGCCCAAACGCTTGGCTACTGATTTACAATATAGGAACTTATACTAGCGGCTTTCCAGCAAATCCAACTTGGGACCAACCAAACTTATCTATAGGCTGGAATATAGTAAACAGACAAATGGACTTTCTTGGTAATTGGGACATAAGCTACTCTCCATACGCAACTGGTTGGTTGGTAAACATATACAAAATGGCTTATGAGACAAAGTCAAACTTAAAAGATATCTTTTATGCAATAATCGTAGCTGGCATTCTAAACTTCTTCCTTGGAGGTATTTTACTAACGTGGATGACTGTTCATACTTCCGGTGGAATTTCAAGTACTAACTTATGGGCAACTTGGACTTTCTGGGATCCTGCTGGAAAAGGGTTTAAAGGAATATGGGGTATTGCTAGTGGCGAAACACCGCTATACTATTGGATCTATGCAATAAGTGGAATAATAGTTACTTGGGCTATATACTTACTAAGATTAAAATTTGCATGGTTCTGGATTCATCCGGTAGCGATGTGGGTTTCTCTAGTAATTCCAAACTACATGTGGTTAACTTCATTGATTGCACTAATAATAAAAGAAGTTTCTGTGAGAACTGTAGGAGTAAAGAAGTATGAAGAATATGTAGTTCCAGCAGCTTCAGGATGGACTATTGGCTTTGGTGCAGTTTGGCTATTAGCAGCAATCTTAAACTTGTTTGGCGTTGTACTGCCAAAAGCAGCAAAACTTTGGATCTAAGTTACTAAAATCTAATAATTTTTTATTTTTCTTTTTTTTGATTTTAACTAATGTCTTCTATAAAGTTTTTGTTGTAAAAGGAAAAAATAAAGCTTATATTTTGTTTTTATCCTTTAATTTGTCTTATGGCTATAGTTAGAGCAGAAGTTTTCAAAGGAACTACTTACTACAAGTCTCCGTTTACAATATCTTTAGGTACCTCTTACAAAAGTGAAGAAGTTGTGATAAAAATTGTTGACGATAGTGGCTTAGAAGGTTTTGGTGAGGCCTCTCCTTCCAGAATGATCTTAGGTGAAACTCAAGATACGGTTATTTCTGCGTTAGACATAATCTTACCAAGCCTTATTGGGTTAGAACCAGAAATGCTTGAGTATGTAAGTTATGTTATAGAGAACAGTATTTATAGAAATTCTTCAGCAAAGGCTTCTGTTGATATCGCTCTTCATGACTTAATTTCAAAAAAATATAAAATGCCTCTCTTTAAATATTTAGGTGGATATTCAAATAAAGTTTTAACTGATATTACAATAGGAATAAAGTCTATAGAGGAAACTGTTAAGGAAGCAAAAGAACTACTAGAACAAAAAGTTAGGATTATAAAGGTAAAAGTTGGATCTGAGAGCTTAGACGAAGATATTTCTAGATTAAAAGCTATAAGAGAGGTAGTTGGTAATAATGTAAAGCTTTTTATTGATGCAAATCAAGCATGGAGTGTGAAAAGAGCAATATATGCGATAAACAAAATGCAAAGGTATGAAATTGAACTTGTAGAACAACCAGTAAAAGCACACGACGTCGATGGTCTTAGCTTTGTTAAACGTAATTCTTCTGTTCCAATAATGGCTGATGAATCTGTTCATTCTCCAGAAGATGCTGTAGAGATTGTAAAAAAAGGTGCTGCTGATTTCATAAACATAAAGTTGATGAAATCTGGCGGTATAAGAAACGCAAGAAAAATTGCTGCAATAAGCGAATCAGCTGGAATAAAAAATATTGTAGGTTGCATGATGGAAGGTACAATTTCAATAGCAGCTGCAACACATTTTGCATGTTCAACGAAGAACGTTATTTTTGTAGACTTAGATTCTGACCTAGGCTTAAAGAATACTCTTACTAAAAAAAGTGTAGTTGAGTATAGGGACAGCTACAGAGTGCTCTCAGAAGACTACGGGTTAGGCAACATAGAGCTTGCATATGATGAATTAAAACTAGTAAAAGTTTATGAAGAAAAGAAATCAAACTCTGTATTCTAGGTGAGAATTAAGATGGAAACAACTATTAGCAAAAAACTGTTGGGAGAAATAGAAAGTTATAGAAGTGATGCAGCAAAATTTTTGTCTAATTTAATTAGCTATGAAGCAATTGCTCCAGAGAATGGAGGCAAAGGTGAATGGGAAAAAGCTAACTTTATTCAGGCATTCCTTGAAAAGATGGACTTTGATGAGATAGAAAGATACGATGCTCAGGATGATAGAGTTCCATCTAAAAGGAGGCCTAACATAGTAGCAAAGTATTTTGGGGAAAACAAAGAAAAGACTCTTTGGTTTGTTAGCCATATGGATGTTGTTCCTCCTGGAGCCTTAAGTTTGTGGAAAACAAATCCTTTTCAAGCATTTATAGAAGACGAAAAAATTTATGGTAGAGGAACTGAAGATAACGGACAAGCCATAGTTTCCTCGATATTTGCTTTAAAAGCATTAGTTGACCTAAAGATAAAACCTAAGTTCAACGTTGCCCTAGCAGTTGTTTCTGATGAAGAAACGGGAAGTAAGTATGGCATAGAGCACCTTATTAAAAGTGGTTTGTTCAAAAAAGAAGACTTAGTTGTTGTCCCGGATGCTGGAAATGAAGAAGGAAGCGCAATTGAAGTTGCTGAGAAGAGCATACTTTGGCTAAAGTTCAGTGTAACTGGTAAGCAAACTCATGCAAGTACCCCAAATAAAGGGATAAACGCTTCTCTCCTTGGTATGAAACTTGGAATAGAAGTTTACGAAATGCTAAAGTTAAAGTACAATTACTATGACAATCTCTTTGATCCACCGTTATCTACATTTGAGCCAACAAAAAAAGAAACTAACGTGGAAAACATAAACACAATTCCAGGAAGAGATGTTTTTTACTTTGATTGTAGAATATTGCCCAGCTACAATGTAGATGAAGTTTTATCTAGCATTAGGAAGTTTTGTTCTTTTTACGAGCAAATTTATCCTGTTGAAGTAAGGGTTGAAGAAGTAGCTAGAAGTGAAGCTCCTCCTCCAACAAGTGCAACTTCAGAAGTTGTTCAAAGACTAAAACAGAGTATAAAGCTGGTTAAGGGTATCGAAGCAAGAGTAGTTGGAATCGGAGGTGGAACATGTGCAGCTCATTTTAGAAAATCTGGAATTCAGGCTGCAGTATGGATGACCTCAGATTCAACTGCTCACCAGCCTAATGAATATTGCAAATTGAGTAATTTAGTAAATGATGCAAAAGTTTTTTCATTAATGCCGATCATTTAAAAAATTAGAAATAGGTTGTTTTTTGCTCTACAATATTTCTGAGAGTCATTGCACTTTTCCTCATCTTCCTTTCCTTAGTTTTAAGGTCTACTTCAAATAAACCAAATTTCATTGAAAACCCCTTTGCCCATTCGTAATTGTCAATTAGAGACCAATGAAAGTAACCCTTTAGATTAAACTTTCTTGTGTTTAGTATGTCTTCAACAATTCTAAGATGTTCAAAAATGTACTTTGATCTAAGTTTATCTTCAGAGTCAGCTACTCCATTTTCGGTTATATACACAGGTAATTTAAATTTTGAAGTCTTCTCAATAACTTCTTGAAGTCCTTCAGGATAAAACTCCCAACCAAAGTCCGAAGTTTCTCGCTTATCTATTGAAAGAGAGTTTGGTTTGCAGTATAGTCCATAACCTTCAACTAGCTCTGGTAAATAATCAATTCCAATGAATGACTTAGCTAACAAGGAAAATTTTCCTCTCACAACAGCTCTACTGTAGTAGTTTATCCCTATCCAATCTAATCTATTAGCTAAGTGTCTCCTCTCTTTTTTGTTATTTTTTCTTTCTTGAAGTCTTTCGATTAGCTGACCAGAAGTTATAGCTTCAATAATGAATCTATTATGAAGAAAGTCCATAAAATTAGCAGCGCTAACATCTGCTTTTGATTTTTTGTTCATAGGCTCAAATGGAATCATGTTGCTTACAATTCCCACTGTTGCAGAAGATGGACTTTTGTTGTCCGCTTTATAAGTATCAAATTTCTTTATTAAATCATAACTTCTAGCATGAGCTATAGCTAAGTTTATTGCTGCTTTGTTCATTGCATTAAGATTTTCCACTCCTGGTGGAAAGCCAGAAGCTTTTTGCGCATACCCCATTTCTACAACAACCATGGGTTCATTAAATGTTATCCAAAAATCAACAAGATTTCCAAGTTTCCATGCAATAAAAGCTGCATACTTACAAAATTCAATAACAGTTTTTTCGTCAATCCATCCTAACGCTCCTTTTTTTATTTTTGTTTTTCTGGCAACTATTGGATCATGAATCCATAGAGGGAGAGTAAAATGATTTAAGCATACTAGAACTTTCATTTCTTTGTCTGTAATATCTTTAATTATTTGTTCATAATGTTTTAAAGCTTCCAAGTTTGCATTATTTTCTAACTCTTCTAAGTCTTTTTGTGCAATATCTATTTTAGAAATATATCCATTATCCTCTCTTTCTACTCCTGCATCGATTTTAAATGTAGGCTCTGGAAATATTCTACTCCATTCTATGTTTAATCTAAAAGCGTTTAATCCAAGATTCCTTGCTAGTTGATGGTCCTTTTCATAGAGTTCCCAGTAGTTTATACCATCTTCTGGAAAGTCGCCGCTTACTAGTTTAGTTCTTATGTTTTCTTGGTCATGTACCCAGACAAACCAGTCTGATTTATCGTCTATGTATTTTCTTTCTTTGTTTCCCATCTCAAACTGAAATCCAGATATGGAAACGCCCCACAAGAAATCCTCAGGAAACATGAAAGTTAACCCTAAAAAAGAGTTTATAAACACTCCTTAAATTCTCTTTTTCATATGAAAAGCTATTCGATTGTTACAAATGGAATAAGAAAAATTTACAAAAAGGAAGAGGGAAGCTTCCTTCCATTTAGAAAGAAAAGTTCTGAAGTTATTGTCGCTCTAAATAATGTTAATCTAAGTGTAGAAGAAGGCGAACTTTTTGGTTTGCTTGGACCAAATGGTGCTGGTAAAACAACTCTTGTGAAAATATTAAGCACTTTAATCATTCCAGATGAAGGTACAGCGCTAGTTAGTGGATATGACATTCTAAAGAATCCTGATAAGGTTAGAGCCTCAATTGGAGTAGTTTCTAGTGGTGAAAGATCCCTTTATTGGAAACTAACAGCTAAAGAAAACTTAGAGTACTTCGCTAGGTTGTACAAAGTCCCAGAAGAGGTCTCAAGAAAAAGAATTAAGGAATTACTTGCCATGATGGAGCTCGAAGATAGAGCTAATGAATTAGTTGAAAAGTACTCTAGTGGGATGAAACAAAAGCTTGCAATTGCTAGAGCTATTCTTCATGATCCTAAGGTTTTACTCTTAGACGAGCCTACTATAGGCTTAGATCCAAGTTTTTCAAGAAGCATAAGAAATTTTATTAAGGAAGACCTCAATAGGAAGCAAGGTAAAACTATCCTCCTTACAACACACTACATGGATGAAGCAGAACAGTTGTGTGATAAGGTTGCATTTATAAATAAGGGGGAAATAGTTGCTCTAGATTCACCTGAAAAACTAAAAACTATGATTGGTAAAAATGAGGTTTTGAAAGTAACTGTAACAAACATAAGCGAAGAAACAATAAGTTCTTTAAAAAATTTATCCTTTGTAGAAAATTATAACTTCACATACGATAGTTCTACGGTTGAAAAAGCAACTATTAGACTCTATATGAAAGATGTTGAATCTAATCTTCAGGAATTGGTGGGCGTGTTTTCTAGAGCTGGATGTAAGATACTTTCAGTAAGCATAGAAAAGCCTACTCTTGAAGATGTTTTTGTAAAGCTTACAGGTGAAGCATTATGAAATTGAGCAAAGATTTCATAAGAAGTTTAATCTTAGATTTAAAAGTTTCTACTTCAACAGCTAAGAAAGAGCTATTGATAAACTTCAGGTATTCTCTCTGGGTAATATTTTGGGCTGTAATGCCAGTTTTCTGGTTAACCCCCATGATTTTTCAAGGTGAAGCTCTTATTGGAGGAAGATCTTCAAGCTCATTTGCTACATTGGCTGGAAATGCTGATTTCATAACATTTAACATAATTGGAAGCTCGTTATACGCGTATGTGATGTCAGCCCTCTGGGGAATGGGTCTCTCATTAAGAAGAGAGCAATGGAGTGGTACCTTGGAAACAGTAATGGTTTCTCCATGTAATAAATTCTTCATATTGCTTGGAAAGGCAATATCAGATAGTGTGCTTACTACTTTTTATGCCATAGTTCAGTTTATCTTGGCAAGTCTTTTATTTGGAGCAAGAATAAAACTAGAAAATCTTACTTATGCAATTTTAGTACTACTGCTTATGGTTTTTGCACTATATGGAGTTGGCTTTTTACTTTCAGGAATAATTCTGATGTACAAGGAACCAGGAGCTCTATTAAATTTCGTTAATACTTTTATCTCTATTATTTGTCCAGTTAACTATCCGTTAAAGGCATTAGTTTTTGTTTTTGAAAGTTTAGGCTATTACCTCTTACTAATAGGTTTACTTTTTCCACTTACTCCTGCATTAGAAGCGATAAGGACTTTTCTTTTACCTTCTTTTGACCCTTTAATAAGTACTACTCTAGCTCTGTTTTACTTAATAGTCGTTTCAATTATACTTTTAATTGCAGGGACATTTTTGTTTAATTACGTCGAAAAAAGGGTTAGAAGATCTGGTGTGCTTGGAACTTATTAGGTGGTAGAAATGAACGTATTAAACGAACTAAAAGTTATTTTAGCAGTGACAAAAAAAGAGTTGAAGCTATATCTAAGATATCCGGTATGGGTTCTGTTCGATGCATTAATGCCATTGTTATGGGTTTTATCATCGATAATATATAGTAAAGCCTTAGTAGGATCTTCTTATTCTATTCATCTAGCTACTTTAGCAACTACTGGAGACTATGTTTCTTTCATAGTAGTTGGAATGATAGTTTCTAGTTTTGCTTTTTCAACTTTGTGGGGGATGAGTTATGCGCTGAGAGGAGAGCAATGGAGTGGTACCTTGGAAACAACATTTCTAGCGCCATGTAGTAGGTTTTCAATTCTTCTCGGGAAAGCGCTTAGCTCAATGTTAACAACTTCACTATGGGTTGTCTTACAACTTATTGTATCAACTTTAATTTTTAACCTAAACGTAAGGCTCATAAACTTACCAATTGCTCTATTCTTACTGCTTATAGCTCTTCCAAGCTTTCTTGGAATAGGTTTTTCTTTGGCTGGAATAGTTTTAGAGTTTAAAGAACATAGTGCTTTCGTAAACTTCTTGACTGCTCTTTTCTCTTTACTTCTTCCAATTTCTTATCCATTAGTCGTTTTACCACCATTTTTAAGGTATTTTTCCTATTTGTTACCCCCAACTTATGCTATAGAAGGAATGAGAAACGTGCTAATACTTGATTCTAGCTTAAGTGAACTGATAAACCTTATTTTGCCTCTAATTTTCTTTGACATTTTTTGGTTATTGCTTGGATCTTTAGTATTTTTGGCAGAAGAAAAGCGAGTCATGAAGAAAGGCACACTAGGCTATTACTAGTTGACAAAAATAAGATCTTTTGTCAAAATGACGCTTTTTGTAATGGTTTTGTGTAATTTTTGACTATATGCCGGTTAATTTCTAGCAAAATTTATCTAGGACTCCTAAGCCTAAGTGGGCGATAAAAAATGAAGCAGGTAATGTACCAAAAAATAGAAGATGCTGTAAGCTACCTGCAAAGAAGTGAACGTCTTCCAATCTTAAAAGTACAAACTACTGCTTTACATACAATTGAAGAGTTCATGGTTTCTAGGGGTTTTATTCAGCTAATGCCCGTCATAACAGCTAAAGTTACAGATCCTCTAGGACCCGATCCAGGAAGCTCAGTAGTTCTAGTTCCTAGGATAAAGTACTACGATGAAGATTTAGTTCTAACACAGAGCATGATACTCCATAAACAACTTGCTTTGTTAAGCGGTGCTGATAAAATTTTTATAATGTCCCCAAACATAAGGTTAGAAAACAAAGCAAGAGGTAAAAGCGGAAAACATCTCTTTGAGTTTACTCAAATGGATTTTGAAATAAAAAATGGAACAATGGAAAATGTAATGGCATTGCTTGAGGATCTAGTTGTTGAAGTTATTTCATCAACTATTTCAGAAAGAGAGGATGACTTAAAAGAACTAAACAGAGAATTAGAAGTTCCGCCAAAACCATTCGAAGTTTATACTTCTCATGAATTAGAAGAAAAATATGGTAAAGATTGGGAATACTTAGCATCTCTTGAGCATAAGTATCCGTTTTGGGTCACTTGTTTTAAAAGAGAATTTTATGATAGAGAAGATCCAAATAACCCTGGTCATTACAGAAACTATGATCTAATATATCCCGAAGGCTATGGGGAAGCTGCTTCAGGTGCCGAAAGAGAATGGCAATACAGTAAAATAATAGAGAGAATAACGAAAGATAATTTGAATCCAGAAGACTTTAAAGAGTACCTAGAAGTTGCTAAAAGAGGATTACTTTCTCAAAGTGCTGGTGCTGGAATCGGTATAGAACGCCTAGTAAGGTTTTTGACAGGTGCTAAGCATGTAGGTGACGTTCAGCCGTTCAGGAGAGTTCCTGGAGAAGAAGTTATACTTTAACGTTTTTACTGTCATGGTTTCTTAGTTTGTTTAATCTTCGTAAGTTCATTCTTAAAGTTGAGCGAGTTGTTAATTTTTGCTGCTCGCTTATAGTTACCTTAAATTCTTAATTCATTTAACATTCTTCACAACTTTAGTGGAGCTTCTCATATCAATTCTAAGTTACATAAAAAAAGCAATCCTATACTAAGCATAGCTCACTTGCTAAAACTTCTACTCTTCTTAGCAAGTCTTATTTCAATTTTTGGTACCTCGTTTAAAAAGAGATAGTCAAAAACTAAATTTCTAGGCTTTTTCGTCTACTTTTTGTAAGAGTTCTTAAACTTTTAAAAATCTTAAACTTTTATCGCTAAATTTGTTAACTTAAGGTTGTTTTTATAAAGTATTATACTTTATAAAACCTAATGAGAAAGGTTTAAATTCAGTAAAGCGTAAGCAGGGGTACTAAGCATCTAAACTGGGGGAAAACTTAATGGTGGCAAAAAATGGCAGAAATAGAATATGTTACATTACTCTCATGGCTTTTTTCGCTTCTCGCAATAGTTCTGTTAGTGAAGTATATTAGTTCAAAAAAGGTTCTCGATAAGAAAGTAAAAGAAGTTGGTGGCTTTATAAAAACTGCTGGTCTAGCTTACATTAAAAGGCAATCTTTGTATGTTTTGATAGTTTCTTTAATCTTTTCTGTAGCTCTTTATTTTCTAAGTGGAATCCAAACTTCTGTTACTTTCATCGCAGGAAGTTTTCTTTCAACGTTGGCAGCTATGCTGAGCCTTAGAGTTGCCGTAGAAACAAACTTTAAAGTAACGGAAGAAAGTAAAAAGTCTGTAAAAGGTGCATTTAATCTAGCACTTTTGGGTGGAAGTATAACAGGACTTTCTGTTCTGAGTTTAAGTTTGATGGGACTACAGCTATTTTATGCAATCTTTAAAGATCCAAATTCTTTAGTTGGTTTTGGCTTCGGGGCAAGCTTAGCAGCGATTACTTCTCAAATTGGTGGTGGAATCTTTACTAAAGGTGCAGACATAGGAGCAGACTTAGTAGGGAAAACTGAACTCAGGTTACCAGAGGATGACCCAAGAAATCCTGCAGTGATTGCTGATCTCGTTGGCGACAATGTTGGTGATTGCGCAGGAAGAGGGGCTGACTTATTTCAGTCAATAAGCTCTGACATAATAACTGGAATGTTAGTTGGACTAGCATTTACAGTAAAATATGGAAAGGACGCTCTGCTTATTCCTTTTCTTTTACAAGCAATTGGTCTTATTGGGTCAGTATTTGGAATAATAACGATAGTAGCACTAAAAAGAAGTAGCCCGATGACAACATTTAATTTAGCAATTGCTGTAGCTTCTTTTTTTGATTCTTTAGCCATGTTAGTGATTTTTAATAGTGTAATAAACGATATAACATTATTTTACTCTGGGGTAAGTGGAATACTGATAACAGCTTTAGTGGGTTATGTGCTTCAATACTATACAAGAACTGAAGGGAAACCAATAGAGGATGTTTCTTCTAGCGCTGAAAGAGGTGCCGCCATAACAATACTATCTGCATTTTCTTATGGTTTAGAAAGTCCAATTATGCCTGTAATTATGGTAGCCATCGCTGTTGTTTTTTCTTTTTATGTAAGTGGTTCTATTTATGGGATAATGATTGCAAACATAGGTACGGATATGCTTTCTGCGCTTTTACTATCTATGGATAGTTTTGGACCAATAATAGATAATGCAAGTGGGATTGCTGAGATGTCGAGTACAGGATATGAAGTAAGAAAAACATTAGAAAAGTTTGATACAGTAGGAAACACAATGAAGGCATATACAAAAGCCTTTGCCATAACTTCTGCAACAGTCTCTGGAGTTCTTTTATTCATTACCTACTACGAGCTAGCAGAAATAGCTAAGGTTAGGGTTCTTACTCCTTTAATGTTTGTTAGTTCTCTTTTAGGAGTTTCTTTACCATTTTTGTTTGCTTCAATTACGCTTAAGTCAGCAAAGAAGACAGCTTATGTTATGGTGGATGAAGTAAGGAAGCAAATAATAAATAATCCAAAGATCTTGACTGGAGAAAGTACTCCTGATTATGCAAAATGTGTAGATATTTCAACTAAGTACGCTTTAAATGAAATGCTTCTTCCAACTTTACTTTCAATACTGTTAACTTTTCTCATAGGGATTATTTTTGGTAAAGAGTATCTGGGGACTTTTGTACTTGGAGCAATAACTTCTGCAGCAATTTTAGCTACATCTTTAGTGATTATTGGCACTGCGTTGGATAATGCTAAAAAGAGATTTGAGATTACTTATGGAAAAAATTTAGAAGATGATGCAAGTAAAGAACATCATAAGGCAGTCGTTACTGGTGATACCTTTGGTGATGCTCTAAAGGATGTGGCTGGACCTGGAGTTGAGATACTTATGAAGCTAGTTGGGATTGCCGCGCTTTTAGTTCTTTCAATTGTAGCTTAAAGTTACTTTTCTTTTCCTCTGCTGGAAAGTATTTCAACCCAAGGATTGTTTTCGAAGAAGGAAGGTAATGAACCTGAGTCCCTCTTGTTTTGTTTGGAACTTGAAACAACTTCTACCTTTTCTTCTTCCTTAACTTTACTAAGTTCTTGTGAAACAGAAACTACTTTTGGTACATTATAATTAAGCTGTTCTAACCTACTTATTATATAGTCATATTTTTCCTCTAAATTTCTTATTCTCAAACTTAGTTCTGTTATTGCAACTTTAAGTTCGTCTTCTTTCTTTTTCTCATAAATTTTAGGAGCAACTTCTACTTTTTCTTTTATTTTTGTTTCAACTTCTTGTTTTTTTAATTCCTTTTTTGTTCTCCACTCTCTAACTCTGTCCTTAAATAGAGACAATGCTACTTCGACTTCAATGTTTACTTCAGGGTTTCTATCATAAGATATTATGTAAAGTTTCTTGCTAAATTTTTTGATCGAATCTACTCTTAGCTCAATTTGTTCCCCTAAAGAACTTGGACATACCAAAATTATTCCATCGTAACTTTCATCAATTAGTAATGAAAAAAATTCAAACATAAAATCAATTAGGAGATCCTCTTTTGGTCTAAAATAACTTGATGTATCTGTAAACGATACCACTTTTACTACTACTTTTATTTTTCCATCTGAAAACACATTGTATCCATAGGTTGGCTCTTGTTTTTCTTTAAAGTTGTTGCTTATAAGTGAGTTTCTTATCTTTTTGTAAATTGTTTCTTCCTTTATCTCAACTCCAACCATCCCTCCATCCTCTCCCAATTCCAAGAATAACTTTCCGGAACAGCATAGCCATAGATTATACTTCCTCTCCAAACTGAAAACTTTGGGGATTCAGAAGTTTCTACATTTACATTTTCTATTCCATGCTTATTAAGTAAGTTTTTTAGTTTAATTTTTGAATCAACAGCTACTCCAAAAAGTTGTTGAGGTACGTTCCATTCAAAGTTTCCTCCCGACAATAAAATCTGTTTGTACAAGTGTGGTTGGAGTTCGATTGGGCATCTTTCAACAGCTTGAAGTATTGCTTCTCCAAAATCTATCATTCCATAAAAGTATATATCCCCAACTTTTACATCTTTTGGCCTTGGCATTCCTCTACTAAAGTAACTCATAAAAACTTCATTGTTTGGATCAAAAACATATTCTCCAAGAAGAAATCTTACCCAAGAATCTTTACCAAAATCTACAACCAATCTTGTTCCTGGAAGCTTAAAGTTTACTCTCACCATTTCTGGGTTCTCTTTGCTAAATTTTATTGCTTGATCTAGGTCCCTTGGTATTAGGCCAATCTTTTCCTTAATCATCCTAACTACTGCTTCTTCTGAAGCAAGATCAGAGTATCCAAGGTCCTTTAAAATTTCAGCTGTCAAAGCATTAGCGTCCCCTCCACCTCGATTAAGTGCTACAATTGCGTTTTTGATAGGATACCTTGAAATTGGGCAGATTTGAGTATTCCCATGCCCTGATTCAACAACTACACATGTTGGTACCTTATGAGCTATTGCAACAGCTAAAGGCTGAGGAATAATAGTTGTCATCTTAATTAATTTTTCTTCATTATTAATTTCCTCAAAAGTTTTAAATAAATTTTCATACATATATTTAGGTGCGATAGAAGATAGTGAAGCAACTAGATAAAAACCTTGAAAGCTCGGATCAGCTGGCTTAAATTCGTTAAGTGCTAGTCTTGTTATTTCTTTCACAACTTTCCATGATCTTTCGTCGTTCTTCTCTATTATTCCATTTTTCATAGGATAAATCAGTCTTTGGGCAAGGTCTTCTTTACTTTCTAAGTATAATGGAACTTCTTCTCCAACGACGACCTCTTTTGATGTGCTTGTCATTAGTTGGGCAATTACTGAGTTTTTATCTGGAAAGTATCCACGATTTTGCATTACCTGTGGGGTTTCTCCTAAAGAAATTGGACCATACTTAAAGTCGCTAGTACCATAGTCTGCTGCAAACACGTACTTTCTTTTGTAGTCTTCACCCATTCCTTCATTCACCCTTTAATTAGTTTAGCAATCTTGCCCAATATCCCATACTTATTCTGTTGCTTCTCCTTAATAAGCCCTAGGTCTTGAAGGAAAGAAGTAAATAAGTTCTCTTTATATGTTTCAGAGTCAACTTTGAAAGAAACATAAAAAGTTAATTTTTCTGTGTAAACAGAAACTTCAAACTGTATGCCTCTGTAATGGGTCTGAAACCAGTATGTTTTTGTCTGTGTCTTCGAGAACTTTTCTGCGTTAACATAAAGTTTCGAGAGTGCAAAATTTAAGTTGTCCTGCACTTTTATGGTGCAGTTTACAGTTACGCTTGAACAATGGTAAAGAATTCCTTCTAAAATGCTGTCTACCATACTTGAGGAAACTACATCTCTAAATGCCAAGGAAAACTCATGTCCTTCTCCAATAGACGCCATCTGAAGTACTGAAATAAAGCCATCTGAAAAGATAATCGAGTTATGTTCTGTTCTTAAGAGCTTGAACTTACGACTTAATTTATAAAATATTTCTTCAACAATCCAACCATAATCCTCATATCCTCGTATAACTTTTCCAAAGTCTGCAGTAACAACTCCACTTAGTATAATTCCTTTTTGCATTTGTTTAAATGAACTTAAGTGGAAAGGTATTAATTTATCTTTCTCTTTTAAGCAAAGAAAAAGAATCTTCAGCAGTACCTTTATAAAGGAATTTAATTTTTAGAATTGTAAGGACAATGGCTGAAACTGCAAAAACTTGGCTCAGGTTTTCTTTTAACTTTGTCTTACTCTTAATTCTCCTAATGGTTACAAACGTTAGTCTAACTTCTGCAATAAGTATGGTTAGCTTAGGGTTCAAAGAGGGTTTAAGTTTAATTCAAGTGATAAATTTAGTTTTATTTTTAATAACTTTCCTCATTGGAATAAGGGTATTGTTAGACGGAATGAAGCTTTTTGACAGTGTAGCTTCTACAGTAATAAGGAAGTTTTTAAAGACTCAATCAGGTATGGCAAAAAAGCTTGTGTTCGAGTTTCTCTTACTTTTAGTTCTTTCTCTATTTTCAAACGCACTTATTTCTGCAGTTCAGTCTTGGAAGGAAGGACTTGGCTTTTTAGTTTCTTCTATCTCATTGATCTTAATTCTAATTATATCCTATGACATCAGTAAAACCATTTATTTAATACTTGAAATCCCAATTCACGAAATAGCCGATAAAATCTCAGAGTTTAAGAAGGAAAAGAAGCCTTAAAGTTATCTTTTTATTAGGATTTACTAAAAATACAAAAAATGCATCAGAAGAGGTGCATTATCTTCATTCCACAAGGTCAGTGCAGGTCAGTCACTTCCTTGCATTTTTCTATTCTTTTGTAGCTTTATTTAAATTTTTTTAACTTTATCAACAGAAGGCTTCATGCTTTTTGTGAAGATAAAACAAAAATGTTCAATTACTATTGGAACCTAAAGGGGCAGTGAGCATCTTAAAACAAAAATCTCCTGGCTTTAGCCATGAAGAACGCAATAAAAAGTTAAATACCTAAACTCACTTGCATGAGCATTAGAGATGGCTCAAATCTCACTTGAGGAGTTTCAAAAGTTAGATATAAGAGTTGGGAAAGTAATTAGTGCAGAAAAAATAGAAGGAGCAAAAAAGCTCCTTAAACTAACTGTTGACATAGGGGAGAAAAGAACCTTAGTTGCTGGGATCGCAGAATACTATGAACCCTCTTCTTTAATAGGGAAGAATATTGTCGTGCTGACAAACTTACAATACAAAAAGATAATGGGAATTGAATCACAAGGTATGATTTTAGCAGCCGTTCAAGATGGTGTCCCATTTATACTAACTGTAGAGGGCGACGTCAAACCAGGTGCTAGAGTTTCTTAAATTAGGTCTTTGTATTGCTAGCAGTTTTTAGTGTCTTTTATTTTTTTAAGTTCAAAGGATAGCGGTTCAACTTTTGGAAAAAGTAGTAGTTAATGTTTTAGCTAACAAAAATTCCACTACTGTATTAGTGAACTACTCCTCGCTATTGCAAGGAGCTTCCTGCTTCCACGGACAGACTCGCTCTCCACTCACCCACAGCGGAGGCCTCGGCAAGTGAGGCCGTTTCGAGGAACCCGTGTGGAAGGTGGGTTACGGAGGTCTTGCCCTCAGCAGGCGTCTCTTTCGGCCTGTCCCATGCCTACTAGGTCTGCCAGCCAAGCAGACGATGATAGATATAATGAGAAAAATATAAGCTTTTCGGCTTTCATCCCCCAGCTTTCGCAAGAAGACTTCCCGCCATCAAAGTTAAACGTTCATTACTATCGTTTTCACATCTAAAAACAATGATTTCTAATCCCTAAAGCTTTTCTTTCTAAAGAAGAATTATGAATAGCTACTGTTGTTTTAGCATTTATTAAATCTCTAAGTTAGTTTAAGTTTTTAATAAAGTTTAAAAAGATGCGTGTACGTAGCTTAACTCGAATGAAACTATCCAAATTTCTAGTGTTCTACATAGCTTTTATTCTTGTTCTTACTGTTTATTTCTATACTTTTTCTGAAAGGATGCAAGTCTATCAGGTTACATTACAGCCTCAAAATCCATTTCTTATATTAATTAGTCCTCCTGTTTTTGGTCTAAATGTTAACGTTACAGTGTTAAGTGGGAAATCTCACATTCTCTACATAAGTACAAACCAAACTCAAGTTATAACTTCATTTATTTTACCTCCCTTCTCTATAATAGAGCTTGTTCCAAATGGTGTTGCTTATAACTTAACTTTAAGCTTTAGGTCGAATAAAGAAGCTACAGTTTACTATGGCGCCTTTACTTATTCTCCTGCCTCCGATTACCCCAACTACAAGTATTACAGAACTGGGGATGGGTATTTTGTTCCATTTTCTGGAATTACTGTACCCCCTGGGAATTTTTCAATTTCTTTTCTGTTAAACTTTCTTCAGACTAATTCTACTTCACAGCAAAGTATATTTGGCAACCTTCTACCAATAATTCCAGGGACTATAATTTTCGCGCTAATTTCAATCCTAAGCACTTACGTTGAAGCCTTCATCTTAGTTAATGCTTATTTTAAAAACAAAGAGAATGAACTTTCATTTCAGTCAAAACTCTTAATTTTTGCAACAATAGTGGGTTATCTATTTTTGCTTTACTGGAGTTACTCAAAGTTTTTATCTTCCTAGTTCTTAGAACTGTTTTGCTAAGGTAAAGCCTTATAGCTTTTTTCAGAGTATAAAATTGTAATAACTTTTTATAGTCCTCTTGTTAAACTATCTTTGTTAGATTTACATTGGTCGAAAGCGACTTTGAAGATCTTCAAGAAGAATTTGAGCAAAAATGGTGGTACTCCAGGTCTTTTTTAAGGACAGTTTTCTTTCCACTGCTTTACTTAACTTCATGGGAATTTCGACTATGGAACTTCCTAAGGCAGCCTCCAGAGGTAAGAAAAAAGAAAGTTGAAAGCGAAGCAAAAAAGATAAGAAGAAGGTTTGACTTTCCAACAGTTAAGGTTGATGACATTCTAGGCAGAGAAAAGGAGCTTAAGCACGTTATGCTTAGCATAAGGTATCATGTTTTCAAGGATAAAGATATAAGAAAAGCTGCAACAGCAATACCTCCTAAACTTTTCCTGATAAAGGGAAGCAGTGGAACTGGGAAAACTTACCTTGCAGAAGCTATAATGAGATGGGCATTTGAAGAAGGTTTATCTTATGGTTTGTTAGTTAATTTCAGTTCATTAAAGCCAGAGGACGTTTATACAATGTGGTATGGACAAAGTGCCCAAAGGTTAAGCGACTTCTTTAATTCTGCATTCATTAGACCAAGCGTAATTTTTGTTGATGAGTTTCAGGCTTTTGGAAAAAAGTTTAGTGCTGCTTCAGAGGCTGGAATGGAAGAAACAAGAGTTCAGACAGTATTTTTAGAAAAAATAGATGAGCTAATGAAAAAAAACTATAGGGTTGTTTTACTCATTGCAACTACTGAATATGAAACTTTACTTGATACTATAAGGAGACGTGGGGTTGTTGGAACAATAGATCTTGATGCAGGAGTATCTTCAGGTACACTACTCAAGATAGTTGAAAAGGAATGCGAAAAACACAAAATTAATCTTAATCCAAGAGATGTCCTATCTACTTTAGAAGAATCGGTAAGGGTAGTTGGAAATACAACACTAACTCCAGCTGATATAGTTAATGCCTTCAATATGATAGTGAACAAAAAAATGCAAGAGTTGTCAGAAAGTTATAGTTCTTCATTCAATTCAAACTACGTTGGAAATTCTATAACGTTAGAAGACTTTAGATGGGCTGCAAGGTTTCTTAAATCATATAGTCAAGAAGTTAGAACTGAAGCTGCAAAAAGGTCAGTTGTTAAAATAAAACCAAGAGAAACTTACAAGGACGTTGGTGGTCTAAAGGGCATAAAGGAAGAAATAATAAAAGAACTTTCTTTAGCTCTAAATCCAGATCTGTCGATAAAGGCTAAGTATGTTCCTCCCAAAGGCTTCATATTTTATGGGCCTCCAGGAACTGGAAAAACTTTGCTTGCAAAAGCCATAGCTCATGAAAACGATGTTTGGTTCTACAGTATTAACGGTCCTTCAATAATACAGGGCGTTTATGGAGACCCGGAGAAGACAATAAGAAATATCTTTGAAGACGCAAGAAAAAATGCACCAGCAATAGTCTTCTTTGATGAAATAGACTCGATCGTGCCTAGAAGAGGGACAACAGATCCAGTTCTTGATAGGGTAACAAGCCAACTTTTAACGGAACTAGATGGTTTTGTTCCTTTGTCTGGAGTAGTTGTAATTGGAGCAACGAATAGAATTGAGGTTTTAGATCCAGCATTACTTGAAAGATTTTCTCACCGTTTTGAGTTTACGTATCCAAAGACAAGAGAAGAAAAACTTGAAGTAATATCTATTCATTTAAGCAAATATCTAGATATTTGCGACAAAGAGGTAAGCGCAGATAAGGTGTACGAAATCTTCGAGGGAAAAGTTTTAAGTCCAAGAAGAATTGCTGAGGTTATAAACGAAGCAAACAGATTAAGGGCAAAAGAGCTAGATGCTGTTAGAGCAATAAAAAAAGCAACGGAAAACAACAATAACGCAGCAGTAGAAGAACTATTAAAAGTTTACAATCAAGAAATTGAAAGGATAAGTGAGCTTTTTGATAAAAAGGCTTCATTGAATGATTTAATATCTTTGTTAAAAGATATTGAACCTTCAAATTATCTTTTGAAGCTGTTTCACTTCAAGAAAGCTGTTGAGCTATCTTCTGAAGAGTCTGTTGAAGAAATGAGAAAGATGATTGAAAAAACTGTGCGAACGGAAACTCCTGAAGTTGGTAAGGCTTATGGATTAGTAGCTGTAGGAGAGGAAGGAACAGGTGGTTTTGTGGCTGCAATAGAAACTGTTGTCTCAAGTAACGGAAGCGGAAAAGTAAAAGTCATAGGGAGCGAAATTGGTGAGAGTGTTCAAGCAAGTGCAGAAGATGCTTTTATTTATTTGAACTCTATTTCTGATTGGAAGTATAGAAACTACGATGTCTTTGTCGAACTTGTTACACCAGCAAAAGGATTAGAAAAAATAAACACTAGATTCGGAACTGCGGCTCCAGTCTCAGGTCCTTCAGCTGGCTTAGCAATAGCAGTTGCTCTTATATCTTCAATAACCAAATTAAAAGTTGATCCATCTGTCGTTATGACAGGTGCTATTACTGCAAGAGGTGAAGTTTGGCCGGTTGGCGGATTAGACTATAGGGGGATGGGAAAAATAGAAGCTGCTCTTGCAGACAAGTACGTTAAAAAACTTATAATTCCAAAATACAACTTGGAGCAACTAGTGGAAACTAAAAGTTTGGAACCTCTTAATAAGGCTGGCATTATAGTAGAAGGTGTTTCCGATGTCCTTGAAGCAGCAGCAGAAAGTATAATTGGATTAAAAGATAGGGCTTCTTTGATTGACATCATAAGAAAAGGAGACTTACAAAAAGTAGACGAAAAAGCCTAGAACTTTAGTTTTTGACTATCTCTTTTTAAACGAGGTACCAAGAATTGAAATAAGGCTTGCTAAGAAGAGCAGAAGTTTTAGCAAGTGAGCTATGCTTAGTATAGGATTGCTTTTATATGGCTTAAAACTTGTATGAAAGGCTAAGCTCAAGAACCTAGAAGCTCAGACTAAACCGTGAAAAAGGCCTCTTCGGTGAACGGCAAAGGAAGAATAGAGTGAAGTCAAAAAATTCGTAAGAGTGCTATTTCGTTAGGTCTGTTTTTCTAAATTTATTTAGAAAATAAAAATAGTTTTATACCCTTCAAACTAGTTCTTTGGTTTTATGAGCACAGAACAGCTAGAACTTCATGATGTAATAGTGGTTGGTGCATCTTTGGCAGGACTAAGCGCGGCTCTTTACATAGCGAGACAAGGATTTGATGTTTTAGTTATTGGAATGGATTTAGGAGGCCAAGCTACTTTAGCAACAGAAGTAGAAAATTACCCTGGCATACAAAGAATCTCGGGCCTTTCATTGGTGGATCGAATAAGATCTCAAGTTGAGAAGTTTGGTGGCCAGATAACTTATGAAGAAGTAACTACAATAGAAAAAAAGGAATCTAGCTTTAAAGTAAAAACTAATATGTTTTCTTATTATGCAAAAGCCATAGTGCTTGCAGTTGGAAAATCACCAAGAAAACTTAAGGTGAGAGGAGAAGAAGAATTCAAAGGAAGAGGGGTTTCGTATTGCACAGTATGTGATGCCGCCTTCTTTAAGGATAAAGTTGTTGCATTAGTTGGAGTTGGAGATGAAGCTAATGAATCAGCAATATACTTGTCAAAGTTAGTTAAGAAAACATACTATATACTACCAACAGAAAAAGTTATAGGACGTAGTGACGTTGTTTCCCAGGTGGAGAACAATGAAAAAATCGTGCTTTTACTAGACTCAGAAGTTAAAGAAATAAAGGGAAAAGATAAAGTTAGTAGCATAGTAGTGTATAACAGAAACAAAAAAGAATTAAAAGAACTTGAGGTAGAAGCAATATTTGTTGAAATGGGCTATGAGCTTAGAACTTCATTCTTATCAAACTTAGTTAAGCTAAACGAAAAAGGTGAGATTGTAATAGACAAACTTGCAAAAACAAGTTGTGAAGGAATTTTTGCTGCTGGAGACGTGACTGATGTACCCTATAAACAGATGATCATCGCAGCAGGTTTTGGAGCGATAGCTGGTCTTTCGGCTTGCAATTACTTACTCTCTCTTAAAGGTAAGGGTGTTATTGTTTCTGATTGGAAGAAGTTATAGAGAACAACCTTTTTATACTTCGTAGTTTATGCTAGAAGTGAATGAATGCAAAGGTCTTACTAAGCTATATAAGCGGAGAAAGGTTTTGGGAACACGAAAAGCCACTTCCTCAACAACTACAAATATCAATTAACGTTAACTTAGTAGACTTTGAAATACTAAACAAAGAAGAAGCTTCCTCTAGGTTTATAGTCTCGGTTCAGTATGTTCCCTCAGTTGGTCAAGTGGTTGCAAAGGGAAAGCTTATTATAACTGGAGAAGAAAACGAAATAAAGCAAATAAGAGAAGCAAACGAGAAAAAACAGGTTCCATTAGCTTTAGTTCAAGTTATAAGTAATTTTACAATCGGAGAGATGATAATCATAAGTAAAGCTCTTGGAATACCCCCACCACTACCATTGCTTATGCCTTCAGCTCAAGAAAAGCCACAAAGCTCTTCTTTAGTGTAGTTTCATTCCTAAACCAAGTTTTTGTGGTAGACTCGTTTCCATAAAAGTTTTAAGCATTTATTTTTGTTGTTAGCAGCGTATGCAAGGAAGTAAAATTACATTCAATATAGACAAAAAGCAGAATTTCAGAGAATGGTACAACGAAATAATAAGAAAAGCTGAACTAATTGACGATAGGTACAACATTAAAGGACTTATAGTTTATCGTCCAAGAGCAATGAAAGTGGTAAAAGAGATCTATAAATTGCTAGAGTATGAACTTGAAAAGAAAGATCATGAACCGGTTCTTTTCCCTTTGTTGATACCAGAAGAAAATTTTCAAAAAGAAGCTGAACACGTAGAAGGTTTCAAGGCAGAGACTTTCTGGGTAACCATGGGTGGTGATGAATTTCTTAATGAAAAAATGGCGCTAAGGCCAACTTCAGAAACTGCCTTTTACTTTATGTACTCACTTTGGATTAGAGGTTTTTCTGACCTTCCCCTTAAGCTTTACCAAAGTGTTAGTGTCTATAGGCACGAAACGAAAGCAACTCGCCCACTAATAAGAGGAAGAGAGTTCTTATGGATAGAAGCTCATGATGCATTCGCATCAAAAGAAGAAGCTCTAAACCAAGTTAAAAATGATGAAGAAGTAACTAAAAAAGTTCTCGAAGATTCTCTAGGGCTTCCAGTATTTTTCTTTAGAAGGCCTCAATGGGACAAGTTCAAAGGAGCTGTAGACACTTATGCCGCTGACGTTATAATGCCTGATGGTGCTTGTCTTCAAGTAGCGTCAACTCATTATCTTGGAGAAAACTTCAGTCGAGCCTTTAACGTTATGTTTACAGATAAAGATGGAAAAAGAAAGTTTGTTCATCAAACTTGCTATGGTCCAGGGGTTAGTAGGATACTTGCTGCTTTAATTTCTGTGCACGGTGACAACAGCGGTTTAATCTTCCCATTTAATGTAGCTCCAATCCAAATTGTCATCATTCCTATTCCAGGAGAAGGTGTAGCCGAATACTCAAGAAGAATTCTTGAAAAACTTAAGCAATTTAACTTCAAAGCCTTTCTTGATGATAGTGAAGACACTCCTGGCGAAAAATTCTACAAATGGGAATTTTTTGGAGCACCTTTAAGAATTGAAGTTGGACCAAAAGAAGTTAAAGAAAGTAAGGTAACGCTAGTTGATAGGCTTACTAAGAAAAAAGAAACTATAGAGCTAGATAAACTTATCGAATACATCAACAATTTTTCTCTTAATCAAATAAAAAGATTAAGGGATCGAGCTAAAGAAGCTGCTGAACATTTTATAGATCATGCAGGTAGTATTCAAGAAGTTAAAGAAAAAATAGAAAAAGGTAAAAAGGTGATTAAAGTTCCATTTTGCTCGCTTGAGATCGATGGTGCCAATTGCGCTGAAGTAATAGAGAATGAAACTAACTTAAAAGTTAGAGGTGAACTTTTAGGAGAGAAACAACCAACTGATGAGAAATGTATAGTCTGTGGAAAGTCGGCTAACCATTATGTTTACCTTGCTGAAGCTTATTAAGCCTAATTTAAGTTATATACCCTGTGGAAATATCAAATTTTTACTCAGTAATCAGACAATAGCAAAAATATATGAAGTTGTTACTTAAGAAGCACATTCTGTTTTTAAGTTCAATGTCGTAAAAAGCAAAATACCTTTAGTAGCCCGAGATATGCAGCTCATCTCGTTTAATTTTCTCAACAAGAAACTATGGAATTGATGCAAAATATCGGTTTAAATATCAGAGCTAAGACTCAATTCTTCACTATTTCGAAAAACACCTCAAAACAAAACTTACTGCGATTTTTAAGTGATATCATGGCTAACTAATCATGGCAAATTTTTCTGTGCGTGCATTCGCAGTGTTCTTTAGACATGCTTTGCTCATGCCAAATACCATGAAAGACTAGTAAGAAAGTAGCAAAATTAATGTAAGTGAAAAGAAGAGACTATTATACTGCGACTTATTGCAAGCATCAGACCACTAATTATGGATCCTATTAACTGCCCAACATCCATCGTTGTGTCTAAAAGCTCACAGGTATGTTAACAGTATCTTTCGGTACTAGCTCGCTTATTAATATGAGTGTTGAAGCAATAACAGCTGCAAAGCCAAGTACCTTAGGAATTGGATCGTCCTTTGATATGATGCAAAGTCTGCTATGACCGCTTCCAATCAGGCTGCTTCAGAGCCAGTTCAGTTTTTGTATTTTTTCTTTATCCTGCACTTGAAAAAATATAATGAAGATTAAACAAGACTGTTCCACCAAAATAACCCAAAAAAATGAACCCATAGCCAAAATTTAATTGTAGCCCGGGAGAGATTCGAACTCTCGTCAGGAGGTTTCCCCTTTAGGAGAGATCCAGAGCCTCCCATGCTTGACCGCTACACTCGGCCTTTTCGTCCACCGGGCTATCCGGGCTACCTCTTTATGTTTTCTTGTTCTTTTATTTAAGTTTTTATTTCTCAACATTTCCGTTTGTCCAGAGAATGCTTACCGTAACAAGGATAAAGATTTTAACTTCATTACTTCTTCTTTCCTATGCTTCCTTAAAAGACCTAAAGTATAGAGAAGTAAGTGATACTGTATGGCTATTCTTCAGCATCTTTGCACTCTTTATTAACATAGTTTCTTTTTTTATTCTTCGCTACTTTTATATTGATGTTGTCTCAGTAGCTTATGTTTTAGTACTTTTGGTAATTTTCTTTACTCTTTATTACGCTGGCGCTTATGGTGGAGCTGATGCAAAAGCGCTTACTTGTATAACCTTAATGTTTCCTTTTCTAAGCGAAGAAGTATCCCTTTCAGGGTTTACCTTGCTTCCAGTTCCAGTAGCTACATTCTTTTATGCCTCGGTGTTAAGTCTAGTTCAAGTAGTGCTTAACTTAATTCATAATCTCTTACTAGTTTTTAAAAGAGAGAAAGTTTTCGAAGGTATAAATGAACCTATCTCAAAGAAAATTTTAGCCCTTCTTTTGCTTAGAAAAGAGTACGTTAGGAAATCTGATTTAAATTTATTCTTTACTCCTGCCGAAGTAACACTTAAGGATGGGTCAAGAAAGCTTATTTTTTTCTCAAACTCTAATAGTAACTTTACTGTAAGCGATGGTGAACTAATCTTTGTCTCCCCTTTAATTCCTTTTGTACCTTTCTTAGTTTTTGGTTTCTTACTGTTCATTGTTTTCGGAGATTCCATGGTAGTTAAAGTTATTGAAGTAGTTGTATCAATCTTACATTGAATTTTTCTTCTAATGTAAAATTTAAAATTCTAAAAATGGAAGGGCAAACTATGTCCTATTTTATTTTTCATATTAGTATTTTTTTACTTTTTCACAAATATCGCAAATAAAAGTTGTGAGAAAGTAAAATAAATAAATCTATAGATACAAAAATTTAAATATTCTATTTTAATTATTTTGTCGGTAGTAAAAAGAAAAATGCGCCTTTCTGAAGGTGAAGAAAGACTAATTGCGAAAATCTTGGAAGAAGATATAAAGTCCATAAAACCAAAGTATTCTTTTGCTAAGGGATTCGTTTATGACATTAGTAGCGTTCTCGATTTAGAACTTTCTGAGTTTCTAAATGTAGCAAATAGCTTAGTTGAAAAAGGTTTTTTGTTAAGAAAGTTTTATAGGAAGGTACCACTATGTCCTAATTGTGGCTCTCAAAAACTCCTATTCGTTTTTATTTGTCCGTCCTGCAAATCCACTAATTGGTTGAAGGGAAAGGCACTTCAGCACTTAACTTCTACTTGTGAGTATATAGGATTTGAGAGTGAATTCATTAATAACACCTGTCCTAATTGTGGTCAAGAGCTAAAGTCTGCACAAATAAATGAAAGTGGAGAAACTTTTAGCTTACCAGTTGATTATAAAGTATATGATGTTTATTACAAGTGCAATAGTTGTGGAATCTTTTTTGAACACCCAGCAGTTTCCGCTTTTTGTTTAGATTGTTCTACTCAATCTGATTTCAACAAATTAAATTGGATTGATCTATACACATACGAGCCTTCTCCTACTTTGGTGAAGTTTGAACCTGGTTTATTCCTTGCTTCTAAGATTGTATCAGAACTTACGAATCGGGGATACTCTGTAAAAGAAAAAAGTCTATTGCTTGGAAAGTCAGGATTACCGCATGAGTTTGATATAATAGCTGTTAAAGGCGATAATCAAGTAACAATAGATATTTCGGCAGAGTCAGGTAAAACGCAAAAAGATTCTTTGTTGAGTGGCTATGTTAAATCTCAGGACCTTGAAAACACAAACTACTACTTTGTTTCCGTTAATGAACTAACACCTGATGAAAAGAAAATTGCAGAAACCTTTAACATAAAATATATTGAAAGCAAAGATGCAAAAGAAATAGTTGACAAGATGGAAGCTGACAATTTCCAAAAAGTTGAGAACATAAAAAAAAGTTAAAGGTTACAATAGCAACGTAATGCTTTCTAGCTAAATGTACTGTTTAAACTTTTAAAATTTCTTGTGTAACGCTGAGAAGAAGACAGATACCTTAATAAAAAAAGTTTTATTGTTTATATTAAAAATTTAAAGGGAAGCTATGCCACTTGCTACTCGACAGGAGCCTCATGAACATAAGCATTGGAAGAGTTTCTTCCCAGGACCTTAAAGAAGTAATTGGTAGAACTATACCAATAGAAAAAAAGTTTAGAATTGCCCAGTCAACTCCTCTTGAAATCCAAAATTTCACTCATCCAATAATGACAGAGCCTCCAGAGCTCCTTGGATTTCTTTCTGTGAACTTTCCGCACTCTTATTCTCTAAGCAAAAGTGTTATTCCACTGATGCATATGTTTAATGTAATATGCCCACTTGACATGGAAACTCAAACTCTAAAGAAGCTTCTCTTAACTATGGGAAGAGAAATGAGAAGACTTGGTGTTTGTGCTTCTGATCTTTCTTTATCATTCTTACCAGGGGTTTCTGCACCTTTAATTTCTGTAACTACTTCTGGCTACGTTAAGCAAAACAAGAATAAACAAGCAGTTAAGCCAGATGACCCTGTTTTAATAGTAGGAAAACCCCTTCTTGAGTTGTCTATCCGAATCTCTTTTGAAAAACCAGAATTAACAGAACAAAAAGGAGGAAATCCAAGACACTTAAAGAATTCTTACAACAAACTCTCAACAGTCGAGGCTATAAAGCTATTAATAGAATTTGAAGCAAAGTCAATTTCTTTAGTTGGAGATGAAGGAATCGTTAAAGCTGCAAAAAAGATATCAAGTGAGCATAAAGTTGGATTGATGATAAACGTAGACGAAATACCATGGGATGAAGTAGGATTAGAACTTGTTAAATCTGTTAATGGCGATCCAACTTCAACAACTTCCTACGGTAGCTTATTAGCTATAGTTAGCAAAGAGATAAAAGATAAGGTGATTGCATCTCTCTCTTCGAAGAAAATTATAGTTTCTGAAATTGGAAAAGTTGTAGAAGGTGTTGGTGTTTGGAAGAAGAACAATGGCCCTCTAACGCAGCATAAGGATGCTTATTCTCTCTTAAGCCAAAACAGAACCTTTATAATTCCTTAAAGGTTTATTTTTTATGAGCTTGATGCTATATTCTTAAGCATATTTTCAATGGTCCATCCTAACCCATTAAGTATTTCTCTTATTCTTTGTCTTTCTCTAAAGTTTTTAACGATGATCTTTCTAATGTAAGGGCCATCCTGGATTACTTCATAAGATAATATTTGGTCTGGTCTTATAGCCCCTTTGGATGCATTTTGAGTGTCTGCCTCTCTCATGCCTTCCAGAAGTCTGTTTATAAAGAACGCTTCAAAGGGTCTAATGGAAGAACTTAGATTTAAGGATTGGTCTAATTCTATTGTTAGTTCATCAGTACTTACAAAAGCAACTCCATAGCTTTTTCCCCTATAAGAAAATTGTATTTTTTCAGCTTCTTTTTCTTTTTGTTCCAGCTTCTTGCTTTGAAGGATCTCTGTTCCACTACTAAAGCTTAGTTTAGCTAGCTCGTTGTCTACTATTGAAATAGCCTCCTTAAGCAAGTTAGCTTCGTTTTGAAGTTCACTTACTTTTTCTTCAAGTCTCTTCTTTAAGTCTGCAAGAGCTTTTTTCCTTTCTTCTTCTGCTGACGTTGTCAACTAGCAACAATAAGTAAGGGCTAAGGGGTATTTAATTGTTTTATTTCAACAGTTATAAGTTTTTATGATGTAATAAAATTGGAAGAAGCCTTTAAAAAAGCTATTCTTTGTTCTTGAGGTGAATTGGTTGAAAAGAAATCAGTAAAACTCTACATAAATCCTGGAAACAGTTTATTATTAAGTGGAAGGGGGCGGACTGAAGTTAGACAGGGTCAAGTCGAGATACTTGGTGCAATTTTATCAAAAGGAGCCTCTTTTAAAGTAAGGCTTGGAAGACAGATTCCTATCTTTTCTCCGGAATTTAAATCAATAATAATAGGAGAAGGATTTTTTAAGTGGGTCTTTGTTAGAGAAGATCCTATTCCAAGTTCTTGGAGAGCTGTAATAGACGAACTTTTAGTTAAGCCAAACTCAACTATAGTTATAATAGGGCAAACCGATTCAGGAAAAAGCACGCTCTCTCAATTTCTTTCAAATTCAGTTCTTAACTTCTCTAAAGTAGTTGGACTAGTCGATGCAGACGTTGGTCAATCAGACTTAGGTCCACCAGGGTTCATTTCAGCCTCTTTAGTTAGAAGAAAAGTTATTGACTTAAGAAACATTAAACCAATTACGATGGAGTTTGTTGGTGCCCTTTCGCCTTCAAGAGCTTTTGAAGAAAGCATTGATAAAGTTAAAAGAGTTAAGGAAAGTTTACTGCTTTATAACCCTGATTACATAATTATAAACACAGATGGATGGCTTGACAATGAAGGAGTTGCTCATAAGAAAAAGCTAATAGAAAAAATAAAGCCAGACATAGTAATAGAGCTGTGTCAAGGAGAAAGTCTAATCAAAGAAGGAAGTTACAAGCTAATAACACTTAATCCTCCTTCTCATGTTATGAAGAGAACTCAAGTTATGAGAAGGCTTTCTAGGTTAGCAAACATAGTTAGGTTCCTAAAGGGTGCAGAAGCAAAAGTAGTTAAAAGAGATGAAATTTTATTTCTAGAAGATCATGAACCTAGAGTAGGGGATGTTGCTGCAGTCTATGAAAACGATATAGTTAGAGGAATTGCATTGTATGGCGGCGAATTAGAGGAAAGAAAAGAAATTTTTTATACTCGAGTAAACTCTTTTACAAAAATTGTTATGAGCGATATAAATGCAAGGGAAATCCTTGATCTTATAAAGGGCAAAACTGGTAGTGCTTGACTTCAATAAAAAGTATCTTAAAGAAAAAATGAGAGAAACAAGTCAAGAGTTTTAGCTGTTGAGTAGAAAGTTTTTCATACAAAGCATGAACACGAAAAAACAAAGAAATATTATCTACATCTAGAGTAAAAATAATGGAGTAGCATAGCCATTCGCCTTCTAAGATAAGCTTCTTGTAAAAGTATCATACGCTTGTCATGAAGCAAGAAGCTCTCTAGATAAGAAAAGGTAGCTCACTAAGAAAGAAACTTTTTTATCCTTGTTATAGAATAAAAGAGGGATCAAAATGAGGATAGGCGTTCTTACTGGAGGAGGAGATGCTCCTGGCTTAAATGCTGTAATTAGAGCAGTTGTAAAGAGAGCGGAAGAGTATGGCTTTGAAGTTGTAGGAATAAAGAGAGGCTGGGCTGGACTCCTTGAAAAAGTTGAAATAGTACCATTAAAGTACTCTGAAGTTGAAAATATAATAAAAGATGCTGGAACTATAATCCTTACTTCGAGAACTAACCCTCTAAAAGACCCAGAAGGAATAAAAAAAGTTAGAGAAAACATAAAAAAACTAAAGCTAGATGCTCTGATTGCAATAGGAGGCGACGATACTTTAAGTGTTGCTAAGAAGTTAGCAGAAGAAGGAGAGAAAGTAATTGGTGTTCCAAAAACAATAGATAACGATGTTCCAGGTACTGATTTTACCTTTGGTTTCCTGACTGCTGTTGAAGCAGCAATGGATGCTCTTGATAACCTTAAAGTTACTGGAGCTTCCCACGAAAGAATAATGGTAGCAGAAGTTATGGGGCGCCATGCAGGTTGGATAGCAGCTTATTCCGGTGTTGCTTCTGGTGCTGACCTTATACTATTGCCAGAGCGACCATTTAAGATTTCAGATGTTGTAGAATTTGTAAAAAAGAAAAAAGCAGAAGGTAAAAACTCGCTGTTGATAGTCGTTGCAGAGGGTGCTTTAATCGCTGACTACTCCGGCCCCATAACAAAAGATGTGAAAAAGGACCAATTTGGGCATGTCCTACTTGGAGGAATAGGTGACTTTTTAGCTAAAGAAATAGAAAAAACAACTGGCCTTGAAACAAGATCTGTAATACTTGGACATGTCATTAGAGGAAAGAGTCCGATTGCTTTTGATAGGGTCTTGTCAACACGATTTGGAATTAAGGCAGTAGACTTAGTGAAAGAGGGAAAATTTGGAAGGATGGTTTCATTAAGCGGGACTAAAATTATAGATATAGACTTAATCGAAGGTATGAAAGGAACAAGGCTTGTAGATGAAGAACTACTTAAAGTAATTGATGCTTTCTGTAGCTAACTTATTTTATTTTATTTTAACTTTGACGGCGTGAAGTCCCCCTGCGAAAGCTGGGGGATGAAAGCCGAAAAGCTTATATTTTTCTCGTTATATCTATCATCGTCTGCTTGGTGGCAGACCTAGTAGGCATGGGACAGGCCGAAAGAGACGCCTGCTGAGGGCAAGACCTCCGTAACCCACCTTCCACACGGGTTCCTCGAAACGGCCTCA
>JAFNIV010000008.1 GCA_017601145.1 Candidatus Brockarchaeota archaeon
TCAACGGCGGAGACAAGATCCGCGCCCTTTGAAGGTGCCAAAACTCTAGTCTCATAATGAGAAAATAAAGGGTGGTGGTACACCCTTCGCTCCGAAGGTATGAGCTAGGAGCCATCACCAGGAGCGAACAAGTTCAGCTAAATGGCACAAAAATAGCAAAGTTTATCCTTTCTGTTCAAAAATTTAAACATAAACTAGTTCGCATCCTAGCTTAAAACTTTAGTTTAGCAAAGCCAACTAGCCTTAACATAAGGTTTATATACCTCTTTAAAGAAACAACAAAGTCGGAATAAATGGGGGTGTATGAATATATATGGTTACTCACGGTTCAGTTACATTGGCAGGTAAAGTTCGTAGTGTAACGCCAAAGTTGCCACGAAAAGAAAAAAGAAGTCCTATACCGCGGATAAAAGTAAAGTCTCTTTATAGAAAGAGAGTAGTCTTAAAGAGAGAACTCTCCACATGAACGATAGTGGACTCATAAGCAAATTCATAGTCCTTACTAAACCTTAAATCAACAGAACTCTTCCCTGCCTCTAACTTGCCTCTTCAGCAGTTTCAAAATAGAAAAGTTTAAACAGCGGTCTAACCCCCTTAACTCTTTGATGGAAGAAGAACTCTACGCCCTCTCTGTTCTGGAAGCATGGCTTCCTATCTGGGCAGGATAATGAAATGCGAAAAATGCGGATTAGCAATGGATAGAGACATCGTAGCAGTATTGAACCTTCAGATGCGGGGAGAAGGGTTCCCCCAAAGAGCCCTCGATGAAATAATTGGGGGGGAAGGGCTAACTACTTAACTCAGAACCCGTAGTCTTAGTATTTTGTACATTTTTAAATGCTCATAATGATCCATTAGGAGCAAGAGTAATAGGAGTTTTAGAAGATTCGTAGCAAACCTCAGTTTGAGAAATAAAGTATATGTTAATTTTGAGTGTGTTTAATCTTAAGCGTTTCATGTGTGTTTTCGTAAGAAACTTGCAAGTCTATTGGCAGAAACTTATGCTTAAAAAGGTCTAATCTCAGACTAAATGACTGAAAAATCAAGTTTTAATTCACTAACTAAAGAGCTTAAAGTAATGGCTTCTAATGGTCTTAAAGTTTAAAAGTACAAAAAGCTTTAAACTGCCTTCGTTGACTTTTGGTGATAAAAATTGCCCGCAAGGATTAGAATTGAAATCGAAGATCACGTAGAGAAAAAACATGAGTCTCTAATACTAGAAGGTGAGGATGCTAAGCCTTTAATGGGATACAAGATAGGTGACGTAATTGACGGCGCTATAATAAAGAAACAGGGGAAGTTTAAAATAACTGGGGGCTCCGATACTTCAGGATTTCCAATGCTGGTAGGAATACACGGTACAGCTCAAAGGAGTGTACTGCTTGAAAGAGGGAAAGCTGCTAGAAAAGCAAAGAAAGGTGAGAAAGTCAAAGTTACAGTTAGAGGAGAAGTAGTTTCCGAAGAGACTGCTCAAGTTAACTTAGTAAGGATAGAGTGATATGTCTAAACTAGACTCTAACATTCAAAAACCTTCGATAAACATTGGAACTTTAGGACATGTTGATCATGGAAAAACATCTCTTGTGAAAGCTCTTACCGGAGTATTAACTAGTAGGCATAGCCAAGAACTTGCTCGAAACATTACAATAAAACTTGGTTATGCTACAATGGATATATACAAATGTAATGTTTGCGAGCCTCCTTTTAATTACTTTACTTCAAACACTTGTCCAAAGGGGCATTCTTGCGAATACGTTAGAAGTATCTCTTTCATAGATGCACCTGGGCATGAAGTCTTAATGACAACTATGCTTAGTGGTGCGGCGTTAATGGATGGTGCTCTTTTTGTAATAGCCGCAGATGAAAAATGTCCTCAACCTCAGACAATGGAGCACCTATATGCTGCAAAGATTCTTAATCTAAAAAATCTTATAGTGGTTCAGAACAAAATTGACTTAGTAACTAAAGAAAGAGCAAAAGAGAGCTATAACGAAATTAAGACTCTCCTTTCAGAAGCTGGCTATGAGAACGTTCCAATAATACCTGTTTCTGCTACATTTGGTACAAATATAGATGCTTTAGTTTGGGCAATTGAAAAGTACTTTCCAACACCAAACAGGGACCCTAACCTAGAATTAAGAATGCCAGTTATAAGATCTTTTAATATAAATAAGCCCGGCACACTACTTAAAGACATTAAAGGAGGTGTAATTGGAGGTTCAGTACAGCAAGGTAAAATAAAAGAAGGTGATGAAATTAGCATCTTTCCTGGAATTATTATGAAGAGTGAAGGAGAAGTAAAAAACATAGTCCTTGAAACAAAAGTAATTTCAATAATGTTTGACAACAAGAGTTTAAAAGAAGCAGACCCTGGAGGCTTAATAGCAATTGGTTCCACGTTAGATCCATCGTTAACAAAAGACGATAGGTTATCAGGCTCCCTTGTTACTTTAGCAGGGAAACAGATAAGAGTTACAAAACAAGTATCTCTAGAGATTAATTTGTTTTCGTATCTGCTTGGTACCCGGGAGAAAATAAAAATAGAGCCAATAAAACAAAGGGAAAAGTTGAATATTAACATAGGTGTAGGGATGAGTAGCGGCGAGGTTCAGGCAGTAAAAGATAACATAATAAATGTTAAACTTGATAAGCCCCTAGTAGCTGAATTTGGACAGAGAGCCGCAATTAGTAGAATAATAGATAAGAGATGGAGGCTTATTGGGTACGGTGTAGTTAAATAGCTTTTCTATTCACTCTTAAACTTTAATACATTCCCCAATAAGGTTCTTTCTTCCTTTTGATGTTGTATATTTCTTCTAGTGCCTCTAATGTATCTTGACTTATGAATTGCTGGAGTTTATTTTTCAATAAGAAAGCATGTGAAGAGGGAATGTCTGAATATAATACTTCGCCTTCCTTTATAGATCTCCCAACAACAGCTTCTCTTACTGAAATTGATACTTCTTGCTTCACAGTAGCTTCTCTTACAGTTTCGTCTTTAAGTCTTATTGACTCTACTACTCCAACATGTTCTCCTTTTTCATTCATCAAATAAGCACCTTGTCTAAGTATGCCCTTCTCAACCCTTATACCAAATATTGCAGGTTTACTTCTCCTAAAAACGAATCCAGGAAGTACTAGAATCTTACATGGCATTTGAACTGAAGAAATTGTTGCTTCAAGAGATGATTTTTCAATTTGTTCTTTCCATGCAATGTAGTCCTCTATTATACTATATATTATTTCTCCAGAAAATATCTTTACGTCCATATCTCTAGCACCTATTTCTGCTTCATCTGTGATGTTTACATTGAATGCGAGAATTGCTCTTAGGTATCTTTTTTCTGATGAAGCAAGAGATGCTTGAATCACGTCTTTCTTAGAAACTGGCCCTATGCCTGCTACCCTTATTCCTATTTTTCTTGCCTGGAGCTCGCTTACAATTGCTTCTAAAGCACCTAATGTATCAGCCTTTATCACCAAGCCTTCAACCTCTTTTTCAAATAGAAACTGAGATGTTTCTTTAGAAAGCTGATCTAACAAGGGTTTCTCTTCTTCTCCACTAAACACTATAACTTCTGAACCTGCAAGGGCTTTCTCTAAGTTAGGTGCGCTTACTTTTACTCCAGCTGATGCTTTAACAACTTCCACATAGTTAAATTTATCCCTCGGATCTCTCATCTCGTCAAGGGGCTTCGGAACCAGTAATGATCTGATTTTTGTTACTATTGGCCCATCAGCTCCTAGAAGGGCAATTTGGTTTCCAACTTTAAACTCTCCATCATATACTATAACATTTAGTGTTGTCCCTAAACCTGTTTCTTCTGTAACTTCTAAGACTACTCCTTTGCCTCGGTTTGAACTTATTCTCAACGAATCTAAGTTAAAAGTTTGGACCATTCCAACTATGACTGCTATTAGCTCTGCTATTCCTTCTCCAGTCTTCGCGCTAACAGGAACTATTGGAACCCTCCCTTTGAAACTTTTCATATTGTAAAAAATATCTGTATCTATTTGTAGGTTTGAAAGTTGACCCACTAGCTGGTAAATTTTTTCTTCAAGCGCTTTTCTAACAGAAGGTTCTTGAAACTTTAATGATTCAAGAAAAGAAAGCGTATTAACTTGCTTCCAACCTTTAACTAAGTCTATTTTGTTTGCTGCAACTACGAATGGAGTATTTCTTGACTTTAGTATATTAACTGACTCTACAGTTTGAGGCATTACACCAGAAGTAACATCTATTACTAATATAGCAAAATCAGCAATAGAGCCACCTCTCTTTCTTAAGTTCATGAAGGCTTGATGACCTGGAGTATCTATAACTAGAATTCCTGGAATTTTTACTTTCGAAGCTACTTCAAAGCCTTTTATCTCTCTAACTATACTAATTAAAGTATCAAAGGGCAAATAAGAAGCTCCAACATGCTGGGTCTAGGACCTCTAAAAGGTTATCCCCCCTGCTTCTCTTTTTGCCACAACAGTTCCTCTTATCTTATCTAATAACGAAGTCTTGCCGTGGTCTACTTAGCCCCTTTAAAAGGAATGGCCTAAGACCACGACAATAGGCTCTCTAATTTCCAATTTTGATCACCAGCACATGAAAGACTTAAAACTTTAATAAATGTTAGCTTCTTTGAAGTCCCCCTTTACTTTTTGTAGAAGAATAGTGTTAAAAACAAAGATATTAATAGTCAAAAAAAGGCTTCTTACTTCTTTAAAGAACTTTTTACCATTGTGAGATTCACAGATTTTATCACTCCCCTTTCACTTCTATTATAGGTTCACAAAAAGCTTTTCAGGGATCCTTCATCCTAAGCATTTAAGGACTGCAATACGTCTTCTTCGTTTTCATACTTGCATGCCTTACATTTCTTATACCTATACTCATTCGATATTAGTTTACCACCACATATAGGTATATCTATGCAGAAGTTTATCATATTCCTAAAGTCCAGTCCACTAAGACTCTTTTAATATGTCGTTCGATTCGTAAGCAAATGAACTCCAAGGTCGACTTCCACAACAGAATATACAATAAACATCTATAAAAAATCCATTTATTCTAAAACTTAAAACTGCTTCTTCACCCATTTTATTTTTCTTGGGTTTCTTTTTAGTTCAAGCGCATTCTTTTTGCACTTCGATGAACAAAACCAAAGCAGCGCACCATCATTTCTAACAAATAGTAGTCCCGTTCCAGGTTCTACCTGCCTACCACAGAAAGAACATTTTCTAAAGATTGGCATCTTTACCTCACCCTTCTTGCTTCTCTTTCATCTTCTCTTAAGCAAAGAATCTCTCCAACCTTTACAGGTCCTCTTACGTTTCTAAGTATTACTCTCCCTTTATTCCTACCAGATAAAATTCTCACTCTAACTTGAGTAACTTCTCCCGTAGCACCAGCTCTCCCTAGAACTTCTAAAACTTCTACATGGATGCATTCGTCTTCGATACTCATTTCGTTTTTTCACTTTTTAACTCTGTTTCAGCTTGTTTATTTTTTCGATTAACTCATTCATTTGTTTCTCAGCTTGTCCAGGATTTTCGATGGCTGCACATGCCGCAGGTACTGATAATCCCACTGCGCTTCCTAGCATTTTCTTACTTGAAACTATTAAGTAGGGGACCTTTCTATCCCTACAGAGTAAAGGCACATGAAGAACTATTTCCACGGGGTCTACATCTTCAGCAATAACTACCAGCTTAGCTACCCCTCTTTCTATGGATTTTGTTGTCTCATTGGTGCCTCTTCTAACTTTACCTGTTTGGGCTGCTAGTTTCAGTAGTTCGAAAGCTTGAGATTGTAATTCTTCTGGTACTTCATACTCTGCAGTCGTAATTTTTCCCATTTTTCTACACCTCGACACCTTCAGCACTTTACTGAACAGCTTATTTAAACTTACCTTTTTGAAATTTGTCATCAGCTACTTAAAAAGGACGAAGTAGCAGCTCTATTTATTCAAAACACTATTGTTTATAAAAATTAAAACAAATTAAGATTAAAAACTCAAAAAAAGAATTTTTTGAGTTCTTTAGCAAAGAACTTCGTTGTACTGTAATATGAAAATTAAACTCTGGGAAATTTTATAAAAAAACCTAAAGTAACCCTAAGATGAGTTTTTGAAAGATTTGAAATGCTAAGAATAACGTAATTTAAAGTTCTAGCAAATAAGATTGGCGAAGGTTTCGGCAAGCATACTAGGCTGTGTGCTCGAAGAATCGAAGATCTCTCGGCTCAGCTGAGGAGAGTACCAAAGAATCAAGGTTGAAACTCCAAAATTGAAGTTATACATTCGATGAGTCATAAGTTCATGCTCATAGTTTATAATTATTTTTAGACGAATATAAAGTGGTTCCTTTTTGCAATTTGCGATGCGATTAGAGTTACTTTTATCTTTTGTTTAATAGAGCAAGTTCAGTTCAGAAAGTTGCTTGTATAAGTTTTCTGTTGCTTGTTTTACGTCAGCTTCTTTTCTTGCTCCAGTACAAACAAATTTTCCACTTGCAAAGAGTAATAGGACAACTTTAGGTTCTTTCATTCTATATATGAGCCCTGGGAACTCTTCAGGCTCATACATTGTTCGTTCTAGTGTATAAGCACATTTTTCAAGATCTATTCTTCCGGGTAAAGATCCAGAGGCAACTATGTTCTGTATAGTTATTTCAGGTTTGTTGTAGATTGATATCCCAACTCTTTTTAATTCTTCTACAACTCTATATATTGCCCTTATTGCTTGTTTTTCTGATTTACTCCCAGTGCATACCATTTTTCCTGAGCTAAATATTAAAGTTGCTGTCTTTGGTTTTTTTAAACGAAAAACAAGACCTGGAAATTGCTCTGGTACGTATTCTATGACTGATTCGTCAAATGAATTGACGATGTCAAACAAATTAATTCTTTGATTTAAAACTGCAGAAGCAACGACATTTTCTATTTTGACAATGGGTTTCTTTTCTCCAATTGGTAATGATGGAATCAATTTGATTTTATGTGCTGTAACCCCCTTTATAAACTTTATATAAGGTTAAATTTAAGTCTTTTGTAAAAAAGAAACTGCTAATACCATAAACTTAAGGTCGTTTACGCCTTATCAAATTACTTTAAAAAGAACTTTTAGACTATTATCTCAGAATCGAATGAGAATTAAGTCTTTAATTTGCTTATTTGATTGAAAACAACTATTTCTTCTAGAAGATTTTTATTGTAAAATATTTTTTTAAAGCAATTTGAACTTAATCTAAAATAAAAAACTTTGAAATAGTAGTCGTGAAGTAACTGTGAACTTTGGAATTTTTAATTAGTACATAAAAGTGACTTCAGAACAGTAATGATTTAACTTTGATGGCGGGAAGTCCCCCTGCGAAAGCTGGGGGATGAAAGCCGAAACCGAAAAGCTTATATTTTTCTCATTACATCTATCATTGTCTGCTTGGCTGGCAGACCTAGTAGGCATGGGACAGGCCGAAAGAGACGCCTGCTGAGGGCAAGACCTCCGTAACCCACCTTCCACACGGGTTCCTCGAAACGGCCTCACTTGCCGAGGCCTCCGCTGTGGGTGAGTGGAGAGCGAGTCTGTCCGTGGAAGCAGGAAGCTCCTTGCGATAGCGAGGAGTAGTTCACTTATCCTCTAAAGTATCAGATTTAAATACCCTTTGATTTTAGAAAACATGCAGAATTGCAAGTATATTCTAACAGTTATGAAAAAGCAATCAACGAAATAGCTTACGAACTAAAAAAACAATGGCCTATCGATAAAAATCATTTTGAAGAAATTAAGAAAAAAATCGCATCAAAATACAAACTAACAAGAGTTCCTTCAAATACAGAGGTGCTTCTAGCTTTAGAAGAGGAGTTTAAAGAAAAAGTAGCTCAAGAACTTGCAATAAAGAAAACAAGATCGGCTTCAGGTGTTGTTGTTGTTGCAGCAATGACTGCTCCATTACCATGTCCTCATAAAGAGGGGCCGTGCATTTATTGTCCAGGAGGACCAAAATTTGGAACTCCGCAAAGTTACACTGGTTACGAGCCTGCTGCAATGAGAGCAATACAATACAACTTTGATCCTAAAAAACAAGTTGAAGCAAGACTAAAACAATTAGAGCAAATGGGACATAGTACAAAAAAAGTTGAACTTATAATCATGGGAGGAACTTTTCCCTCTTTTCCAGTCAAGTACCAAACGTTCTTCATAAAAGGATGTTTCGATGCAATTAACGGTTTGTCTTCTAGCTCTATAGAAGAAGCAATAAGTATGGCTGAGAAAGCAAAAAGAAGAAACGTTGCACTCACTATAGAGACGCGCCCAGATTATTGTAAAGAAGAACACGTTGATTTAATGCTTAGCTATGGTACTACAAGAGTTGAAATTGGAGTCCAATCGATTTACGAAGACGTTCTAAAATTTGTTAACAGAGGACACACAGTTAAGGAAAGTATAGACGCAATAAGAATTGCAAAGGATGCTGGATTAAAGGTGGCGATCCATATAATGCCAGGATTACCATTATCAAGCTTTAATAGAGATATTGAAATGTTTAAAGTAATATTTGAAGATCAAGTATTTAAACCAGATATGATAAAAGTATATCCGACGTTAGTTGTAGAAGGAACAAAACTATACGATCTTTATAAAAAAGGAGAGTATAAGGCTTTAACTGACGAGGAAGCTATAGAAATAGTAGCGAAGGCACTCGAACTCTCTCCAAATTGGATTAGATTCATGAGAGTTCAAAGAGATATTCCAGCAACTAAGATAGTTGCAGGTCCAAAACACGGAAACTTAAGAGAACTTGCAATAAGAAGGCTCGTACAAAGCGGAAGAAACACAAAAGAAATTAGATTTAGAGAAGCAGGCTTAAGAAACTTCTTTGAAGCTACAGAAATTAAGCTAGTGAGAACTGACTATGAGGCATCACTAGGGCATGAAGTTTTTCTTGAATATGTAGACGCAAAAACTAATACTTTGTTTGGATACTTAAGACTTAGAATTCCTTCAGAATTCGCACATAGGCCAGAAATTAAGTCTAGCAAGGCCGCCATAGTAAGAGAACTGAAAGTTGTTGGAAGGGCAACTCCATTTGGAAAAGTTTATAGCAAATCTTGGCAACATAGAGGACTTGGAGCTTCTTTATTGAAAGAAGCTGAAAGAATAGCTCTAGAAGATTTTGATGCTCATAAAGTACTTGTTATATCGGCAATAGGAACGAGAGAATATTATTATAAGTTAGGCTATGAAAAGGAAGGTGTATACGTATCGAGGAAGATAAAATGAGCACTAAAGAACCAGAAGTAAAAATTGGCTTTGAGTGGCATCAGAGACTAAAAACGCATAAGCTATTTTGTGATTGCCCTTCCATGCTTGGATTAAAGCCAGAATCAAGAGTCATGAGGCATATACGACTTTCATATAGTGAGCTTGGTGAGCAAGATCCTGCTGCAATTCTTGAAGCTCAGAGAGCGAGAAAGTTTTACTATGATTTTAATTCAATGAACTCCTGCCTTGTTGAATTGGATGAAGCACCTCCACATGAAATTAATGAAGAAGCACTAAGAATTGCATTCAAGATAGCTTTAATGTTCAGAATGCAGGTACTTGATGAGATAAGAGTTATGAGAAAAGTTGTTCTAGATGGAAGTAACACAACAGGATTTCAAAGAACAGCTTTAGTTGCAATAGGTACAAAAGAATCTTTTCTTGAAACAAAAGAAGGCAATGTTAGATTCAAAACTCTTTGTTTAGAAGAAGAATCAGCATTTATTGAAGAAACGGATAAAGAAGAAGCAACTTATAGACTGGATAGATTGGGTATTCCGTTGATAGAACTAGCAACAGAACCAGATATTCATTCTGCAAAACAAGCTATCGAAGTGGCAGAGAAAGTTGGGTTAATGCTTAGATTAACTGGAGATGTTCAAAGAGGATTAGGTTCCATTAGGCAAGATTTGAACATAAGTATAGCAGGAGGAAGTAGACAAGAAATCAAGGGAGTGCAAGAACTTGAACTAATTCCAAATATTGTGTACTATGAAATAGAAAGACAAAGAAACTTGATTAAGATAAGGGATGAGCTAAATTTAAGGAAAGTAAAAAAAATTGAATTTAATTACTTTGAGGTTACTAATGCTCTTAAAAAATCAAACTCAAAATTAGTTAAGGAAGCTATTGCAAGAGGAGAAAACGCCTACCTTCTACCACTCCCTGGTTTAGAAGGATTGCTTGGAATGCAAATTCAACCAAAAAGAAGGTTTGGTACGGAACTGGCAGATTATGCTAGAGTTTGGGGAGGAGTAAGGGGCATCATTCACTCAGATGAACTTCCAGGCTATGGAATTACAGCAGAAGATGTTTCCTTGATTAGGAATGAAAATAACTTAAGTAAAGATTCTGCATTCGTAATTGTTTTTTCAGACATAAAAAAAGCAGAACTAGCATTAAGGGCAGTTCTCAATAGAGTAAACATGGCTTTAGAAGGAGTTCCCACAGAAACTAGAAAAGCTAACCCAGATGGAACAACCTCTTACCTAAGGCCACTTCCCGGAGCAGCTAGAATGTACCCAGAAACTGATCTATTGCCAATAGTTGTTAATAAAAGTACCATTGAAGAACTTAAAATGCAGTTACCACCAACTCCAGAAGAAGTTATGAAACAAATAATGGAATACGGAGTTAGTGAACAAATGGCAAGACAACTAGTAAGGTCTCCTGATCTTCAAACTTTTTATAAGTTAGTGAAAGAGAACGTAGATCCCGTTTTTGTTTCTTCTGTACTACTAAATACGATTCCAAGTTTAAGGAGGAATGGGATAAAAGTAGATGAAATAAGCGAAAGCGATTTGCAAACTTTAATTTTAGCTTTCTCCAGAGAAAAGCTACCAAAAGAAGCAATTGAAGAAGCACTAATGCTACTATCAGAAGGAGAAGAAGTTAGTTCCGTGGTAAATAAAATAAAGAATAAAGTGATAGGGGAAGAGGAAGTAAGAAAAACTATCCAACAAGTTGTTCTGGAAAAGAAAGAACTAATAAATCAAAGAGGAAAAGATGCAATAAAGCCTCTTATGGGTTTAGTAATGGAACGTTTTAGAGGAAAAGTACAAGGAAGCTTAGTTTATGAATTGCTTAAAGAAGAAATAGAAAAGGTGATGAAGTAATGCCTTACTCAAAAAGAGTTCAAGAGCTTTTTACCAAAAATGGAATAAGTGTAGGAGATATGGTAGAAGTTGAAGCCTATGGTGAAAGATTATTAGGAGTACTCTTACCAAGGGAAGAGATAGACTTTGGAGATCAGGATGCGATAGTTATTAAGTTAAAAAATGGATACAACGTTGGTATAAATGTATCAAATATAAGTAGCATAAGAAAGACTGAAACACATATTGAACTTGAAAAGTTCCCTAAAATAACTGAAATAAAACAAAAACCAGAACTTCCAAAAATTTCGTTTATTTCAACAGGTGGTACTATAAGTTCTAGAATAGACTACTTAACAGGAGGAGTAGCTATGCTTTTTTCTCCTGAAGAAATTTTAAATGGTGTACCAGAACTTCAAAGTATTGCAAACATAAGGAAGGCAGAAAGGTTGTTCTCTCTGGCTTCTGAAGACTTAACTCCAAACGAATGGAAGCAGATCGCGAGGAAAGTAGTTGAATTCTTAAGAGAAGGTGATGAAGGCGTAGTCATCTTGCATGGAACAGATACAATGCATTTTACTGCTGCAGCATTATCTTTTATGATAAGAGGTCTAAACGTTCCAGTAGTACTTACTGGCGCTCAGAGATCTGTTGATAGAGGCTCGAGAGACTCAGATTTCAACATAATTTCTTCTGCAATTGTAGCCACAAAGTTTCCATATGCAGTAGTTTCTATAGTTTTTCACAGCTCAATGAATGATGATGAAGCAATTGTAATAAGAGGTACAAGAGCTAGAAAAATGCACACTTCGAGAAGGGATGCCTTTAGACCAATAAATGAGCTTCCAATTGCTAAAGTAAGTAAAGACGGGGATATAAGTGTTCTAATCCATAACTTAAAATTACGTTCGAAAGATACTCCTTGGGCAGATGATGTTTTTGAAGAAAAAACAGCACTTATAAAGACTTATCCTGGCTCAAATCCAGAAATTTTAGACTTTTTAATTGATAAGGGATACAAAGGTATAGTTCTTGAAGGAACCGGATTAGGGCATGTTCCAACTCAAACATTAGATCAGAGAAATTCTTGGCTTAATGCAATAAAGAGAGCAACAGATCAGTCTATTTTTGTTGGTATAACTTCCCAATGTATTTATGGAAGAGTTGATCCATACGTGTACAGAAATGCAAGACTTGCGTTGAAATATGGAGCAACATACCTTTCTGATATGACTTCTGAAACAGCTTATGTAAAGCTTGGTTGGTTATTAGGACATAGTTTTGATATCGAAGACATAAAGAAATTAATGTTGTTTAATTTTGCTGGAGAAATCTCAGATGGTGATGATCCAAGAGCTTACCTTTATTAATTTTGAAAAAAAGAGATTCCACAAGAGAATACATGACTTTAATATAAGACTTGCATAGGCTTTAAATTAATAAGTTACCATTACGATAAGAGAAACAGACTTATCATTTAGAACAGAAGGACTGCTTAACTTAAAAATAAATACATTAAAGCTTTCATGCTGAATAACCGCAAGTTATCTAAATCTTTTTTATTTGAAATTTTCATACTAAGAATGAAATACTTTATGTTTCATTTATTAGTTGTAAAAATATACTTTAGGATATCAAAATTTTTAAAGTCAGCGTCTTCTTGATACTCTGTTAAATTAAAGCTTACAATCAAGGGTTCTGAGTTAAGTAGTTAGCCCTTCCCTCTCGATTATTTCATCGAGGGCTCTTTGGGGGAACCCTTCTCCCCGCATCTGAAGGTTCAATACTGCTACAACGTCTCTATCTAAGATTATGTTACACATTTCTGAAGCTGAAAAGAGTACTCTTGATGTAGACTGTTCTTTTAGTTATCTTAGGCTTACTTTCAGCTCTCCCCATATTATGTAATGTTATCCAGCTCTTAACAAGCCCTATGACAGAGTTTATTGCTGAATCAACATAATGCTTTGAAAACCTCCAGTTTTTTAGTAACTCATCTCTAAGCTTCCTCCTATCCTCTCTACTGATACTTAGATGGGCTTTATTGGAAAACCTTACATGGGCGAAAATGTGCTCCAAAGCTCTTTGCTTAACTTGAAAGTATTCTTCGATTAAATCCTTTGGAGCTTCTACTGGGATTCTATAGCTCTTAACTGCTTCCATAATCTTTCAACCTCACTCTTAGTGTTGGAAGCCTAATAGCCTTAATAATCCCCTTCTTTTGTCATTTTCAAAGAGTCTTAACTGAGATGTTAAATATCTTTGTAACATCCTTTGGTCTAAGCAGTTCTTCGTAATCTTCAGACATCATTAAAGTAATCAACCTTTATTTAAACCTACCTGTCTCGAAACTGCTGACAACGGCAACAAGTGCAACTAGATTACTTCGAAAGACAAAACTAACGTTCGTTTTTACACACTCTAGAACTGAAAACTTTTGAAATCGAACTAACGCTAAAAACTAAATATCGAAAAGACTTAACTCATTTTTCAGTTTAGCCAAAGACGAATTAGTTAGCCTACAAAGAAAAGGGATGAAGTTTCTTAAAAAGTCAAGTAAAAGAGCCAAATAGCCAGTAGTAAAGTTAAAATAATTACTACTTTAGTACAAAAACAAAGATTGTTACCGTACACTGTTTTAGAACCAGAAGAAAACTACAACAATGATTTTGCAAGAAATTACAGAATTCTTCTTAAGAACCCAATTTCAGAATGGTCAACTAGTGTTTTTTCGGTGAAAGTAAATATATTTGAGAAAGAATCATTTTTTACTCCGAATAGAGACTATCCTGTCGAAGGTTTTCTTTGCGATCTGCATGGCAGTACGTGGAAAATTCTTGATTCCTTTGGCATTTCTTTAAGAGACGAAAATCTTAAAGAAGTTGAAATTACCCCAACTAAAGTGTACTACAACATTTTCTCTGCAAAGTATTTCTACAAAATAAAAGAGTATGGAGAAATTTCTATAGATTTTTCTTTATGCAATACTAGGTTACAAAATGTTGCAGCTTTAAGGATAAAAGTGGCCCAAGAGAGAATTCCTCCAAAATTTAAATATTTCTTTTACTTTCTTCTAAAACTTAGACCAATAAAAGGGAACTACGTTCCATGTAGTGTTTTTTCAAAACACCCTGAGGGCGTTCTTTGCTCAAGTGACAGAGTAGAGGTAAAAGTTGAAAGTAATCAAAACATGTACTCAGAAATGAGTAAAGTTAGGTCTTTAGTGTGGAATTATAAACAAGGTTATGGTTTCAGATATGTAGAAAACAATAGAGTATTGTTTAAAAGTGAACAAGATGAAATATACGTGATCGGACCACTCTATGCTAGTGTAACTGAAGAACCTATCGAGCTTAAGGTTATAGTTAGTGAAACAAACTACTCAAAAGAGGAAGTACTGAAAGAACTGTTTTGTTTATCACCTATAAGTTATTCTCATGTGAACCAAATATTGTCCTCTCTTCCATTTGATGGAATAAGTGACGAAAACATAAGAACAGCTATGAAAGGAAGACTAGTTGCACTGTTAACTTTTGGAAAAAGAACCGCACTTGACTCAGAAGAGTATCTTGTGCCTGAAGCAGGGGCATGGTGGTTTAGAGAAATATGGCTTAGAGATCTTTACGAAGGACTTTTTTGGAACATTAATACTTACTTGACTACAGGTCTTTACAATTTTATTGTTAACCAAGTGAATTTTGGGTTTTCAGTGATGAATGAATATGGCATGTTGCCAAACTTTGTTATATTTGAAGGAGGAAGAAAAGTATTGAATTTTGAATCAATTGATGCCACTTTATTGTTTCATAAGCTAGTTTTGAGATTAGGACAAATAACTAATGATAAAGCTTTACTAGAAAGAGCATTCAAAGCTTTTAGAAAGTTTGTCGATGCTACCATAGAAGGTAAAATAAAGAATATCACGATAAACAATAGTTTAATCCTTTCACCACCTTACTATAGCTGGATTGATAGTAGATATGACATAAAAATTGGTGACAAAATAATATATAAGTTCCCTAGTAGAGTTTCAGCAGACATGTTGAAAGAACTTCTTTTTAAATATCAAGACGAGAGACATATTTATGAATTACTTAATTCCCCTTCATTCTTTTTACCAGAGATTCAAGCTACTTTTTGTCTCATTTTAAATGAATATAAAAGAATAGATAAAATTACGAAAAATGCTAACAACATATCAAAAATAGCTGAAGAATCACTTGAGAGATACCTTGAAATTTTAAAAAATAGTAAGACCAACATTCCTCCAAATATAATGTACATAAGTCACAAAAATGAGTACCTAAAGGATGAAACTATATCTTCTGCTTCTTTCTCTTCAGTTTCAACTCTAAAATCTTACTTAGATGACGACTTTTTGAAAAAAGCTCTTGAAACTGCACAAAAAGAACTTATCGTATACAGAAAACTCATGAAACTTGGCTCAGGAATTTATCCCTTTGGTTTAATTACACAGAAAAGAGAACACTCACCTTACTTAGGAGATGAACAGTATCATGGCTATGTAGTTTGGCCGAGGGAAACAGTCTACGTCGTAGACCTCTTAGAAAAACTTAACTTAACAAGAGACGTTGACAAGATACTTCTTAATAACTTAGATGCATCAATTTCTGAAAGGATTCCATTCTACCTTTCAGAACTATTTGAAGTTCAAAAACTTAAAAAAATGCCAGAAAATGAATTAGAAAATCCAATACCGATGAAAAATCCAGCACAGTACTGGTCGATGTGGTTTGATCCATATTTAAAATGGCTTTTAGTGTGAAGTTACTCTCTCTGTGTTTAAGAACAAGAAAATCAAATTCAGTTAAATGGCTTTTACCATTTTTACTGTTTCTTTTCTTACTTTCTCTAAAACCTTATACCCACAATATGGGCACCTTATTTCTCTGGGGTTCATCATTTCAGGAGTGAATATACTCTTACAGGCTAAACACCTATAAACAATTGAAGGTTTTCCTTCTTCCATTTCACCCTTGCTGGCGTGAGTAGTAGTATAAATTTGTTTCGCCTGTATGTCTTTAACTTGAAGTTAAATAGTTTTACTTGCCTCGAATACATTCTTCAAAACTTGTCTTTGCCCCTTCAGCAGTTTCAAAATAGATATGCTTAAATATTGGTAGATATAGAAGAATATTAATGTCAGAAAAGCTCTATAAAATCAAAGAGGCGAAGAAGCTTCTTGGAGTCAAAAAGATTGTTAGTTAAAGCATACTCTATACCTCATAATCTTGAGGTGAATGAGCTTATAGAGGATTACATGAGAATCTATCTTGGAAGATTTATGGAAGAACATTGAATGGAAAAGGAATAGGAAGAGGCTTATACCATTTCTGAGGAAAGATAAGGATTTTAGGAAAAAGCTTAGAGACAAGAATCTTAGAGGATGGGTTTACTCCAAGCATTACGTGGACTCTGCGATAAAACAGGCTTATTCTATGCTTGAATCGTGGAGGAAGAGATACCTTCATGGACGGGCTAAAAGAAGACCTGAGTTGAAGAGGAAATTTGTTAGAGTTAAGGAAACCCTCTACAGCTACAGACGGTGTGCAACAAAGATCTAAGGGGAGAGGTCTTCAAATGCCCAAAATGCGGACTTGTAATAGATAGGCAAAAGAATGCATCAATAAACATTTGGAAAACATTCCTTAGGATGTGGGGAGTTATGGGTTTCCCCCGAAAGGAGCAAAGCTCAATGAGTCCTCCAATGAACCCTGAGGAGGAAAAGAGCGTTGAGGCTCAAGGACTAAGTATGGATTCCATACTTAGTTCAGAACCCATAATATAAAGCAATACTGTTATGAAACTTTTAGTACTTAGTTAAGACTTTTAATCTTTATATGTTTCTATTTGTTTTTGGAACACCATATTTCTTAATTATTTTACGAAACTATTCTTTGTTACAACTTTTAGGAATAAATATTTTGTTTTCTTAACAGTTCTAGGAACTCTTCTGCATTTTTTATCATATTTATTACGTTAAACATTACATAAACTTCTTTGGAATCCTGTTCTAAAACAATTTTAAGTAGTTTTTCTAAGTCCTTACTTGTATACTCATACTTATAGTTGTATCTTCTCCTAAGCCCATGAAGTCTAAAGTAACAAACCTCTTGTTCAACGACAGGCTTATCCCAAAAAGGATCTACTACATGAATTAGGTTGTACTTGTCTATGATTTGTTTTAGTACTACCTTTTCATTAAGCCATTCTCCCCTTGGTTCCCAACCGAGCTTAAATCCATACCGTTCAATGCTTGAAAAAAAGTTTTCTAAGTTGCTTCTGTTTCTCATGCTAGGTTCAAAGCTTGGAGGAGACTGAAAAATGATCATTTCTGCTCCTAGAGCCTTAGCAAAATTAGCAGTAGTCTTCCAAGCTTCAAACACTTCTTTAGTTGGCATAAAATTTCCGTAGTTTGTCAGATTTATTTTATGCTTTCCTTTATACCGTTTCCAAGTTGGGCTACTAGAAGAATGCGTAATACCTTGCCAAGCTTTCAAAGTATAAACAAAGTCCTCAGGTGCTTCTTCTCTCCATTTCTTTGCTGTTTTCTCAGATGGAACGTTATAAAATGTTTCTTGAATTTCAACCGTATTAAATTTCTTAAAATATGTATTCTTTGAAATTGCAAACCCGCATGTACCTACAAGAATTCTCATCTTAATTCACCAAACTTTTACCTACAATTTTTTCGCTTTCATCTATGACCCTTAAGATTATTTTTTCAACAACTTTAAAGAAAGTTTCTTGATCAAAGAGATTTTTTATATCTTCTTCCTTAATAAGGTTAGATATATCTTCGTGTTGTTTAGCTGTTTCAAAGAAGTGTGTTTTACTTTCTTCAACTTTATCAGAAATAGCAGAAACTATGCTATGAGCCCTCTTTCTTGAAACTCCTCTTTTTATAAGTTCTGTTAATAAGAGTTCAGAATAGATCTTTCCATTTGTAAGCTCTAAGTTTTTTATCATATTCTCTTTGTTTATTTCAAGATCTTCAATAACCTTTTGAATAGTAACTAGTTGTTCAGATAACAGTCCAAAGACTTCTGGAAACACTAGCCTTTCAGTTGAACTATTACTTAGATCTCTCTCGTGCCATAAAACTATGTTTTCAAGCATTGAAAGGCTTATCCCTCTTAAAACTCGTGCTATTCCAGAAACCTTTTCACAATTTATTGGATTTCTTTTATGAGGCATAGCAGAAGAACCAACTTGTTCAGCTACAAATTTTTCTCTAACTTCATTTATTTCAGTTCTCTGAAGGTTTCTAATCTCTGTTGAAATTTTATCTAAGATAGTTGAGAGTATCACAAACTCAACAATAAGCCTAGCGTATAGGTCTCTACTTAAAATTTGGGTAGCTATAGCAGGTTGTTTTAGCCCAAGTTTATTCAACGCGATTCTTTCAACGTCTATTCCCTTTTCACCCATAATTAAGTAAGTTCCTACCGCACCGCTTATTTTACCATATCGCATATCTTCTAGAGCTTCCTTTATTTTGGCATAAGATCTAGAAACTTCCCATGTCCATACCGAAAACTTTAACCCAAACACATATGGTTCTGCATGAATTCCATGAGTTCTTGCAACACAAATTGTTTTTTTATTTTCTAGCGCCTTTTTAGCAAGAATCTTTATCAGATTTAATAAACGTTTAAGAATGATTGCTCCTGCTTTTTGAATTATAATTGCATTAGAAGTATCTATGATATCATTAGAAGTCAAACCAAAGTGCACGAACCTACCGTAATCTCCACAATTTTTCTCAATGTAGCTAACAAGTGCAGCAACTTCATGCTTTGTTTCTGATTCAAGTCTTTTTATTGCTTCTACATCAACATCCTTTTTTGCAAATTGACTTATTACTTCTGCAGCTTCCTTCGGAATTAAACCCAGATCGCCTTGAACTTCCGCAACAGTCTTTTCAACCTCAATCATTGTTTTATATTTTTCTCTTTCAGTAAAGAATTCAAGTATTGCTGGATCACCATACCTGTAGTCTATTGGATGAACAGGTTCTCGCGGCATTTCTCCTCACTTCTATAAGAAGAGACTTAAATAATAGATTTTTGCTATGTTGAAAGCAGAAAATGACGCTAAAAGTAATCGTGTCTGGCTTTTGGGGCGATGAGGGAAAGCTTTAGCCCCTAGAAGGCAAAATTTCAGCCTACCTCGCACTGAGGGATCGCCCCACAATTGCTGTAAGGACCGGTTCCATAAATGCAGGGCATACTGTAGTTATTAGTGGCAAAACATACAAGCTAAGACTAACGCCTAGTGCATTTGTCTGCGAAAACACAAAGTTAATGATAGCACCTGGCGCAAATATTTCTCTTGAAGTGTTTTTTAAAGAGATAGAAGACTTGGGGCTAAGAAACAGGTTAAGAGTTGACTATAATACGTCGATAATAGAAGAAAAACATGTAAAACAAGACCAAGAAGATAAATTCCTTAAGGAAGTTATTGGAAGTACTGGTAGTGGAGTCGGCCCAGCAATAGCAGATAGAGTCCTTAGAAAAGCTAAGTTAGCTAAAGAGATTCCAGAGTTAAGAAACTTCTTAGCAGATGTTTCTGAGGAAGTTAACAATGCGCTGGATGAGGGTAAAATTGTTCACCTAGAAGGTTCTCAAGGTTTTTACTTAAGCTTGTATCATGGTACATACCCTTATGTTACTGGGAGAGATACTACCTCAGCCGCAGTACTTAGTGAAGTTGGTATAGGGCCTAAGAAGGTAGATGAAATTATTCTAGTATTAAAGGGTTATGTAACAAGAGTTGGAAATGGACCACTACCAGGAGAACTTCCACCTGAAGAAATTGAAAGACGTGGATGGGTCGAAAGAGGGACTGTAACTGGTAGAATTAGAAGAGCAGCACCATTTAACTTTGAACTAGCTGCAAAAAGCGCAAAAGTTAATAGTGCTACAAGCATAGCTATAACAAAGATAGATCGTTTGTTTCCTGAATGTTCTCATGTAAGACAAAAAGAAGTTTTAAGTGAGAGATGTATTGAGTTTATACGTCAAGTGGAAAAAGCTACTAATGTACCTGTAAAATTTGTAGGAACTGGAGAAGATATTTTAGACATCGTAGAACTTTAGTTATTTACTTTTTAAAAATAAATAAAAGAAATAAGATTAACCGTCGACCTTTACATGAATTGGTTCTTCATAGCCTTTAGCATTTTTGTTCTGTTTATCTTCTGAAGACGTTTCAGGAGTTCCAGGTACAACACCACCTATCTTTTTTATAAACTCAAGGTCAAATGTATTATTAAGTTGAAAGTTATTAGATTTTTCCTCTGTTTCTTTCTTATTTTCTAACTTCATTTCTGTTGTACTCAAAGGAACATTGTTGCTCGTATTTGAGTTTACTTCTACTTGATCATTGTTTGAAGAAGGCAGCTCGGTGGACGAAATTACTACAACTTGTTCAACTTGTTTCTGCTCTGTATATTCTGGCGTAGCAGGTTTTTCTTCAATATCAATCTCGAGAAAGCTAAATTCCCGATTAAGAAGTTCCATTTCTTTAGAAAGTTTGCTCATAACAGTTTTTATTCCACTTAATGCAGTCCTATATGTAATGTCGTCAAGTTCTCCAGACATAGCTTGAACTTCAACGATTGCTTGAATTTTTTGCATTTCAACTATTTTTCTTGCTATTTCTTCTCTCCTGCTGTTAGCTAATTCTAAAAGTTCCTTTTTCCTTTTCTCTAGTTCTTCTCTTTCTCTATCAAAGTTAGCTTTTAGTTCAGTGTAAACTCTCTTATGAAATGCACTTGATTTGTTAAGCTCTTCAAGAGCTTTTCTTCTCTTAAAGTTAATTTCTATTTCTCTCTTTAAGTATTTTACCTCACTTAGGAGTTTGTCCATGAGTCTAATTTCAGTTGAAGTTATCTCTATTTCATCTTTATCAAACTCTCTTATTTCACCATAGTCGTCAAGGGCTGTTATTTTGCTTATTATACCCCTTCCATTTCTCGTATAACAAACAACTTTTCCTAATTCTCTTCCCAAATAATCCCTTACTGGAAGACCAATTATTTTATCGACTACTATTGGCGACATTTTTACAATGCGTTTATAGGTAGGAGCTTAAGCGAATTACGGTTAACTATAATGTATCTCTTACTAAAGATTTTTGAAGCTTATTTATAATAAAGTTTATGTTTAGAAGTCTTATTACTGAAACTAGGGTGTTTCAAATGTCTGTGCTTATAGGAAGGGAGATAATAGAAGGAGGAATTGTTAGCAACTTAAAAAGTATAACAGAGCAAATTCAACCTGCTGGAGTTGATTTAACTCTAGATGAAGTTGAAGTTTTTTTATCACAACTTGTTTTATCTGAAAAAAACCCAGAACTTGCAAAAGTTGAAAAATTAAGTTCTTTAGAAGGAAAGTACAGCCTAAACCCCGGAGCTTATAAAATAACATACTCTGAAACCATAAGTATCCCGGATGATGCTATTGGCCTTGTTTTTCCAAGATCTTCATTGCTAAGGTCGGGAATAGTGGTATACACCGCTGTTTGGGATCCAGGCTATAAGGGTAAGGGTTCAGGACTATTGTTGGTACTAAATCCTTCTGGAGCGATACTATGGAAGGGTAGTAGATTAGCCCAGCTTATAATTATAAAAACAACAAAGAAACCTGACTTTATTTACAGAGGAAAATATCAGAATGAAGGTATAACTTGAAGCAATAGTTCATTTTTACTTTCTATAACATTAAACTTCGTTAAGAGAAAGTGTTAAATTCTTCTTCAATTAGCTTAAAGAAGAAGATAAAGGGATGAAAATAAGCCTCATAAAAATTGTTGTAATAGCGGCCATTGGAGTATTCATAGTAGCTCTCATGCCGTACATTATTGGCGGTACATTCATGAAACCTCAATCTCCAGAAGCCAAAATAGTAGTAGATACAGCAACTGTACAGTTATCTTCTGGTATCTTTAGCAATGACTACTTCTTTTCTATTCTCGGAACTTCACTCTTAGCGTATCAACTATTAGCCACACCACTTGGATACTCAGGCAACACTATAAGCGGAGCTATTGCAAGCGGTATGTATTCGACAATCAACCCACAATGGCAATACATTGCTCTAGCACTTGCAATTGCTTTTGGACTAATTGCTACAATAACAAGCAGAAATCTCTCAGAGTCTGCAGTAGGTATGCTTGTAGGATATTTTGCATCAAGTGCTCTTCAACTTTACTTAGCAGGGAATTTGTTAGCCTCTTTAGGACTAAGTTCTAGTAAGCAAGCAATGGCATTTAATGCAGTTTTAGCGTTTTTAACATCTTCAAACCTCTTTTATTTGCTTTTGTCTCTTTTAGTATCTTTTGCAATAGTAAAATATGTTTTTCCACCAAGAGTCATACCACTACAGGAAAAGAAAATAAAACTAGCTTCTGAGGTAACCGTAGCCACCCCAAAAAAAGAAGAAATAGAAATAAAGCCTGAGATAAAGCCCGTAGAGGTAGCAGTACCAAAGGAAGAAACGAAAACGCAAGCGCAAGTAAGTGAAGTAACACCATTTGAGGTTACCAGCGAGCTAGAGAAAGAAGAAAAACCAAAGGCAAAACTGAAAACTCCAGAAGAACATAAAGAAATAGTAGAGGAAGTTAAAAAGGAAACAAAGGTTCAAGCCCCAGAACAAAAAGTAGAAGGAGAAGAAATTAAACCTGTAGAAGAAAAAGCTGAGGAGGTAATAGAGTTACCTGAAGAACTCTTCAAATCAATAGAACAATCAAAAATAAAAGCTCAGGAAGAAAAACCTGAACAAGTGGAAATTCCTATTAAAAAAGAGGCTATATCTGTAGAAGAAAGTGCGATTACTCCACCATTAAAAGAAGAAGTTACAAAAAAGACAGTAGAAGAGAAAGTTTATGAGGAGAAACGTGAACCTTCTGTAATAATTTCGGAACTCGAGAAGCCGCTAAAGGAACTTCAAGATAAAAAATATTTCACAGAAATTGAAGATAAGTTGAAGATAAATCTGTACTGCAATATATGTGGTTACAAGCTTGTTTGGAACGAAGAAGAAGGAAGGTATGAATGCCCAGTATGTAGAGAAATTCAATAAATTACTTTTTACTTAAACTTTGGATAATAGAAAGAGGATTACACCATTAGGAAAACTTGAATCAACACGATAGAGATATCGAAGGAATAAGAATTATTATTTCTAGCGAACTAAGACTAAACATAGTAAAGGTACTTAATGAAAAAGGTCCATTAAATATTGGGAGTCTCTCTTCTAACCTTAATAAGTCAAGACAACTCATTAAGCATCATATATCAATATTAGAAAAAAGTAACATAATCATGCAAAGAAATTATGGCTCATTAAAAGTTTATGAACTTACTGAATTTGGTAAAAGATTATTAGCCAAAATTCAAGACGAAAAAATGAAAAAGGAAAATGAGAAAAAACTAAGCTTTGGAAGATTCTACCGTATTAGTATTATAATAGCTTTGTCTCTTATTCCTATGGTCCTTGCAACTGTAAAATTCGGTTTAGAGAAAACACATCCCTTTTGGATTATAGGAGGATTCATTATATCTTTATTAGTTTATCATATACTTAACAAAATTTGGAAATAAAAAATTGGCTTTATCTTTACTTTTGCACATTGGAAAAAACATCGACATATTTTACGGAGTAAAAACTAGTTCATTTCACTTAGAAGTAGTTCTTTTACTAACATTTAACTTTATAAACTAAAGCTAGTATCATTGAAAAGTGATGAAAGTAGGCCTTTTTACTGAGTGGTATCTCCCAATAAGAGGCGGAGTAAGCTCACATGTTGATGGTTTATACAAAGAACTAAAGAGAAGAGGTCATGAAGTAAAAATATTTACAAAAAGAAGTAAACTTCGCAAGGAAAGAAACATTACTAATGATGACATCGTAGAGTTAAACCCGATTTTACCCTTGGACCTTCCAATACTTCCACCATCTGGAGACGAAACCCTAAAGGTGATATCAAGTTACAACTTAGATATAGTTCATTCACATCACGCATTTACAGCAACACCCCTTGCTGGGTTATCATATGCTGAAAGATTAGGGATCCCAAGACTTTTAACGAACCACTCCATACCTGCTGGGAAACATGACGGGTATTTCTGGGAGACTATAGGAAATTTAGCATACCCAGTTAGATATTATATTAGTAAAGCTGAAGTTGTAATAGCTGTAAGCAAAGCAGCTGCGAATTTTATAAGTTTCTTTATCGATTACGCACCAATAAAAATTATTCCTAATGGAATAGATACAAACAGGTTTAAACCAAATTTTGATAAAGAAAATAAAGAACTAAGGATACTGTTTGTTAGTAGGCTAGTTCACAGAAAAGGACCTCATCTTTTAGTGAAGGCGTTCAAGAGAGTAATTAAAAGGTATGACAAGGTTACCTTAATATTTGCTGGTTCAGGATATATGAGAGAAACTTTAGAAGAACTTGCAATGAGCCTTAATATAGCAAGCAAAGTAAAATTTTTAGGAGATGTACCAGATGAAAACCTACCTCAAGTTTATTCTGAGTCAGATATTTTTGTTCTTCCTTCTTTACATGCAGAGTCGTTTGGATTAGTTTTACTTGAAGCTATGGCAAGTGGTTTACCTGTTGTTACCACAAACATAGGAGGAATTCCAGAAGTACTAGAAGATGGAAAAGAGGGATTCCTAGTAAAACCTGATGAAAGAAATATAGCTGATGCTTTGATCAAATTATTGGAAGATAAAAATCTAAGAGAAAAAATGGGCAGAAATGGAAGGAAGAAAGCTGTTGAAGTGTATGACTGGAAAAATGTTGGCGAAAAAATAGAAGAAGTGTATAAAGAACTTTTATGAATTAATTTTTTATTCTCTTAAGAAATTGTCAATTATTTGAACGATGTTTTCAAAAGAGGCATCGTACAGTTTCTTCCCTATTTCAGAAGTTGCTTTTTTTGGGTCACCAACTACGCCAAAGGAAGAATCAGCATACTTTAACATATCTTGTTTAACTAGGTAGCTATTTAGAAATAAAGCTAGTGAAGTTAAGTGAGCATTTCCCTTGCCTGTAGGGCTTTCAGAAACAAGTTCTTCGGTCTTAGGTAAGGTTTCAACTATATTTATATATTTCTGTTTAAAGTTAAAATTCTTAAGCGCTTCTTTTGAGACTTCTATAGAATCACTTGAAAAAGAAAGTATAATTATTCTCTCTATTCCGAGAGCTTTTATTTGATTTGCTATTTGTTTTAGTGTTAAGGCAAAGCAATCCTTCTCTAATCCAAATATTTTATCACCTCCAATCTCGAATGGAATTGTTTGTGTAACTAGAACATATGGTGAAAGTCTTTGGGCAATTTTATTTGCATATTCTTCAGTAATCTCAATTTCAGTACCTATTGCTAAATGCGGACCATGATCTTTTAGGCCTGAGATTGGTATGAGTGCTGCCATAGCTTGTTTAGCTCTAAATTTAAGTTCTGGCCCAGTCATTTGGCCAATTGGTTGTTTCATGACTCACTTATGTTATAAAATCTATAAATAAATTTAACTTCCTTTACTCTTTGAAATAACACTCTCATACACTTCGAGAGTTTGTCTTGCGGCTGCCTGCCATGTGAAATACTTTAAAACTCTATTTCGTCCATTTTTCCCCCATTCCTTCATTCTTTTCTGGTCTTCTAGTGCGACTTCAATTCCCCATGCTATGTCTCGAGGATCATTTCCATTAATATGAACGCCATTTTGCTCTGGACCAGAGGGAATTACTTGTTCTCTAAAGCCAACTACACCATTAGCGCCAACGACTACTGGTTTTCCCATGGACATTGCCTCTAGACTTACGATTCCAAACGGCTCATAAATGCTTGGAAAAACTGCTAAGTCACATGCAGCATAATGAAGAATCCTTTCCTCTTCTGGAACAAACTCAAATCGAACTATCAAATTTTTTGAAATCCCAAGTCGTTCTGATAGCTCCATTATAGAGTTTTGTTGTTCCCCCCTGCCAAGTATAACTAGCTTAGCTTTTGGATAATGTGAAATAACTTCAGGCATCGCTTGAACTAAGTTTACTACACCTTTAACCCATGTGAGCCTTCCTATGAACAAGAGCATAATATCGTCATCTTCAATGCCATACTTCTTTCTTAGCGCCTCAACTTTTTCTTGAGGAATTTTTGAAGGGTCATACTTTTCTGGATCAACACCATTCCAAACAACGGAAATTTTATTACTTGGCCATCCATGCCTTTCAAGATCTTCCTTCATAGCATGACTAACTGTAATAATCCAATCTGCGTGTTTTGCTGCTTCTAGTTCTAGATGTTTTATAGTTTGTGATCCATCTCCTGTTCTTCCCCATTCCGTTGAATGGACATGAAAAACAACAGGCTTGTTTTTCATCATGTTTTTTATAGTTATTCCAGAAATAGCGCTTAGCCAATCATGAAATGCTACTACATCATGATTTTTACCTTCACTCTTTTCTACTAAGTTGATAAATTTAGCGGTTGAGAGAATGTTGTATATTAGTATATCATTAAAAAATTTTATTGCTGGCCCCCAATTAGTTATATCTTGGGTAAAGAATAAAGGGAATACATTAGCTATGTCTACGAGCAATGGCCTATGAACTTCAACTCCTTGAACAACTTCTCTGGTTGGTAGGTTTCCAGGATTAATAGTAAAAACAGAAACATCATTTCCAGTTCTAATGTATTCTCTTGTTATGTATTCAGCGTATGTTCCAAGTCCACCAACTAACATTGGAGGATACTCCCATACAAAAAATGCAACTCTCATATTTTTTCTTTTTTTTAATATAAAGTTATGTATTTAAATCTTTTTTATTCAAACAAAGAAAAACTTTTAACTTCTTTTTAGCTTTATCACAGTTCATGAAGGAGGAAATAATAACAAAGGAAGCACCAGAACCTATAGGCCCTTATTCCCAAGCAATTCGTGTTGAAAACCTAATATTTCTTTCTGGAATAATTCCAGTAAATCCAAAAACCGGAGAAGTAATAAATGGAGACATAAAACAGGCAACAGAACAAATTTTTAAGAACGCTTCTGCTATACTAAAGGCAGCAGGAGCTTCTCTTGAAAACGTAGTAAAAGTTACAGTATTCCTAAAAGATTTAAAAAACTTTGAAGAAATGAACAAAGTTTACTCAAATTGGTTCAAAAAGCCATACCCTGCAAGAACGACTGTTCAAGTCGCAGCTCTACCTAAGGAAGTAGACGTAGAGATGGATTTTATTGCAGAAATTTAAAAAATTTTAGTTTATTTTTAGCATGTAAGCTACGTTATTTCATAACTTAGACCTTTGTCCTTTAAGCATTTTCCCAGTTCTTCTAGGGTTTCACCTCTTATAACTTCTACTATTATTTCGACTGTCGCCATCGCAGGTGGAATCCAAGGCTCATTCCTCAAATGTATTAAGTCAACAACATTAGCTTTAACCTTAGAGACACATTCTAAAACATTTCTCAGGCTACCAGGTCTGTCAGGGATTGTTACGACAAGACGAACCATTCTTCCTTCTTGCCTTAAGCTCTGTGTAATTACTCTAGCAAGTAAAAGAGGATTAACATTTCCTCCACTTATTATGGCTCCAACTTTTTTAGATTTAATATCTATTTTATTTGATAAAATTGCAGCCAAACTCGCAGCTCCTGCAGGTTCTGCCACCATCTTAGTTCTTTCAAGTAAGAGAAACATAGCAGCCATTATGATTTCATCATTTACTGTTACAAAATCATCTACAACTTCTGTTGCTATTCTAAAGGTTAATTCACCAGGCCTCTTTACAGATATACCATCTGCTATTGAATAACCTCTCTTTGTATCAATAATTCTTCTTTGTTTAAAGGACTCAGCAAAAGCAGGATAACTATCTGTTTGTACTCCTATTATCTTTACTTCTGGAGCTATTTTTTTTATTACAGTTCCAACTCCAGTTATTAGACCACCCCCTCCAACAGGGACAAAAAGATAGTCTAGGTTTTTTATCTCACTTAGAATCTCAAAAGCAATTGTTCCCTGACCACTTATAACGTATTTATCATCAAAGGGATGAATTATTTTTACTTCTTTGTTTTTTGCATAATCTACTGCATAGGCATATGCATCATCGTATGTTTCTCCCGCCAGAATCACGTTTGCACCATAATTTTTTGTTGCTTCGACTTTGTTTGGATAAGCAAACTCTGGCATAAATATTGTAGACTTCATTCCAAGTATGTTTGCAGCAAGGGCAACTCCTTGAGCGTGATTTCCGGCTGAAGCGGCTACAACTTCATTCACACCCTCTCTTTTAGCTATAGTACAAGCGTTGAGAGCTCCTCTTACCTTAAAAGCTCCTGTTTTTTGAAGATTTTCAAGTTTAAGAAAAATTTCTGCTCCAGTTAACTTACTAAAGGATTCACTCCGTATTAATGGCGTCTTATGTATAAAAGGAGATAATGCTTCTGTAGCGAGTCGTGATAAATTGAAGATTTCATCTAGAACATAACTCATGTTAATGTATCATCTCTTTGTTTCATTAAGCTAATAAGTTTTGATGGTAAAAATAAACCAATATAGACATCTCCACCGAATTCAAGTAGATCAACGATCCCCTCAAGATTTAACCTATTCAAGTATTCCATAGTCTTTTGTTTCTCTTTTTTTAACCTGCTTAATAAACTACTAAGAGTTAAGTAAGAGATATCTTCTTCCTCGAAGACTTCTGCGAGAGCTAAGGCAAACTCCCTTAAATCTTCTGAAAAATTTGAAAACTCTGCAGCTTCTTGTTCTCCTTCAAGTTTTGCCAAGGAAAGTCTAATATGCTCTGAATTTATTTTATTATTCCCTTCCCACTCAGCTTCCATTCCTGATATCAATAATAGTTCTAACCCATATCTCGCAGAACCATAACCAAATTTTGAGCTAATTCTACTAACAAAAATGAGTTCACTCTCATCTACTACTCCATCCTTAAATACTTCTTTTGCTCTTTTTCCAAGTATATCTTTAAGCTCACTCCAGCTGTATGGCTCAAACTTAGATTTTGTCCTCCAAACATAATTTCTTATCCAGCTTTCTTCAAACATCAATGTATAGTCACTGACACCGATAAAAATTATGAACAGCCTAGAATCGATAATCTCTTGCTGTTTTAAGATATCATAGACTAATTTTAATTTTGACTTTTTCCTTATAGTATAACTGTCAAAATCATCTAAAGCAAGTATCAAATAACTTTCATTATTTCTTAAATACTCCATAACGTTTTGGATCATTTCTGTTGCACTAAAGCCTCTTAACGAAACACTTGGCATTACACTTAAAGCAATAGCTTGAGCCAATGAAAAGTCAGATTTCATAAACCTACAGTTGATTATATTTGTAATGATTTTTATTCCTCTCTCACTTGCTATGTTACTAATAGCTCTGAAGAAGGCTCTAACTACAGAGGTTTTCCCAGTACCACTTGGGCCTTGAATCATTATTGCCCAGGGAATTTGCTTTTCTCTTTCTAGTAAAGGTGAGAAAATCTTTAAGAGTTCTTGTATATGTTGTTCTCTATGTGGCAACTCTAGTGGTAAGTAGGAGGGACTTAGCTTTGAAGCACCATCCACTTTGAATATTCTCCCCAATTTATTCACTTTAAGTTATTAAGGTTGGAGTTTATTACTTTTACTATAAATTCTAGAAAAACTAAGTCAGCGATCGTATTTTTATTTAAGCAAGAAGAATTTTTGTGTCTAAGAAGTTAAGCAATTTGCTACTAGAAAAATCCTAAGCCTCATGAATCTACTTTTGGCATTCTCCACGAATAAGTCCGGATTCTTAGTTTTTCGAGGCTGAGCAGCTCATTCGAGTTCTGAGCTGTGTAATAACAGAATTCGTTCTCTAGTTTAGCCTAGCTGAATCTTCTTTTCGCCTCACTTATTATTTCATAGAATGAACTCGTCCCAATTATATTTGCTCCTGCATCTAAGAAACTTAAAAGCACATCTAATGTTTTTATACCTCCTGAAGCTTTTATTCCAGCTTTGTTCCCAATTGCACTTTTTATAAGCCTTATATCTTCAATCTTAGTTGGTCTTGGGCCATAACCTGTTGAAGTCTTTATGTAGTCAACTCCAGAAGAAACGCATGACTTACTTACTTCAATTATTTGATTTTCATTTAAATATCCAACTTCTATGATTGCCTTTACAACTTCAGCTCCATTTGCTTTTGCTTCTTCAACCACTTTCGAAGCCTCAATTGCTATTGCTTCATCACCATAGGAAAAGTAAGCCCCAAGATTTATTACATAGTCTATTTCATTTGCACCCATCTCAACTGCAGTCTTTATCTCATATAATTTTGTACTTAGAGCATTGTACCCAAAAGGAAAAGCAACTACAGTACAAATTTTTGTGTTAGTATTTTTAAGTAGGCTATACGCAAGACTTACGAAATAAGGAGAAACGCAAATTGACCTATATTCATCGTTTATTGCCTCATATGCAAATCTTTGAATTTCTTCTGCAGTTGTATTTGGCTTTAAGATCGCGGCATCAATAACTTTAGAAATACTTTTCCAGTTCAACCTTAATCTTATAAAAGGTATTAACTAAATTCCTTTATTTAAATTTAACTTCTTTTAAAATAAAATATTAAAAAAAGAAGTTACAAATTTGTTTAGAATCCACTTAAGAACAACACTATTTAAGGACTAAGCTTTAACTTTAGGTTACTAGTTTTAATTCTTGAAGTTACCTCTAGCACTCCATTGTTTAAATTTATCTTTCTTTTGTTCCAATTTAGAGGTAAGCCTACGAAAACCCTATACTTTTTCTTTCTTAATCTGAAAGTTAACCAAAAACCATCATAACTTATATGTTCTTCATCAATATGTTCTAGTGGAACAGAAACTATTACTCTGGCTACATTATTGTTAACGGTAATCTCACTTAACTTTATTTTGTTATGAGAACTTAGTTTTCTTGATCTTACTGAAAGTGGCACGAAGAGCTTTATTCTCAGTATATATCCTGATCTTCCATTTCTTATTATTTTTCCAGCATAGTAGGTTCCTTCTATTTTTCCTTGATCAATTTTTTGAAGAAGCCCACCTAAATCTGGATTTAACTTAAGAAATCTATTAAAGTTTTTTTCAAATTCTCCTTCCATCTATACTTTTTATCTCGAAAGAGAGGGGTATAAAACTATTTCTCTTAAAAGTCAAGTTAATAGAAAGTTTAAAAATCGTGAAGATAAGGCATAAAAGAAAAAATAAAAATGTTTCTTAACTTTACTTGTTAAAAAGTAAAGTACAAGTAGTGCTTGCAAACTTTTAGACGAAAGAAACTTAATTCTTTAAAGAACAATAAGCGCATAATACTCTGAATTGTCTTATCAACTTTTATTACGAAACTTAAACTTTCGATAAAACGAATCTTGCAAGATTTTATACCTTATGACTTAAGTTATAAAAAGTTCAACTTGTTTTCTCATTAAGTAAGGGTCTCCAAAGCTTTTTATAATCCTCGCTGTTACTATCAAAGCACGATGGAAAGTATCCAGAGAGCGGAAATATTTGTAGCTCACCCGGATGATGAAATAATTGGGCTGGGTGGGGCTTTAAGCAAACTTAGGAGTACAGGAATTGAAATAAAAGTGATAATATTTCATCTTGGAGGAAAAAGCGTGAAGGGAGTTTATGATGAACAGGTTGGAATGGAAGTAAGAGAAAAGGAATTAGAACAAGTATCAAAGTTTCTAAATTTTAATCATGAACATTGGGGTATCTCCGAAATAATAGACCGAAGAGCCATAGTTCGAAAGATAGTTCAAGAAATAAGGAGCTTTAAACCGAATATAATCTTTTCGCATTCACCTCAAGATAGGCATCATCTACATGTTGGTGTTTCATCTACTGTAACTGAAGCAGCTTGGCATGCTTCTCAGCTTTACTACCTAGATTTAGGTGATCCATGGAGAACAATGGATGTATATTATTTTGAAGTTTGGGACTTGTTTACACATCCTTCTTTAGTAGTAGATATAACAAACTACATGGAGAAAAAGAAAGAGGCTATGAGACTGTATAAGTCACAGTTAGCGGCGTTTCCAAGAATTCTAGATTATATAGAAGCCTTAGGAAAGGTTAGGGGTGTAGAGATTGGATGTGAGTATGGCGAAGCATTCTTAAGAGCTCCTGTTTTACCAAGGTATTTTTAGTTTAAAAAAATAACTTATCTTAGAATTTAAGTATTAACGGTTTTATTTAGTATGAAGTATTTTCTCACTCTATTTTTTGTAAAATAGAAGCTATGGCAGCAGTTCCAGAGACCTTAGCTGAGACCACGGAAGGGGCAGAAACGATAAGAATTAAGTTATCTTCATTAAGCCCTAACTTTTTTAGTTGATAATAGTCATGAAGCGATTGTTTAATTAGATCATCTATTACGAAAGGAACCTCGATTTTGTCTTTGCTGTAAATACAGAGCGTAGCACCTGTACCCCCAAACCTTACCACTAAGTCTCTTATCTCAAGAGGTTTAAACTTTTCTTTCTCTAAGCCTTTTATAATAAAGGCTACATCGTAAGCATCAACACTAAGGTATTCTAGCTCTACTTCGAATGGACCATCTATATTTTCTCTTAACTTTTTATTAATTTCTATTCCAACTCCCCTTAATCTAATTCCGCGATATGTTATCGAAATTAAGTGATTTAGATTAAGCCTAGTAAGCAAACTTCGTATAGCACCACCTCCAAGTCCAAGCAGGCTTGACAATTTTTCTCTAGAAATTGGTTTTTCTCTATCCAATTCAAGCATAGCTAAAACTACATGACCTATGTGGAATGATTTTGGGCGAATTTCATCCTCTTCTATAACTTTTGCAAGTATTTTTAAGGCATCTTCTAGTTTCAACGTTTTATGCAAACTCACCGTTGGCTGAAAAAAGGTAATTTATTAGGCTAAAAACATGCAGTATCCAATCTAAATATCTTTTAAAAGCTTCAGTAAATGTAAAGTTGAGGGTTTTTAAATTCATTTTTCTATAATGAGAATATTAACACCTTTTTTTATAAGCTTTTCGCTTTAGATTTGAGACCTCAAAAACTTTTAAGTTGACTCTTTATGACTTGAAACTGAGAAAACTTAAGATGAAAATAGGGGTAATAAGCGATTCTCATGACAACTTGCCTATGATAAGAAGAGCAGTTTCAAGATTAAACTCCGAAGAAAGACTAGAGTATGTATTTCATGCAGGAGACATAATTAGTCCATTTGCTGCAAAAGAGTTTTTAAGTCTTAAATACCCTGTTTTCTTCACTTTCGGAAACAATGATGGAGAAAGATTAATGCTAAAAGATATTCTTGTATCTAGTAGCAAAGGTAAGCTACTCTGGCCAAAGATAACAATTGAACTAGAAAAGTACAAAATAGCACTTTTACATGGTGAAGACGAGAGTGTTGTAGAAGCATTAGCTAAAAGTGGAATTTATGATGTTGTTATTTATGGCCATTGGCATAAAGTAGTTAGTAGGCTAGTTAACAATACCCTGATTATCAATCCTGGAGAACTTTGTGGCTATCTAACTGGTAAGTCAACTTTAGCCATAGTTGACTTAGAAACAAAAAGCGCAGAGATATTAGAACTATGAAGAAAATTGGTAAAGGTTCATATTCAATCATATTTAAACTAATTATTAACAAAAAATTAGAAGTTGGAACTTTAAAGACAACTTTTCTAAGTAGAGGTTTTTACGTCTATAATGGTTCAGCTTATGGCTCAGGAGGCCTCATGAGCAGAATAAAACATCATGTTGAAAAGAAAAAAAGAAGACACTGGCACATGGATTATGTAACTTCTAGTAGTAAGTGCAAAATATTGAAAATAATAGTTTGCAAGAAAAGAAATATTGAGAGAAGGATATCTTTAGAAATGTTAGAAGAAAAAGATTCATTTATTGGAATTCCAAAGTTTGGGGCTACAGACGACAAAGTTTCAAAAACACATTTATTTTTGATAAGAGCAAATTCAGAAGAAGAAGCCTTAAAAAAAGTGAAAAAAGCTTACAAAGAAATAGGAGTAAAAAAGATATATACTTACTTACCCTCTTTTTTTGCCATATACACAAATAGATCTGCTAATCTGTTACTGTAGCCCCATTCGTTATCATACCAAGAAAATACTTTAACCAAGTTTCCCTGAATAACGTTTGTTAACAGTCCATCTATTATCGCAGAGTGCGGATCTCCTACGATATCGGCAGAAACTATTGGATCTTCCACAAACTTCATTATGCCCTTCATCTTAGTTTCAGAAGCTCTCTTTAAAGCAGCATTAACTTCTTCCTTTGTTGTGCTTTTACTCACCTCTACTGTTATATCAGATATTGAACCATCAGCAACTGGAACCCTCATTGCCATTCCATCCATCTTTCCTTTCATTTCGGGAATGACTAAATGAATCGCTCTTGCAGCTCCCGTACTTGTTGGTATTATTGAAACTGCCGCAGCCCTGGCTCTTCTGAGATCTTTATGAGGTAGATCATGTATTCTTTGGTCATTCGTATATGCATGCACAGTTGTTAGGAAGCCTTTTACAACTTTAAATTCATCATTTAAGACTTTCAATGGAGGTGCGAGACTATTCGTTGTGCAAGAACCCATAGAAATAATATTATGCTTTTCCGGGTCAAATTTATCTTCGTTTACTCCAAGAACAAAAGTTGGAGTTGCTTCTTCTGAAGGAGCTGAAATTACAACTTTCCTTGCTCCCGCAGAAATATGTTTTGAAGCATCTTGAAGCTTCGTAAATAGCCCAGTAGATTCTAAGACATACTCCACTCCTAAGTCTTTCCATGGAAGCTGTGAAGGGTCCTTGTAAGTTAGTACTTTTATTTCTTTGCCATCCACTAGGATTGAGTCTTTTCCAACTTCTACTGAGTACTTGAATCTTCTATGAACTGAGTCGTATTTAAGCAAATATGCTAGCGTCGTAGCGTCAGTAATATCGTTAACAGCTACTACATCAAACTTTTTCTTAAACTCTTCGTTTTCCATTGCCGCTCTAAAGAAGATTCTTCCAATCCTTCCAAATCCGTTTATCCCAAGTTTTATTTTACTCATTTTTCTCTAGCTAATTATCGTTAAGAGTAGGAAATAAACTTTTTGTTCCATCCACAGTTTATAAAAAAATAAGTTAATACTACTAATAAGTGAAAACTGCTATTTCTGATAAACGATAAAACCTTAATTTAGAGAGTAATTTTAGGACTAAGCTATATCTTATAGCATGTTCCATAAATTTTTCGAGCTAATTATGAAACTGAGTTACCCAAACATTCACAACATTCTTACAATAAAGCTTTAGCTTGAGTAAAGAGTGACGAGAGAAAACATGTAGCAAAACAGAATACATCTTTAAAATCTGAAGAGAATACCATTCATTAGTGAAACTTAGTTTCTTTTATGTCTAAATAAAGAAGGTAAACTCTTAAAAACTTACTTAGTAGAAAATTAGATGTGAGAACGAAGATGGAAAAGAGGTTTAAGACTTTAGATGATCTAGATGCGAAAAATAAAACAGTTCTTGTGCGAGTTGATATAAATAGCCCACTCGACCCAGAGACGAAAAAAATTATAGATGACAGTAGGATAAGGTTACACGCATCTACGATTGATGAACTTGCATCCAAAGATGCAAAAGTTGTTATTTTGGCACACCAAGGACGACCAGGAGATCCTGATTTCTCGAGTTTAAATTCACATGCAACTATTTTACAAAACTACGTAAAAGCAAAAGTGAAGTTTGTAAACGATGTTATTGGTGAAAAAGCAATTTCATCAATAAAAGCTTTAAACCCTGGAGAGATCTTGATGTTAGAAAACGTAAGAACAATTCCAGAAGAAATGAAAGATCTTCCACCTGAGCAACATGCAAAAGGAAAATTAGTAAAGACGCTATCTGAAGTTTCAGATGCATTTGTTAACGATGCTTTCGCAGCAGCGCATAGAGCTCATGCGTCTATAGTTGGGTTTACTGCAGTCTTGCCCTCTTATGCAGGAAGAGTTATGGAAAAAGAAGTCTATGCCTTAGATAAAGTTTACAGTAATCCAGAAAAACCTTCAATTTATGTATTGGGTGGTGCTAAACCAAAGGAAACTTTCAAAGTTATAGAACATGTTGTCTCGAAGAATAAAGCAGATGAAGTTTTAGTAGGGGGGATGGTAAGTACTGTTTTCTTACATTGTGCAGGTTATGACATAGGCGAGAAAAATGTAAAAGAAATTGAAGAAAAAGGATTTGGGCAATTTTATGACAAAGTAAAGGAGATACTTGCAAAATATGAAGATAGACTAGTAATGCCCTATGATGTTGCTGTAGACTTAGACGGTAAACGAAAAGAGTTTCCAAGAGTAATGTTTCCGCCAGTAGGCTACATCAGAGACATTGGTAAAGATACAGTAGAAATTTATTCAAAGATCTTGAAAGTAGCTAAATCAATAGTAATAAATGGCCCAATGGGTATGTTTGAAGACAAAAGGTTTTCATTTGGTACAGTTGAATTGCTAAAGTCACTTAAGGGATCAAAAGCTTTCTCCGTTTTAGGGGGAGGACACTCTGTTGCAGCAGTCGAAAGCTATGGACTTTCAGAATTTGTTAGCTATATTAGCTCTGGGGGAGGTGCTATGATTTCTTTCCTTTCTGGAGAAAAGCTTCCAGGCATTGAAGCACTTGAAAAAGCAAAATAATAAGCAACAGCTAAGTACTAAAAAATAGGAGTAAACTTTAATTAATCTTTTTTCATCATTAGTACTAATATGAGCTATTTTGTGGCAGTAGATGGGGGTGGAAGTAAGACAATAGCAGCGATTTTTTCGAAGGAAATAAACTTAATTTCATTTTCAAAAACAACTTCTTCTAATCCTAATGAAATTGGATTTGAAAGTGCCGCTAGAGTTGTTTACTCTGTAATTAGCGAAGCATTAATAAAAGCAAAGATACCTTTTTCAAAGTGTAGCTGGTACTCAATAGCTTTAGCAGGAATAGGAAGGGAAAGGGAGAAACTTATCTTCTTAAATAATTTAACAGAATTGCTTGGTGAAACAAAGATAGTTTCAGCAACAACGGATATTTACGCATCCTACATATCTGTTTTTACTGGTAAAGTTGGGATTTTACTAACAGTTGGAACAGGTTCTGCAGCGGTTTCATTCAATGAAAAAGGAGAAGAAATAAGAAGCGGTGGATGGGGTGCAAGTTTGGATGATGAAGGAAGCGGCTACTGGATGGGGTTACAGGCGCTGAGAGCTGTTATGCAATCCTATGATGGTCGGCTTCCTAAAACTAAGCTTTATGACTCTGTACTTTCATGGCTATCATTAAACAACCCACTTGAACTCATCCCTTGGATAAACGATGCAAAAAGAGAAAAAATAGCAGCTATTGCTCCTATTGTAATTTCACTAGCAGAACAAAACGATCCTATAGCGCAAAAAATAGTAGAAAATGCAGCTACAGAGCTAGCGAAGATGGTTTGGGGAGTATGGAACAGGTTAGAAAGTTCACAAAAATATTCAACCAAACTTGCTTTTGCAGGAGGCTTATCACAGAGTCCTTTCTTTAAAGCAGCCATAGTAAGGAAACTAAGAGAAATAGAAATAAATTTCACATTAGAAGAAGTTCTACCTCATCCACTTATAGGTGCGGCTATGATTGCATTAGAAAATTTGGGAGTTAGTTTAGATGAAGAAAAACTAAATAAATTGAGACAAATAGTAACTAATGTAATTCTCCTTTGAAGAATTTAAGAGAAGAAAAAATTGAGCGAAATTTTTGATGAACTTCTTGAGCTAACTACAGAATCTAGGAATCTTCGGAGCATGAACATAGACAGAGTCTCTATCGAAGAAATTCTTAAAATAATAAATGAAGAAGACAAACTTGTTCCACTAGCGGTTGAAAAAGAAATCCCAAACATAGCTAAAGCGGTAAGGTTTGTGATAGATTCATTTAAGAAAAATGGAAGACTGATCTATGTTGGAACTGGAACGAGTGGGAGACTTGGTGTTCTAGACGCTGCTGAATGCCCGCCCACCTTTGGAGTAAGCTCCGACATGGTTGTTGGTATAATAGCAGGTTTTCCTGAAGCTCTATGGAAAGCAGTAGAAGGCGCTGAAGACTCTACAGAAGATGGAATGAGAGCAATGGAAAAAATTAGTGTAAATGAACGAGATACTGTAGTTGGCATTTCAGCTTCTGGTAGAACACCATTTGTTATAGGCGCTCTGATAAAAGCGAAAGAAAGAGGAGCAAGAACTGTCGGAATAAGTACGAACAAAAATCCAAAGATCGCCAATTATGTAGAAGTTATGATTACACCATTGGTTGGTCCTGAAGTAATTACAGGTTCAACAAGAATGAAATCAGGAACAGCTCAAAAGCTTGTACTTAATATGATTTCTACGGCCTCAATGATAGGTATAGGAAAAGTTTACCAAAACTTAATGATAGATCTAAAACCCCTTAATAATAAATTAATTGAGAGAGCAAAACGAATAATCATGGAACTTACTGGCGTAAATTACGAAAAAGCGTCAGAAATATTCTTGAAATCAGGTATGAATGTAAAGATATCTCTTGTTATGGCTCTTGGAAATGTAGAGGCTGAAGAAGCAAAAAAATTTTTAGAGTTGTCTGAAGGGCATGTGTTTAAGGCCGTAGAAATATCAAAAACTCAAAAAAAATAAGTTTAAACTAAGGAAGACTTTGAAGTTTAAAATTCTTCTTCCTCTTCCTCTTCCTCAAAGTCCTCTTCTTCTAGCTCTTCTTCCCACTCTTCTTCTCCAAAGTCTTCCTCTTCTTCCCACTCTTCTTCCTCTTCCTCTTCCTCAAAGTCCTCTTCTTCAGACATTTTTGCTCGGCTGAAGCTTAAATACCTCTATTTAAAAATTTATTCACGAGCTTGCAAAGAATAAAAACCTCTTTAAATCGTTAAAAACAAAAAGAGTTTACTTAGCTCCCTTTTTAAAAAAGGCTTTGGTGCAAATCTTTTCTGTATCGATTTGGGGGAGATGCTTCTTTATTTTTGACATTCTCCTCAGCTGAATCGAGAGATTTTCGATTCTTCAAGGCGAGCCTTTCATACTAGTTCTAAGCTACATAAAAGCAACCCTAAACTAAGCATATAGCTTAGTCTGCGGTTGAAACCTTTACCAACCTTATTAGCCTGTGCCTTATTCCAGCTTTTAGCATTTGAACTGTACCAAGCGACACGCTTAAAAGCATACCTAAAGCATCTATTTTAAGTTTATCAAAAATTCAGCCTCATAATTAAAAATGTAGAGTTTCTTATAGAGATTCCTGTAAATGAAGCCTACTTTCAGCTAGTGTACAGGAATTGAGATCTTACTCAGAATGTAAACCAAACTACATGTTACTTAAGTTTAGCTTTTTTGGTATAAAAAAGATCGTTCTAAGGTTCTGTGTTAAAAGGCTTTCTAATTTGAGATAAAAATTATAACTAACATCAGTATATCGTCTTAGGTTTTCTTTGCTTTTATAAGAAATGTATTTGTTTTAAACTAAACTATTTCAATCAGAAAAGAAAAGTTACAGTTAAAACAAAAAACTTATATAATTACTCAATTACTCTAGAGTAAGTAAAAAATGGATAACAGAATCGTCGGCCTAAGGCCGACGGGAGGGGTAGGTAAAGCTACCCTTGGAAGGCGAAGAAGACTATAAGTTTAATACACCATTGTTTAAAGTACCTACATCCTCATTTACAAAAAATGGATTTAGGTTGTACGTTAAGTTTGAAGGCTTAAATCCAACTGGAACTCAAAAGGATAGAATTGCTAGGCTTCATGTAAGTGCTGCTAAGAAGCAAGGCTACTATGGAATAACTGCAGGCACTTGCGGAAACTACGGTGCTTCGATCGCTTACTACGCCAAGCTATATGGGCTTAAAGCTAAAATTTTCGTTCCTTTTGACTTTCACCCAACTAGATTGGAAAAATATGCCAGTAGTAATGTCGAAATAGTAAGAGTAAAGGGGTATTATGAAGAAGCTGTTGCAAAGAGTATTGAGTTTGCTGAAAAAAATGGTTTTTATGACGCTAACGCAGGGTCAAAAAATAGCCAACTAGATTACGAAGGATACAAAACTATATCCTGGGAGATTGTTGAAAAACTTGGCAATACTCCTGACCTAGTAATAGTTCCTGTTGGAAATGGGACTACTATTTATGGCATATACGCTGGCTTTCTTGAATTAAGAAACAATGGCATGATAGATAGAGTTCCAAGCATGATAGGTGTTGCGCCTGCTGATGCCAATCCAATAGTAGCATCATACCTAAGTAAAAGTAACGAGTATCATGATCTTGCACCGGAAAAAATAAAAATTACAGAAGAAAATGAGCCACTTGCAAACTATAAGTCTCTTGATGGGAAGAAGGCTTTTGAAGCAATAAGGGCTTCAAGAGGTTTTGCTATTTCAGTTGAAAATGAAGATATGAAGTTTGGAACATCATTTCTTAAAAGTAAAATAGGAATTGATGCTCTTCCTGCATCGGCATCAGCTGTTGCAGCTCTCTGGAAAGTACCTCACGAAATTATACATAATAAAATCATCGTATCTTTAATAACTGGCAGTCAGAAGTAGTCTTCTTACACTCATACTATGAAGCAAGAAAATCACTAATTCATTTACGAAAGTAGTCTATACTAAGCTTATATTGGGATAAGCCACATAGATATTTGAACTTACCTATGTACAACATTAGGCTAGGCTTCATGAACTATTGAAATCTCAGGTTTATATTAAAAAAATGGGGCATAATTTTCAGAGTCAAAGCTTTAGTTTTGCGACTTCAAATAAGATATAACAAGACGAATCTTTGTTAAACTAAAAGATATGCCCATCAAACCAGGAAGCTATAATTTTATTTTTTCGCTGAACATTCTAATAGCAAAAACTTATACTAACATGTGAAAGTAAGCATTTTCCAAAAATAGAAAGACAGAGATTTGTTTATAACTTCTTATTACCCAACCAAGAGTTACGAGATGGTAAAGTTAACAATTAATGAAAAAGAAGTTGAAGTTCCAGAAGGGTTTACGATACTTCAAGCTGCAAGAAAAGCCGGAATAGACATACCTACTCTCTGTAGCCTTGAGCCACTAACCAACGTAGCAGTCTGTAGATTATGTCTAGCAGAAGTAAAGGGGGGAAGAGCTTTAGTTCCTGCTTGTGCAACTCCAGTTGCTGAAGGAATGGTTGTTAAGACTAATACAGATAGAGTCTTAAGTGCAATTGAACAAAATCTTGAATTTATTGCAAGCGAACACGACTTTGACTGCCAAAATTGTCCAAGGAATGGAAATTGCGAACTGCAAATTTTAGCTTACAGATTTAACCTAGATAGACTAATTACGCAGCATCACATAAGAAATTTAGAACCTGATACTTCAAGTCCTGCAATAACATTAAATTACAAAAAGTGCGTTCTTTGCTCTAGGTGTATAAGAACTTGTGCTGAGATTCAAACAGTTTATGCTTTAGATTATGCCTTTAGAGGTTATGACACTATCGTTACAACCCCGTTTAATGAAGGATTGGGGAATTCTTCTTGTGTTTCCTGTGGTCTTTGCACTCTTAATTGTCCAGTTGGCGCCTTAACAGAAAGAATGGAAGAAGAAGAAATTATTAACAAAATATCTTCTGGAGTAAGCTATGAACTAATAGCAGACGATGTTGCAAGGCTAGCTCTTTCAGAAGAATTTTGGTATGCACCAGGAAGCGTTAAAGAAATCTCAGAAGAAGAAATTATAAAGTTAGGATTCAAGAGAATTACGGGTACTTCATTTTTTACGGGGTTATCCATAGTTGCTGAAGCTCATGAAATTTTAAGAAACTTAGAAAATGATTCGGTTAAGCCTCTTATATCGCCAGCATGTCCTGCTGCGTCTGAATTTATAGAAAAATTTTTCCCAGAGTTCAAGAAAAACATAATCAAGGTTCCTTCTCAACTTCAATTACTTACGAAAGAATCTGGTAACAAAGGAAAAATTGTAGTTCTTTCCCAATGCATAGCTAAGAAGAAAGAAATCAAATCTAAGAACATTAATGTAGACTATGTTCTTTCTGTTAGGGAAATGGCGAGGTTTATTAAAAAGAAAGGAGGAACACCTGACTCAATGGAATTTGTTGACATTGAAAATCCATCTCCTGAAATATTAGACTACGTAAGTGGAGGGAGAACAGAATTAGTAATTAGAACGCTTTTTAATATAAATGGCTACAAATTAGAAGAGAGCATTATAGCCAACCTCAGAGATTTTACGAAAAAAACAAAGAACTTTTCTCTTAAAATAAATAATCAAGAGTTTAATTTTGTTGTAACGAGTACACTTGGAGAACTAAGAAAAGTACTGGAGGCAGTAAAGTTTGGAGAAAAGATCGATTACATTGAAGCGAGAGCTTGCCCTAATGGATGTATAAGTGGTGGAGGAATGCCCATACCAACAAATGAAACAAAAAGACTAGCTAGATCGGAAATGATCTATAGCGTATACGATAAACTAAAGTTAAAAGACCCTTGGGAATCCCCTGAGATCAGAGATGCTTATCAAAAGCTAGTTGGAACTGTAAAGGAGAGGTGATAGAAAATGGGAAAAAAGGTTGCATTGTTTAGCTTAACTGACTGTCAAGGTTGTGAGTTCGTAGTGTTACAGCTTGGAGAAAAGTTACTTGAAGTAGCGAAAGAAGCTGATTTTGCAAACTTCAGGCTAGCTTCAAGCAGGAAAGAAGACGGACCATTTTTTATCTCGTTTGTTGATGGAGCAGTTACTTCAAATGAAGAAATTGAACGTTTAAAGTGGATTAGAACTAATTCAAAGTACCTAGTTGCTCTAGGTTCATGCGCAACAACAGGAGGAGTAAATACATTAAAGAATTATTTTTCTGGTGTTAACTTTCCTAAAGAAGTTTATTCTAGAGATTTTGAGTCCTTTGAAGCAAAGCCAATAAGTGAATATGTAAAGGTTGACGTTTTGATACCAGGTTGTCCAATAAACCTGGAAGAGTTTGTATTTGTACTTAAGGCTCTCTTGGAAGATAGAGTCTTAAAATTGAAATTAGCTCCTGTGTGTGAAGATTGCAAGAAAAATGGCATTGAGTGCATTACTAAAAGAGGAGTGTTTTGCTTAGGACCTTACACAATAGGTGGATGCGGAGCGCCATGTCCTGCCGCAGGCGTATCTTGTTTTGGATGTAGAGGGCCGTTGTTTAGTCCAAATGTAACAGACGCAGAAAAAGTATTAAAAGATAGGTTTATGCATGGAGGAATTTTGTTCACTGGATTAGGATGGGTTTTAGTTAAAGGTGAAAGTAAATGACAAGTGGAGAAAAGTCAATTAAACTAGAATATATAACTAGAGTTGAAGGCCATGCAAACGTGTATATAAGAGTATCAAAGAATGAAGTAGAAGAAGTTAAAATGCAAGTCATTGAAACACCTAGATTTTTTGAAGCAATGCTAAAAGGCAGAAAGATCAAAGAAGCTCACACAATAGTTTCAAGGATATGTGGTATTTGCGATTTTTCACACACTTTAGCTTCTGTTGAAACAACTGAGAATGCTCTCAGTATGCAAGTAAGTGAACAAACAAAACTACTAAGAAAGCTCGTAATGTATGGTCAACATATTTACAGTCATGCTTTGCATTTATACTTATTATCTTTACCGGACTATCTTGGATTTCCAGACGCTATTAAAATGGCTTCCGAATATCCCGAAGAAGTTAAAAGAGGAATGAGACTAAAAAAAGTTGGCAATGAAATTTCGAGAATAATAGGAGGAAGAGCAACTATGAGTATTTCAATTATTCCTGGAGGGTTTGCAAAATTACCAAGCAAGGAAGATCTGGAGAAAATAAAATCGTTATTGAAAGAGGGTCTGGAAGATGCAAAAAAGACATTAGAACTCTTTGCATCTTTAAAACCTCCAAGATTGCTCAGGGAAACACAATTTGCGGCAATTGATAGTAAAGAAGACAAATACCCCTTAATATTAGGAGAGGTAATTAGAACATCTGATGGAATATACTTTAATAAAGAAGAATTTGAGAAAAAATATGTAGAGCAGGCTAGAGAGTACTCTTATGCTAAGTTTGGAACAATTGACTCAAAGGCTCCAATGGTTGGAGCTCTTGCAAGGTTTAATATTCATGGAGAAGAAAAACTAACTTCACCTACGAAGAGCTTACTCAAGTCGCTTTCTATCTCGAATACGCTAAACAACAGGTACGATAACAATTTAGCTCAAGCTATTGAAATGGTTGATTTCTTCTATAAAGCTCAAGAAGTTACTGAACAACTTCTATCAAATGGCATAAGGCAAGAGGAACCTTTACAACTTTTACCGAAAGAAGCTTCAGGAGTAGGAGCAGTTGAAGCACCAAGAGGAATTTTATATCATAGATACTCCTTCGATAAAGAAGGAAGAATCCAAAACGCCAATATAGTTACTCCAACTGCAATGAATGTATTTTCATTAGAGCTTGATATAAAGCAGCTCCTTTCAGAAAACTTAGACTTACCTGAGTCAAAACTAGTCGAAATAATAGAAAAACTAATCAGAGCATACGATCCTTGTTATTCTTGCTCAGCACATTTCCTAAAGCTAAAAATAGAGAGAGAGCAGTAGCTTTCTATTTAAATTTTATTTCTCAATTTTTAAAAACGATATACTACTTAATTTTTAGTTGTTTTACTAGCGTTATAAAAGTCATCTAATTTCTTCTGAAGCCTTAAACTTCTGATTTCTTGGTAGAGGTCTGAAATTGAAGCTTCTATCGTAATTCTATTTACATCGATCTTCCTTCTTAAACCAGGAGCCACAGATTCAGTTAAAGGGGTTTTCTGTATGTTGTTGTATATTTCTTGCATTACATCTAATAACTCTTTTGCTTCTTCTACTTTTTGATCTATTAAGTTTGATATAACTTCTCTTCTAAGCTCCCCTATTAAGTCAGAAAGACCTAACAACAAAGATAAGCTTGGAATTAAGTTTGTTTCCTTTACTACGTTCTTCATATCTCCAACTATTAATGAAAATAGAACTAGTGATTCAAAGAATTCTTGATAGACTTGAATAACATAACCCCAATCAGTTAATTTGCTATCGTAGGTTAGTTGATGAAATATTTTTACTTTCTTTTTTAACTTCACAATTTCTTCACTAGCAAGCTTTAAGTCTCTTCTGTGAATGAAAGAAACAACTTCTCTTGAAGCTTTAATTATTTCATCTCCTAACTGAGTTATTTTCCTTTTTTCATCTTCCTTCTTCTTTAACTCTTCTAGAGCTTTATCTATTCTACGACTTAAGAAAGTTAGAATTTTTTCTCTCTTAGACAATCTTCTTAGACCTATTCAATGGTTTTTTTGCCCACGAATATTTTCTTATCTTAGCACTTCTTCCAAATCCACAAGCTGCACAGTAACCTTTTCTAACGTTAAAGGCATTCCTTCCGCATCTTGGGCAAATAGTGTGTGTTTTCTTTTTATTCATTCTTCCAAAAGCAGTAGTACCAGATGTAGTTTTTCCCATGGTGCCTCACCTACTCAAAAGGAGAAACCAGAATTATGTTGTCACCTCTAACTATTATGAGACCGAGCTTCTTTCCATTTTCTTTGAATACTTCTTCTGCCTCATCGAGTAGTAAGTTCATGTGTGCATCAAAGCCTAGTAGAGTTCCTCTTATCCCACCACCCTCTTTGAGTCTAAGCATTACTTTCTTACCAAGAGAACGTTCTAGTGCTTGTAGTGCATGGTCAGCAAACATTTTATGCTCAGAGTTTTCGACTTTTTAAGGAATATAAATGTTTTGCTTTAATTAATAAGCAACTTCAACAAACTCTATGTTTATCGCCTAGTTTTGGCACAATAACTCTCCCGGGAACAAATCTATTTAAATAACTTTGCATGCTTTTGAGCTTTGAGGTTTCACCGTGTACTAAGTAAATTATTTCTTGGCCTGTCATCATCCTTTTTAGGAACGTTAGAAGTTGAGCTCTATCAGAATGCCCACTCAGACCATCTATTCTATAGATTTTGCTATTCACACTAACTAAAGTTGGTCTTCCATTTTCATCCATCATTTGAACTTCCTTAAGACCAGATAAGACTCTTTGACCCAAAGTTCCTTCTATTTGGTAGTTAACAAAAACAACAGAAGAGTTAGGATCAGGAGCTACTCGTCTGAAGTATTCTAGAACTGGCCCTCCCTCGAGCATTCCCGAAGTAGAGAGGATTATAGATTTCCCTTGAGAGAGGATCTCCTCCCTACTTTCTTGGTTTTTTACTGGAACTAAGTAGCGGGAATCAAAAGGATTTTCATCTTCTTCTATCATTAGAGAACTTAGTTCAGATGAAAGATACCTAGGAAATGCTGAATGTATCTTTGTAACCTCCATTATCATTCCATCGATAAAAATAGGCACTTCTTCTACTAACTTATTTTCGATTGCTTTTAGCAAAATTAAAATTACTTCTTGAGCACGCCCAACCGCTAAAGTTGGAATAAGGACCTTTCCTCCATTTTTCATTGTTTCATTTACTATTTTTATTAATGCATTTTCTACCTCACTCCTTGGAGGCATTAAGTCATTTTCTCCTCCATAAGTACATTCCATTATAAGAGCATCAAGTTTTTGTTTCTTATAAACTGCTGAATTCAAAAGTAAACTTTTACCTAACTTAAAGTCGCTTGTGTATAGTATGTTACCTTCATTTTCTCCTATGTTTATATGAACCATCGCAGAACCAAGAATATGACCAGAGTTATGAAGTGTAACTCTAACATTTGGTGCAATATCTGTTGTTTGCCCATACTTTAGAATTATAGTTTGTTCAACTATTTCCTTTATATCTCTTAGCTCAAAGAAAGGTGACTTTCCAGATTTTAAGTCTACGTTGTATAGGTCCTCTAGAAGTATGACACTTAAATAAAGGGTTGGTTCTGTCATGTATATTGGTCCCTTGTAACCATACTTTATTAGGAAAGGTAAGGCACCAACATGATCAAGATGGGCATGAGTTATTACAACAGCTTCTATCTCGTTAACGTCTTTTATTTCATAATCAAACCTTGGGAAGAACGCATTTCTAAGAGAGCTTCCAGGATTTACGCCGGCATCTATAAGTATCTTACTTTCCTCTGTTGAAAGTAACAAAGAAGAACGGCCTACTTGTTCTGCTCCTCCTAAGAAGGAGATAAAAGAGGTATTTAAGTTAATTATACGCGGCCTAAAAATTCTATCACCAGTTTTCATTAAGAAACTTGCTCTATTTTCAGAAGGTAAAGTTAGAACATTCAGTACCTGTAAGAATGACTTTGTATCAGGAACTGTTTTCTTTTCTACAACCAACTTCCATCCAGTACTTTTAATTACTTCAAGAGCAACTTGTTCGTAGTTAGCTTGTATGAAGTGAATTTTTTTAGCAATAACTATAGCTTCACCAGAATTATAGTCGAATATTATTCTTTCTAATTCAGCCTCTTTAGGTATTATTTCTAATATCTTTTCTCTAGCTACATCTTCTTCCTTTCTTAAAGAAGGATCTAATCTAATAGTGACTCTTCTTTTTATTGTTTTTGCTAACTCTGCCGCGTACTTTGTGTTCTTTATAACTAGCTCAGGATTATCTGTGAAGACTACTATTGTTGGACCTTCTATCTTTATTTTAACTTGACCAAATTCAGACCATATCTTCTCAACAACTTCTTTTCTTATTTGGTCGAGTGAAGAAGTCAACTTACACGCTTTACCGCCTTTAGAATTTCATTCTTCTCGTTTTCTTTTAGTTCACGATAACCTTTTTCATCTATTATAGCAACGTCAAAGTCATTTCCAGTTGCTGTATCTCTGCTCATAGCTGTTAGCACAGCTTCAACTGCAACCTCAACAGCCTCTTTTTCTTCAACTTTCTCTTTCTTTAGGTTTGACTCTAGCACACCGAGAGCAACTGGAGAACCAGATCCTGTAGAAACAAAGTTTTCTTGAGTTATTCCACCAAAAGGATCTATTTGAAAGAGACTTGGACCAAACATATCATAACCGCCTATTATGGCCTGAATTGCGGGGGGCGACCTCCACAGTGCAATTGAAGCAACGTTAGCTAACGCCTTTATCGTTATTTCATAACCTCGCTCTAATTGGAATGTTTTTGCTTCTATCCGCAATATGTCGACTAAGTTTTGAGCAAATGCTACACTTCCTGCTATAGTAATAGCAGAGTGATCACTAATCTGAAGAACTTTCTTTCCTTTTTTGTGAGCTACAAAAGTACTTCCTGCTATAACTCTAGTATCCGTTGAGAAAACAACACCTCTATCGTAGACAAGCCCTACTGTTGTAGTCCCCCATTTTTCAGCGTTTTGCATCCCTTTAAGAATCGAATTGTCTGAAATTGAATTATATTTTTTCAAATACAACTTCCAACACCTAACTTGTACTCTTAGGATGAGAGTTGAAACAAATAAATTTTTCTTTTTACTTTTCTTAGCGTACAGAGAATGAGAACAGAAAGTGCAAAGATAAGACACAAAATAGAGCTTCCAAAGCTAGTTCTAGCTGGAGAGGAGATAATTTCAAGCGTTGGGGAAGAACTTAAAAAGATAGAAGTGAGGAAAGTACTAATAATAACGAGCAAAACACCTTACTCTTTGTTTAAAGATAAACTGGTTTCTTCTTTAAATTCTGAAAGTATAAAATTTAGATTTCTGGTTGATACTTTTAAGACACATAAGGAAACAATCGAGAATTTCTTTTCAAATGAGTTTTTAAAAGAAGCTGATACTGTTGCAGGTTTTGGAGGGGGTAAAGTTATAGACGTATCGAAGTTAATTGCTGAACAAAAATCAAAAAACTTCATTTCTATTCCTACTGTTCCTTCTCACGACGGAATAGCAAGTCCACTAGTTTCCCTTCCCGCTGAAGATAGGTGGTATTCTAGATTTTCAAAGACACCGTTAGCAGTTTTTGCAGATATAGAAATCCTTTCCAAAGCACCACAAGTTTACGTTTCAAGTGGCTTCGGAGACATAATAGGAAAACTTACAGCCATAAAGGATTGGAGGCTTGCACACCTTTTAACGGGAGAGTATTATGGGGAGTACGCCGCTCAGCAAGCAAAGAGTTGTGCTGATAGTATAATAAAGAAGTCCGAAGAAATCGGTACAAAGTCAAAAGAAGGAGTTCGAGCTTTAGTAGAAGCCTTAATCTCATGTGGTATAGTAATAAGTATAGCAGGATCAAGTAGACCATGCAGTGGTTCTGAACATCTTTTTGCTCATGCTCTTGATTATGTTGCTAATTTTCCATCAACGCATGGACTAGAGGTTGGAATTGGAACTATAATGATGTCCTACCTGCACGACATGGATTGGATGGAAATTAAAGAAAATTTAGAAAAGGCAAAAGCAGCAACAACAGCTAAAGAAATCGGTGTTGGCGAAGAACAAGTAGTAAAAGCGCTTTCGCTAGCTGCAAAAATTAGACCAGAACGCTATACTATACTAGGAGAGAAAGGTTTAACAATAGAAGCTGCGACCAACTTGGCTAAAGTAACCAAAGTGATAAAATCTTGAATGAAGAAGAGCTATTTACGCTACTCGATTCAGAAGCAGTAAAGATAGGAGAAACCTGGATTTACCTAGGAGAAGCAGAAGAGTGTAGAAGATGTAGTTTTAGACAGGTTTGCCACAGGTCATTAGTACCTGCTCAAAGATTTGTTGTTGTAGAGCAAAGGGACTTGAAGTACCATTGCGAACTAAGAGAGAAAGAAGTTAAACTTTTTAAAATAAAGAGACCAAACATAAAGATAGCAATTGAAAGTAGACTGGCTAAGGTAGGAGCAATTATAGAAGTTAGTTTAAACGTATGTAACCTATCCAGTTGCCCATATGAAGACATCTGCATGCCTCTAGAACTGGCACCAAAACCACAAAAACTAAAAATTCTTGAAATTGTAAAGAAATTCCCTTGCCCTCAGGACCCAGAAAAAGTTCTTGCGCTTATTGAGGCTCAGCTTGTTTAGTCTCTTCGGTTTTTTCTTCTTTCTTTTCTTCTTTTGGCTTTTCCTTTTCATATACTTCCACAAACGTCACCTTTTCTACTTTAGGAATATACTTTGTTATAGAAGAGAAAAGAGCTCTCTTTATCAGCTGCAGACCCTCTACGTAAAATGTTTCTGGAGGGACCTTGATTTTGACTTCGCCATCCTCTAAGTTTACTTCAAATTTATTCTCATCTATTCTGGGGAACCACCTTCTAAGAAGAGAAACTACTTTTTCTTTGTCATCCTCTACTTTTTTTAAAATTTTAAACTTGTAAATTAAAGTTTTTCCAGCTAATGGAGGGTTGAAGTCTATCGTCACCCTTCCAGAAGTTATCGCGCGCACAATGCCAACTTTTCCATCAACCTCAACACTAGATCCAACATTTATTTTATCAACGTCAACATTCCTTTCAGCAAGTCTCTTAATCGAAAATACTTTAACCTTAGTTAGATCTCTTTTCCCATAACCATCTTCTGGAGGTACTTCAACTTCTTTTTCTTGTCCAACTTCGTTTTCTCTTAAAGCTTTTTCGAACCCCTTTGTTACCTCATTAGAACCAAGGATTACTAGTTCAGGCTTGTAGACTTCATGCTCATTATAAATTCCAGCTTTTTTTGCCTCTTCCTCAGAAGTTGCGTAGACTGTTTCTCCAGTATCTTTTACCTTTATCATGTAATCAACTAAAAGGAACGTTCCTTCTTCGTTCATGCTGCTTTTTGCTATTTTTTCTGGTATTTAAAAGTTTGAATTTTGACAAGAGCCTTTTCTTTTATAAATTAATGGTCTTTCTGCATGAAACCATCACTAGAATTTAAAGCCCTTATTCTTGCATCTCCTCCAATAGAAACTATAAAGTCGTAAACACTTTTTGGCACTAACTCAGACCAGTCCTCTCCGTTTATTATTCTTTTCCTAATTTCTGTCCCGGAGTAGATTTCTCTGTTTAAGAAGGGTACTGGTTTTACGACGTAACCTTCCTCCTGAAACAAAACTCTCGTTAGAGCATCGTTAGTGTAAACTACATGAAAACGAGGAACGCTTTTTTCTACCATAGTTACCCAAGAAGGATGAAAAGAAGTATCAGGAACGCTTGAAATTAGGTACTTTTTCCTATCTATTCCTTCGTTATCAAGTGCAAGAAGTATCATTTGAATTCTTTCTCCAAGAGTAAATGGATTTCTTATTTCATGACTACTTAAAGAACTTCCTACTAAGATTATGAGTTTTTCCTCTTCTTCAAGTATTCTTTTTACAGCATAAAGGTGTCCTTTATGAAAAGGTTGAAATCTTCCGACGTAAAGTGCCCAAGACATTATCTTTCATCCTCTCTGTATTTAACTTACACTTAAAAAAATTCTTTTAACCCATAAAACCTTAAAGTAAGGAAGTAAGAGATAATTGTTGTTGATGGGTCCTATGGAGAAGGAGGAGCAAATTCTTAGAATCACGTTAACACTTTCGACAACACCTAAAAACGCCAGTGAGAATAGAAAAAAAAGGTCCAAAAGAGAGAATCCAGGAATAAGGCCTTAACATTTAGCAGCAATACAAGCAATTTCTGCTATTGTAAACACAAAGGTTTCTGGAGGTAATATTGGCTTGTCTACGACAACTTATAAGAACTAGACAAGACCCCAGAGCTTAAAGAAATTTGGCTTTGGCTATAGCTACAAGCAGAATGTTCTAAATCCTATTAAGAAGACGTTTTGTTTTACTAACAAAACTTCAGAATGTAAAATATATTATTGAGTAGTTTGAAAAATATTTAAACTTCTCCAGAAATTTGTGGCTGTATGAGCTTTTTATCGACTCATGAATAAAAATCCTAAGAAAATCAAATTTAAGTGGGCGATTTCCTAAAAATAAGCCTGATTTTGATAAAAGCTTATCTCAAAAATTGATACAGAAGAATCAAGTGAAACTAGTATTACGAATTTGCGGCCACATGGAAGAACTCTAAAGGAAATTGTAATGAGATTATTAGAAAGTGTAAGAAATTATGTTACTACAAATAGAAAGTCTGCAGGTTATTTCCTTTCTGGTGTATTAGCTGGGGATAGCTTTATAGTAACTACAAAATAAAGCAGCTTAAATTATACCAGAATTTTCTTCAACCCAAACAAAGTATGAGAAAGAAACAAAAACGAATTAGAGCTTATATTTCATGCTTAAAACACTTGGTATCCCAAAAAATGACATAAAGATTTATATAAATGAACATAGGAAAACAAAGAAATTTATCAAAGTAGTTAGTAAGCATGGAATTGAAATTAAAGCTTATAAAAGAGTATCAAGGGATTTGGCGGTGAAATATGTATCTTCAAATTCAGAAATTTTCAAAGGTTAGCTTCGTTCAATCCGTTCTTTCCGAACAAACTGAACGTAGAAAAATTTATTTCGCTTTCAATAAGATTGACAAAAATAGAGTAAGATTTCTATGATCGTCATTGATGGGAAGGAAGCTGGAGGGCAAATATTAAGAACCTCACTCGGATTATCTGCTATTACAGGAGAACCAATTAAAGTTATAAACATCCGTAGCAGTAGGAAAGGAGGTATAGGATTAAAAACTCAACATTTAGAAGGAGTATTAGCAGTTGCACAACTATGTAACGCTGAAGTTAAAGGTGTGGCATTAGGTTCTACAGAAATAGAATTTATCCCTAAAAAACTTGAAAATAAAGAATTGAACATCAGAATTTCTACAGCAGGTTCAATTGGCCTTCTTTATCAGAGTTTACAGATCCCTTCGGCTTTTACTAGTGACATGGTTAGAATACATGTTATTGGTGGTTCTGTTGCATCTTTATGGAGTCCCACTATAGAGTATGTTCAGAATGTGTTTTTACCGATAGTTAGAAAAATGGGATACAATGCTGAAATTAAGGTAATTAAACATGGGTTTTATCCGAAAGGAGGTGCAGAAGTAGAAATAGTAGTGCATCCCATTAAAAGATTAAATTCAATTGAATTGACAAATCCTGGAAAAGTTAAAAAGATAAATATTATATCTATTGCGGGCTCTTTGCCTGGGCATGTAGCGATTAGACAAGCAGAATCTGCAAAGAAATATTTAGAAGAAAGAAACTTCAAAGATATAGAGATAAAATCTGAAACTGTTGAAACTTATTCACCAGGCACTTCAATTACACTTTGGGCTGAGACTGAGAATTCTGTTCTAGGCTCAGACAATTTGGGTAAAAAAGGGATAAGGGCTGAAGACATAGGAAGAGAAGCAGCTCAAGCCTTGATAAAATCAATCGAATCTAATGCTGCTTTGGACAAATTCATGGCAGATCAAGTAATTCCTTTCTTAGCTTTGGCTCATGGAGAATCTGAAATAAAAGTTGAAGAGATTACTGAACATGTTAGAACAAACATAAAGGTTACTGAGCTTATGCTTGGAGTTAAGTTTAATGTTGATGAAAAAAGCAGAATAATAAAAGTTAAGGGAATCGGATTCACAAACCCTGAGTTTTGAAAAAAATAAACCTACTAATTTTTCTTCGAACAACAAAGCCAACTTTTTTTATCTTTGCAATCCATAGTTGGTTGTGAACTACTCCTCGCTATTGCAAGGAGCTTCCTGCTTCCACGGACAGACTCGCTCTCCACTCACCCACAGCGGAGGCCTCGGCAAGTGAGACCGTTTCGAGGAACCCGTGTGGAAGGTGGGTTACGGAGGTCTTGCCCTCAGCAGG
>JAFNIV010000009.1:0-12985 GCA_017601145.1 Candidatus Brockarchaeota archaeon
TCGCTCCTGGTGATGGCTCCTAGCTCATACCTTCGGAGCGAAGGGTGTACCACCACCCTTTATTTTCTCATTATGAGACTAGAGTTTTGGCACCTTCAAAGGGCGCGGATCTTGTCTCCGCCGTTGACGGCAAGCCGCAATTCCCTCAGCTGCCGCAAATCAAAACAAAAAAAGTATATTAAAGTTTTTAGCAACTGTTTCCAAAGTTAAAACTTTAAGTTTTGCTTTCTTACAACTCTATTGTAAAGATAAGTGAAACAAATAAAAATATTTTTCCTCCTTAAGATAGTTGGTCGTATGTCTAATGAAAGCTATAGTTGTTGGTGCAGGAATTAGCGGACTTATTGCATCAAAAGAATTGTCTTCTTTAGGAGCTAATGTATACTTGATTGAAGAGCATAAGAAGATTGGTCTGCCAACTCACTGTGGAGGCCTAGTAGCTCCAAACTTTTGGCAAAAGCTCGGAATTCCAAAAAAGAAAAATTTGGTATTAAATGAGTACTCTGGAATCTCCTTTTCAGATGGACACCACACTTTTACTCTAAGAACAAGAAAGCCCTTTTTATTTGCAATTTCTCGTATCTTACTTGATCAGTATGTTGGAGACTTAGCAGAGAAAAAAGGCACTAAAATACTTGCTGGAGAAAGAATAAAAAAAGTTTTCTTGTATAAGGGTGGTGTGAAAGCATTATCAAGTTCTGGTAATGTTTTTGAATCGGATGTAGCTTTTATCGCGGATGGCCTTTTTGGGCAAATAAGTAACAAGATATTTCCTAAAAAAGGAAAGAGCTTGTTGCTTGCTTCTCAAGCAGTTTTTCGTCATTCCTTAGAACCTTCTTTCCCTCTAGTACTTTTAAGGAAAGATTTCTCAGAGGATTTCTTTGCATATATCGCTCCATTAAATGATGAGTTTGCAAGAGTTGGTGTCGCGTCTGCAAAACCAATTGCTAGTTTGGTGATAAAAAAACTAGTCAAAGCTTACAACTTAAAACAAGTAGAGCCAAGTAAGCACTGGGGTATTTGGATAGGTGGTCCCACAAGTAAAGTAAGTTTTTATGATAAGCTTTTCTTGCTCGGAGATGCTGCAGGATTTACAAAAGCAACCACAGGTGGCGGTATAGTTTTTGGATCAATTCTTTCTAGGTTATTATCAAAGTATGTTGCCTCTAGTAATGAGGCAGAGAAAAAACTTGCGAAAGAACGCGTAAACTACTTAAAGAAGAACTTAGAATTTATGCTAATAATTAGAAAGACTTTGAACTTCTTTGGACCTTCTTTCTATTATCCTTTGTTGAACAAGATAGCTAACTTAAGGGGTATTGAAAAAGTTGTTGAAACTTTAGACTACGATTTTCTGTTTGATACTTCATTATTTTCTTAACTCTCATCGGTCTTTTAGATTAAAACTAGCAAACCAAAAACAATAATGATGTTAAGAAAAAAATTTGTTGTTAAACTTTTAAAAATTCAAGTGTTTTCTGCTTAATGAGAAGATTTAAGACTAAAAAGATAAGTAAAAAAACGAAAGCTCAAAAAAGGAGTATTTTTAAATAGGGCTTTACTCGTTAAGTGCTACAAGAATGCCAAAGGATACAGCTTCCAATAAGAAGATAGACCCTCATGAAAAGTTTACCAAGTTTAAGTGTTTTAATTGTGGTGAAGTTACAATATGGCGAAGCTATAAAAATCGAGTGTTCGTAAGAGAATATACATGTCCCAAATGTGGGTTTGTAGGACCATAAAAGAGGTAAAAAAAGATGCCAAGAAAGGTTATTATGACAATAAAGATTTTTCCAGATAGCGACGAAGTTCAACTAGAAAAGATCATAAGCGAGATAAAACAACTATTTCCAGATGAACAAATAATTAATTATGCTCAAGAACCTATAGCTTATGGAATAAACGCTTTAATCTTAAACATAACTGCTCCTGAAGAAGAGGGTGTCAGCCAAACTTATGAAGATAAAATAAAGGCAATAAGCGGAGTCGGTGAAGTTTATATAGAAAATGTCAGGCGATTCGTAGACGTGAGAGAACCATTTTGAACCCACAAGAACAAGAAATCTTCTATGAAATAATCGAAATACTAAAGAACAACCATTCAATTTATGTTGACGAACTCATTAGAATGTTAAGAAGGGCAAGTAAAGAACTTTCATCTAAAGTAAGTGAAGAAACAATACTCTACTACTTGATGAAGCTTGAGCTTCTTGGAGAGGTAATAGTTACTCGTGCTACAAAGAAAGGAATAATTGTAAAATACCTAAAGGAATAAAACTTTAGTTCAAAAGATTTATAATTCCTTTGTTCTTATTTTTAGTAAAGATAGATTGGGAACGGAAATAGGACCATTACTGCTAAGAGAAGAAGTTGAACTGGAAAGGTTTTCAGGAAAAGTAATAGCTATAGACGGGCACAATACTCTTTATCAATTTTTATCTATAATAAGGGGGCCTGATGGTCGCCCACTTACGAATAAAGAAGGAAAAATTACAAGTCACCTCTCTGGACTATTTTATAGAACTTGTAATTTGCTCACTTTCAACATAAAGCCTCTCTTTGTGTTTGATGGTCCTCCTCCAAAATTTAAACAGAAAGAAATAGAAGTCAGAAGAGAAAGAAGGCAAGAATTTTATGAAAAATACGAAGAGGCTTTACAATCCGGAGATTTAGAAGAAGCGCGAAAGTATGCTCAAGGAGCTCTTTCGATCGATGAATACATTCTTTCTTCTGCAAAGAGATTAATTACTCTCTTAGGTTTACCAATCATAGAAGCTCCTTCTGAAGGTGAAGCTCAAGCCGCCTATCTTAGTAAGATTGGACTTGCTTATGCTGTTGCAAGTCAGGATTATGACTCTGCTCTGTTTGGAGCTCCAATGATAGCGAGAAATTTAGCTATTTCTGGCAGAAGAAAATTACCAGGAAAAAAAGCTTACGTAGAAGTTAAGCCTGAGTTAGTTGATGTCACGAAATCCTTACGCGAGCTCGGGATTACGCTGGAACAGCTAGTCATGATTGGAATATTAGTTGGAACTGATTTTTATGAAGGTGTAAAAGGGATTGGTCCAAAAAAAGCTCTTTCTATAGTAAAATCTTATTCTTCTTTAAGAGAAATTTTTAACGAACTGAAAATTCCTTTTCCTGAGCACCTAGATGAAGTCTATAATTTCTTCCTTAATCCTCCAGTAAAACATGTCGACACTATAAACTTCTCAATACCTAATAAGGAAAAAATCATTTCTTTTTTAGTTGAAGAGAATAACTTTAACGAAGAAAGAGTTTCAAATGCACTTCAACCTGTCATGGATATGTTTTCAAAAAGGAAAACCGGTCTTGGAAAGTTCATGCAACAGTAAATAGGGTTTGTTGGATTTGTTACTTCTTGAAGAAATTTACGCTTTCGGGCATGAAAACATAAAAGCAACGCACCACTCTACCTTAGAAGTTACTACTGAAAACTACTTGACGAAAAAAGGTGACTGTATTATTGGTATAAGAGCAAACAAATCTGCTTTTTTGCTGAGTTCAAAAACTAAAGAGTTCTTAAGATGCAACTTTTCAACTCTAAAAGTTGTAATTGAAGTTGGTGAACAAAGTGATGCCTTCATTTGTTATGGAAGTAACAGACTTTCTTTTCTTAATAAAACTTCGATTGTATTCAGAAAAAGCAAATATATTGACGATAGAACAGTAGGCATTCTTTGTAATAAAGCCGCCTCAGATATAGATAGAAGGATAGTAGCTAAATTGAAGGATCCAAGTTGCAAGTTAGTTCTAAAGATTTTTAAGACTTAAATGTTATAGTCTTTTTAACTACTACTTTATAGTGGTCTAACCTAAAAAGAGATACTTTAAACATTTTCTAAAAATAGAAAACATGAGATATTTTTATTTAGCTTTACTCCTCCTTCATGTGGAGATTAAAGTTGCTGACGGAAGAAGAAATAGTAAGCCTTATAGAAAAATATGGCAACAAAAAGTCTTCATTAATACGGATCATGCAAGAAATTCAAAAAAAAGCTGGCTACTTGCCGAAGGAAGATCTTAGTGTTCTATCCCAACAAATTAATATCCCTCTTTCCAAAATCTATGGCATAGCTACTTTTTATCACCAATTTAGGCTAAAGCCTTTTGGCAAACACACAATTCAGGTTTGTTTTGGTACTGCATGTCATGTCAAAGGTGGTGACGAAATATGGGACTTCTTAAGAGAAAAGTTAAGACTTATAGGTTCGGAAGATACTACAAATGATTTACTATTTACTGTTCAAAAAGCAAGATGCTTTGGTGCTTGTAGCATGGCTCCAGTTATGAAAGTTGACAATGACATATATGGAAATATGACTAAAGAAAAACTAGAAGAAATCCTAAAGAAATATTCTTGAAGAATAAGGTGAAAGTTATGTCCGAAGAAAAATTGCTTCAGGAATTTAAAAAGGCTGAGAATGTTTTATTTAATGGGCATGAATACAGAATTACGGTTGGAGTTAGCACATGCAGTTTAGCAAAAGGTGCTGATAAAATTCTAGAAAAAACAAAAGAAGAAGTAGCAAAAAGAGGAATAAATGCAAGCGTCGTAAGAGTTGGTTGTAATGGAATGTGTTACTCTGAAGTTAACTTAGAGATCATAAAAAGAGATGGTAGCTGGGCTATTTACTCTTACCTAACTTTTGATAAGGTACCAGATGTTTTAGAGGCTTTCTTCTCTGGAAGCTCAAAATATGCTTTTGCATTTAGGAGAAAAAGTGGTACACTAAAGGGCGAAGAGCAAGTTCCATACTTAAACGAAATTCCGTTTTATGGGAAACAAACAAGAAGAATCCTTGAGCTTGTTGGGATAATTGATCCTCTTAACATAGAAGAGTATGAAGCTTTTGGAGGATATAATGGCTTAAGATCAGCACTTAGCAAAACTCCAGAAGAAGTAATTGATATCGTAAAAAAGAGTATGTTAAGAGGACGAGGGGGTGCAGGCTTTCCAACGGGCTTAAAGTGGTCTTTTGTTAAGAATGCAGCTGAAGATGTAAAATATGTGATATGTAATGCAGATGAAGGCGATCCTGGTGCTTTTATGAATAGATTAACTGCAGAAGGCAATCCACATAGTATCATAGAAGGTCATGCTATAGCAGGATATGCTGTTGGTGCTACCAAAGGATACATCTTTGTTAGAGCTGAAAAACCTTTAATGGCTGAAATGTTATCTAAAGCAATAGAACAAGCAAGAAGTAAAGGCTACTTAGGAAAGAATATTTTTGGGACTTCGTTTAGCTACGATATAGAAGTAATCCTTAGTGCTGGAGCTTTTGTTTGTGGGGAAGAAACTGCGTTGATGGCTGCGATAGAAGGAAACAGAGCTATGCCCCGACCAAGACCACCATACCCTGCTACTAAGGGTCTGTTTGGAAAACCTACACTTATTAACAATGTTGAAACTTTAGCGCATGTTTCTTACTTGTTTAGGAATGGATTAACAAATTTTGTTAGTGTTGGATCAGAAAAAAGCAAAGGTACGAAAGTTTTTTGCTTAGCGGGCAATATACAACATCCAGGTGCTGCAGAGGTTCCACTGGGTACTCCACTGAGAACATTAATTTTTGACATAGGTGGAGGTGTACCAAAAGGAAGGCATTTTAAGGCTGTTCAAACAGGAGGTCCTTCTGGAGGTTGTATACCTGAAACCTATCTCGACTATGCTCTAGACTACGAAACATTAGCCTCAATAGGCTCTATAATGGGTTCCGGTGGGCTTGTTGTACTAGATAATACTTCGTGCATTGTTGACGTAGCAAGGTATTTCTTAACGTTTACATCAGCTGAGTCTTGTGGACAATGTGTTCCTTGTAGGATTGGTCTTCGAAAAATGTTAGAAATAATGGATAAAATAGTTCAGGGTGATGGAACTGAAAATGATCTCTTTTTACTTGAATCTTGGGCTAGAAAGGTAGCAGATTCTTCGTTATGCGCGCTAGGACAAACTGCACCAAATCCAATACTAACTACACTTAAGTACTTTAGAGCAGAATACGAAGAGCATGTAAGAGATAAAAAATGTAGGGCAAATAGGTGCTTGAAACTTATTCTTAAGGCAAAACTGCCAAAAGCCTAATTTACTTTACAAGTATATCTAAAACTTCGTTATACTCTCTTGGGCCTATTTCTCTAACTCTTTTGCTGAACAGTATTTCAAAATTGTTAAAACCAACATCTTTCATTTTCTGTTTTATGCTTTTTATTTTTTCTTCAAAATTTTCCTCTTCTCTTCTAAATGTGTATAAATGTATAACTCCACCGTTTGGGTTAATGGCTTCTTTTGCAGCATCTAAAAATAGGTATGCTGACTTAGGTAGATTCATTATTACTCTATCGCATTTTTTACTTATTTTTTCTTTTGCAACTTCTCTTGCATCTCCTAAGAATGCTTTAACTTTATCCCCTACTCTATTTGCTATTATGTTTCTTCTTAAATAGTTGTATGCATACTCATTTATATCACATGCGTAAACAATCTTAGGCTTCTTTTTCTTGGAAATTAGTATAGAAAATGGTCCAATTCCCGAAAATAAATCACATACAATCTCTCCCTCTTTAACTAAATTACAAACCCTACTTCTTTCTGTCGAAAGCCTTGGTGTAAAAAATACTTTTGTTAGATCTAAGTAATAAATACATCCATATTCTTTATGAATTGTTTCATAACTTCCTTTTCCATACCATACTTCATATTCTGCAACTCTTATCTCACCTTCAAGAGGTGTTTTCTTAGCCAAAACTATTCTTACTCTAGGATAAACCAGTTTAATTGCTTCAATTAATTCTTTCTTATATGCTTTCATTTCTTCTACTGGCTGAAAAACCATTACATCGCCTACTATGTCAAAAGATCTTCTAAACTTAGCTAAATGTTCTTTAGGAACCTTTCCCCTTAGTGCTTCAATTATGTTTCTTGGTTTGTTCACAATTAAATTTAAAAGCTATCTAGTATTAAAGTTTATGGTTCAAGCTTTCATATATGTCTTCAAATTAACTTTAAAATGGACTGTTCCAAGCTTTGCTTATTTTGGTTTTAGTAGATGAATATACTTAATAACTTTTGATTTGAAGTAAAACTATAACTACTTATAGCGAAACTCTGTTGACCGCGTCCAAAACTCGGTGTTAATAGAGTGCTAAGCCTCTAAGAATTTCTAGGCCTAGTCATTGAGAGTGCCAACTAAAGACCATGGTTTACCCTTTTCTACTATTTCTTTAGGTAAGTATTCGGAATATTTACTTAGAAACTGAAGGTCTTCCTCTTTTTGTCTTAATTCATCAGGAAGCATTATAGGTATTCCATCAGTAATTGGAAACCATCTATTACAATTTTCACAAAACAGAATACCTGTATCTATTTCTATCCATTTTATCTTCTCTCCTTCCTTGGTTGTTGTTTCTTCCCATTTTTCTGATATTACATAAAGTTTTAAAGGGTAGTGCTTATCAATTGGGCATGCTAGTATGTCAAGTAATTCGTGCTTCATCTTACTTATTTCGTAAGGTTACTATTGAGTCCACTTATAAAACTTACTGGTTCTCCTCGTATGAAAACTTTTGCACCAAAAGCCTCTAGCTTTGCTTTTGTTTCATTGTTTATCACTACTTTAAAATCTACGATTATTTTTGGATCTTTTAAAAGGTCAATAAGTTCATTACTACTTAACAATTTCTTAAATTCTTCATGGTCAGTAGCAATGCATAAAACTTCAGCTTTTTCTTTCAGTTCAGACAGATTTTCAACTATTTTCGCTTTCTTATCTAGGTTTTCTAATGGTCTTTTTACGAACGGATCATAAACATAAACAGCTTTCACCTTTTCTACAATGGTGTTCACAAAATCTATAGCGGGAGAGTATCGTGTGTCTGATGTATTTCCTCTGAAAGTTAAGCCAAGTACTAAAATATTTATATTTTCTAGTTCTAACATGCTTCTCAAATACATTATTAAGTTTTTTGCCATTAAGAAAGGAAGTTTTTCATTTTCTTTTCTCCCATTTTCTATTACTGGAACTTCTAAGTTTAGTTCTTTTGCCTTCGCTATGATGTAGTTACTATAATTTGGTAAGCAGAATCCTCCAACTCCAATCCCAGGTTGGTGAAGATGACAGTATGGCTGAGAATTGGCAGCTTTCCTTACTTCTTCATAACTAATGTTCATTTTTTCACAAATATTTGCAAGTTCATTCGCTAGAGCTATGTTTACATCTCTATAAACGCCTTCAAATAATTTTTCTAACTCTGCCGCTATAAAAGAGTTTAGCAGTATAACGCCTTTTTTAGAAATTTGTTCATAAAAAACGCTCATGATCTCCAGACTTTTCTTACAACTTGATCCTATAATTTTTGGATAGTTTTCTCTCAAATCCTTTAAGGCTCTCCCGACGTATATCCTTTCTGGACTATAAACTAAACCAAAGTTTCTACTTAGCTTTAATTTACTTTTTTCTTCAAGAATTTTAAGTAATATTTTTTCGGTAGTACCTGGTGGTACTGAAGATTCTAAGTCAACTATATCCCCATTTTTCAAGCTTTTACCTAGGTTGTTCGCTACATCTTCTAATGCAGAGTAATTAATTGTACTCGTGGCTATGTCGTATGGAACTGGAACAGCAATTATTTTTAAATCAGAATTTTTTGCTGCATAACTAGAATCACTTGTTATTTCTATCTTTTCCGCTTCGTAGCACTCTTTGTATTCCTTCTTAAGTTCTAGATCTTCAGGAAAAGGCGATATTCCTTTCTTTAGTAGTTCTTCATGTTCTTTATTTTTCGTTACTCCTATTACTTTTGCTCCTGCTTTACACCAAGCGACAGCAAGCGGAAGACCAACATACCCAAGTCCAAATACGCTAACATTTAATCTTCCTTCAGTTAACTTTTTCTTTGTTTCTTCTTTACTTAAGAAGAAAATTCCTTCTTCCATCTCTTATTGATTGTCAATATAAGAAAGTTACTTTTATTAACCTTTTTACATTTAAGCAGGTGTATACGAAATGCAAAAAATAGTGGTAGATATACTCACTCCAAAGCAAGCAAGATTTTTTTATGTTGTTGGTAAAAAACTAGAGAAAAATGGGTTTCAAGTTTTTTACACAACTAGGAACTACTCTGAAGTAATAAATATGTTAAAAATAATAAAGATTAAGGCGAAATCAATAGGAGAATTTGGAGAAAATAAACTAAAAAAGGCTATTTTTTCATCAGAAAGGCAACTAAAGTACATTTTGTTCTTAAACAAAATCAAGCCCGAGCTTGTATTATCTTTTGGCTCTCCAGAAGCAGCTAGAGCTTCATTCGGACTGGGTATTCCTCATATAATGGCTAATGATTCGCCTCATTCTAGGTTCGTAATGAAATTGACATTACCTCTTTCTGAACATCTTTTTTCTCCTAAATGTATACCAAAGTCAGAGTGGGAGCAATTTGGTATTTCTTCTAGTAAAATAACAAATTACAATGCTATAGACCAAGTAGTTTGGCTTAAAAACATTTATTTTAACAAAATAAAAGAATCTATCGAAAAAGGCAAGTTCGATGACTTTTCTTTGGTTTATAGGCCAGAGGAATTTATGGCTTCATACATTGAATCTTCCATTCCACAGTCTTTCTTGATACTTAAAAAGGCTATAAAAAAGTTTTATGAAAAAAACAAGATAAAGATTAATCTGACAATTTTAGCAAGATATTCTATGTCTTCATTCTATAAGCCAATAGGGAAATATGTGAATCTGAAGGTGCCTAACTCTTCAGTAGATGGAATTCAGTTGCTATTAAATTCAAGAGTTTTCGTAGGGTTTGGTGGCACAATGAATGGAGAAGCTGCATTGTTGGGAGTTCGCTCTATTACTTTATCGAAAGAAAGTAACTTTGTTGAAAAATTTCTGATAAAGAAAAAGCTTTTGAATAAAGCTCAAAGTCCTAGTGAACTACTAAAGCTTATAGAAGATGAGATGTTTTTGAGCAGTAGAGAAATTAGGAAAAAAAGGAAATACGCTTTAAAAATTTTGACTCATATGGAAGATCCATCTGAAGTTATAGTATCGCATTTGCATAAAATTCTTCTTTAAAAAACCAAAAGTGGAATAGCCAGCAATAAAATCGAAAAATAAGATATTATGTAAGTAAACATGTATCTATCTGTAAGGTTAGAATTTTCTACTAGTTCTTTTATACCTGCTCCACTAATCGAAGCTGAAATAAGGACTAGATAATTCGCGAAGTATTCAAATGGAATTATAGAGTTAAAAATTAAGCTAACAAGGTAAATTATAAGCATGAGAGGAACGAAAAGTTCTATTTCCTTATTGGTGTTCTTGTTGAAGCCAACTGCAAAGAAGTAAAAATTGATTATAAGCGAAATAATAATGCATAAAAAGTTTTTGTCAATGTCGTTAAAAAAAATACTACTTCCAGTAGCAGCAATAAAAGTAAGAAGTAAAACAGATGGTTTCTTTAGTATTGTTATCAGTTTGTTTTGAACTTTAACTAAATAATTATTTGTTTTACCTCTTATTACTTTTTCATTTAATAACGAGTAAGATGCCATGAAGAACAAAGTCGTAAAAAGCATTGTATAGAAATAACTGGAGTTTTTTTCTAGAATTAAGAAAACTGTTATTACAAAGGTTATAATAATTACTATTTTGTTTTTTAGAAAAGATATATCTTTGTGGAAATTTATTAAGATTACAATCGCTAGAAAAGAAAAAATAAAGATTTGAACTAAAATGTTTGCTTCAAAAACAATAATTCCCCAAGAAATCACAAAGATGAAAAAGTTAAGAATTTTTTTATTTTCACGAAGTTCTATTCTTGATAAAGAGTAAAGCGTTGCAATAAAAAGTACCAACGATGTAGCATCATATATCAAAGGTACTTTACCTAAAAAGATATAAGTAGGAACTGAAGTCACGTAGATGAACGTTGCATAGAACCCTAGCTCTTGATTTGGACCAATACTTTCGTTAAAGTAATAAACTGCAGCTACAAGAAGAAGCGATGAAATAAGAAAAGAGATAAGAATAGAATAAGTTAATGGTAACTGCTTGCTTAAGAACTGAATTACAACCAAATCAAGATTTCTTGTAGTATTGAAGCTATTAAAAGTCAATAGCATTTTTGCCCCCAGAGCTAAAGTATAAGTAAATCTAAGAGATAAAAGAATAAGAGCAATTCCTAATAACTTAAGCCACTTATTCATTTTTCTTATTTTTCAACAAAACGTTCGGAATCATAAGTAACAAAAAATAAAAATGATGATTGTTTAACGTTTTCTACTTTTATAACAGCAAAACACTCGTTCTTGTTGGTCAAAATTTCTAAACTGTTCTCGTTCACAGCCCTAATCAAAAAATTTATTTCGTTGCTCTTAGTTTCAGGAAATTGAAAACTTTCATTAAGTAGTAGTCTCCATGAAAGGTTAGAAAAAATTTGGACAAAAAAAATTTTGAGAGTTCTTTCATTACCTACTTTAGCAATAGTGGAAAAATTTGATTCTTTTAGAATGCTTTTTCCATCTATAATAAAGACCGCTCCTTCGTTATTCCATTCAATGAAGAACAAAGAGACTAAGAATCCTGTCAAAAATAGGGATAAAACTAACAATGTCCACGACCTTACTTCAAAGTATTCTTGCATTCTCCTCAATACATAAAGCCTAAGGTTAATAAATAGTTTCTTTTATAGGTTAGAGCGAGTGAACAAAAGTTGTACTTGATCATACTGCTATCAAGTCTAGTTGCGTTCGTTATTAGTCTAGTATTTGTTAAAAAAGTTGTTTTCCAAAAATTTATAGAATGGGGTATCTCTTCAAAAGATGTTCATAAACCATACTTAGAACAAGTAGTACCCGAATCTGGGGGAACAGCGCTTCTGGTTTATGAAGCTTTTTTCGTTATTTTCCTGTTTTTACTTAATAAAATTAGTAATGAGGCTCTTTGCTTATTTTTAGTATCCGTTATTGCTGGTTTCATAGGACTCGTAGATGATCTAAAGAATCTCAACAAAGTCATAAAGCCTCTCCTTACAGTTGTTGCCGCTTTTCCAATATTTTTATTAAAAGAAAATCCCAGTTATCTTCTCCTTCCATTTGGAGTTAGGTTTAGTATCCCTCTAGTTTATATTCTCTTAGTAATTATTGCTATTCCTGTAACTAGCAATGCTATAAACATGTTTGACGTGTTTAATGGAGTAGCGACTGGCACCACTTTAATAGCGGTGCTAGGTCTTACTGTGCTAAAGTTTATTAACATAGTAACTGGAAGAGATAGCTTTAGCTTAATTACCTTCTCGCAAGTAACTTTTCTATTAATTCCTGGTATTTTACTCTTATATTTCTTCAATAGGTATCCCTCGAAAATGTTTGTCGGAGATACTGGTACTTTATCTATGGGTGCAATTGTTGGAGCATTATCTATCATTTATAGATTAGAACTTGCAGGTGTATTGTTTCTTTTGCTCCCCATCACTAATTCTTTTGTGTCTTTATCCATCTTTGGGGGGCTGTTTGAAAGAAGTGAACTAAAGGAGAGGCCAATAATTGTAGAAAAGGATGGCACATTAAAACCAAATGAAAGCAAGTCAGCTCCAGTAACGTTAACTCGAATAGTTCTTTTATTTGGGTACAAAAAAGAAAAGGAAGTAATCCACTTCTATATGGTAATTAACTTAATTTTGTTCTTTTTTGGAATTATTTCTTATCTTTTGGTGATGTAGATTGAGCACCAAATTAGAGGGATTTCTTACCATTCTAGGAATAATCTTTTTAGTGAGCATTGCCTTAATAATAGGCCCGAAATTTCTCTATGAGCTTAACATTTTGATCTATCATATCTTAGCATATAGAATAGGAAACGTACTTACTACCATTATTCAATTGGTTCTTTCAGCAATATTAGTTCTTACATTTATATTTTTTTGGAGATCGTTATTTATTCTTGTTTTTAAGTAT
>JAFNIV010000009.1:13084-41578 GCA_017601145.1 Candidatus Brockarchaeota archaeon
GTTTTTAGTAAAAAAGAAAATTCTTAAGTCTTAAAATGTTCCCATCCTTTGTTCTTTACTTTAACTAGTTTCCCTTCCTTTTTTAGCCAGACTCCTCCTCCTTTTACTACTCTGCCTATTTTTGTAATCCTTGTTCCATCTATTTTTTCTTTAAGCAGTTTTTCTTTATCTTTTTTTACTGAAATCACTAAGCTGTATTCTTCTCCTCCGTAGAGTACTAAGTCTTCTAGATTGAGGTTATTTAATTCAGCAAATCTTCTTACGTTTTTCGAAACTGGCAACTTTTCAATTACAACCCCAAGTTTGTCGCTATTTTTCACCATATTGTAAAGACTTATTGCAAGTCCATCGCTTGAGTCTGTAGCTCCTGCTAAGATTCCCATTCTCCCTAAAGTTATTCCTTCTTTTATTCGTGCTTTCGGCTCATTAACAGCTTTAATTAAACTTGGAAAAACTCCCTTTGGGGATCTTAACTTCCCTAAAGCAATCAATAATCCTGCTGCACTGTCTCCAAATTCTCCAACAGTTGCAATAATGTTTCCTTCTTCTCCAAGAGTTCTTCTTATTGGAGGTTTATAACTATATCCTATCGTAGTTACAGAGATTACAGTTTCGTTAGATTCGTTCGTATCTCCAGCAACTAAACTACCCCCAACTTCTTGTACTCCCTCTTTTATTCCTTTTATTAAATTTTTTATTTCTTTTTCTTTCAAAATTCTTGGTATTCCTAAAGCAACTAGAAAATAAGCTGGCTTGTGTCCCTTTGAAGCGATGTCACTTGCACTCATTATTATTGCTTTTCTTCCTACTTGCTTCCATGTCATTGTTTTTGGCACGTCTGTTGAGTAAACTAGCATATCGCAAGATATGGAAAAGTATTTCTTTCCAACTTTAAAGCACCATGCATCATCATATTTTTCTAAGTAGTGGCTTCTAACAGAAAACTTCTTAAATAGGTCAATAATTTTCCATTCGCCTAACTTTGCAGCTGTTATTTCTTTCAAAGCTATCACCTCTTATAGAGATCCTTTTCTTCAAAAACTTTTTATCTTGCTTCTCGAAGTTTAGGACACAGCATACGCAAAGGGCTTAAATTAGCCCCGGTGGCCCAGTGGTAGGGCGGCAGCCTCGTAAGCTGCAACGCGCGGGTTCGAAGCAAACGATTGCGAAAATCCCGTCCGGGGCTTTTATTCTCTTATTTGATTTTTTACAACTACTTTTAAGAGCTTTTATAAACTAGCTTGTCGAAACAAGACCTCTAGACTTTCTCTTAGGTAAAGTGCCAAATAGACTTAGAGAAAGCTCAAGAAGAGCGTCTAACACTTTGTTATTTTCAAATCTGGATTTTGTTAAGAGAGAAACAATATTTTAGAAACAAAAATCCAGTTTCTACACTAGAGCTTTAGTAAGGTATTTTCATTGCCCAATGAAATCCAGAGTTTTTTCTTTTAATTCTTCGTAACTAAAGCTTTTTTGTATTCCGTCTTTTAATCTCTTTACGGAAACTTGTTTTTCTGTTTGCTCTTTCTTTCCAATTATTATTATCGCTTCTTCATTTTTCCTCAAAGCTCTCTCGATTTTCGAACTAAGAGCACCTTCCATAGTGTCAATTTCTAAGCTTATGTTTGCCTCTTTTAGTTGATCAATGACTTGAAATGCATACTTTATAGTTTCTTCATCTTCTTCTAGTATTATCACTCCAACTTTCTTACTTCTCTGTTTAGTTATCTTTACTTGAGAGGAAAGCATAAGTCTATCAACTCCTAAAGCAAAACCAACCGCAGGTAGATCGCGTCCAAATAACTTACAAAGCGAATCATATCTTCCGCCTCCTCCTACTGCTATATTCAGTTCTGGGATGTATAACTCAAAAATAATTCCTGTATAGTATTCTAAGCCTCTTGCAAATCCAAAATCAAAATAATACTTTCCCTTTGCCTTCCATTCTAAGAAGTTTTCGATTGCTTTTACTCTTTCATACTCTTCTAAAGCGTCTGGAAAGTCTGCCAATATTTTTCTTAATATTTGTTCGCTTTCTCCTATACTACTTTCCTTAGTTTTCATAAGTTCCCTAAAAACATTCACAATGATTTTTTCTCCTTTCTTGCTAAGCCTTTCAAAGAATTCTTCGTTGTCACCTCTGTCTAACATACCAAGCAACAGATCTTGCTCCTTTTGTTCAATGTTAGCTCTGTTTAATATTTTTCTTAATATTGCTTCGTTTCCAAGTTTTATTCTAAATTCCTTTACTCCAATATTTTTCAGAGCTTCTATCGCAATATTAATTACTTCAATATCTGAAACTATACTTTTTGAACCAAAATGCTCGAAGCCAATATGTGTGAACTCTCTATACCTTCCCTTCTGCGGTTCATCATACCTAAACATGTTTTCAACGTAAGAAACTCTTATTGGAAGTGGTTCGTTTCTCATCTTATTAGCAACAAGTCTTGCAATAGATATGGTGCCCTCTGGTCTTAAAACTACTTCTCTGTCTCCTAAATCTTTAAACCTAAACATTCTATGTCTTATTTCTTCTCCTATTTTTAGTTCAATTAGGCTAAGAGGTTCAACAGTTGGAGTTTCTACTTCCCTATAACCATACTTCTCAAAAAGCTCACTTATACTCTCTATTATGAACTTCTTCTTTTCGTACTCTCCTGGAGTTAGTTCTCTAAACCCTCTTAGAGGCTCTATGCTTTTCTTTATGTCACTCATAGTCTCAATCCCCCGATTATAAACGTTAGCATAGCTAAAAGCATCCATACTCTGACTTTATCTTTTTCTTTTCTCAATTCACTCTTATCATCCGTTTTCCAGAGTTTTAGCGAAGAACTTATAAACAATAGTGCTACAACAGGTACCATTATTAAGTAGTAGCGATTAGTTAAACCTTCAATAGCTGGAATGATGCTTAAAACAACTGCTAACATGTAAAAAAAAATAGCCGCAATCTTTGCATACTTTTCTCCTTTTGCTATCGCTACCGTTCTGATTCCTTTTGTTCTATCTCCCTCAACATCAACTATGCCTTTGTGAACCTCTCTTCCTAAGTTTGCGAAGAAGGCCATCAAAGAAAATATAATGGTGTAACTTGTTATATACTTTACAGCAATTATGCTCCCCCCTACTAAAGAAAGCGCAACTAAAAAGCTTACTACAGTATTTCCTATGAAACCATATTTTTTCAGATAAACATTATATAAGACAGTAATTATTGCTACAAAAGGTGGAATTAAAACAAACCATATGTTTTTCGTAAACATTGAAGCGAATAAACCAAGGATCAGTAAAAATATGGAATAATAAATTGCTTGTTTTCGGCTTATTTCCCCCGAAGGCAGTGGTCTGTGTGGTTGGTTGATTTTGTCAATTTCATAGTCTGTGATGTCATTTGTAACATTTGCAAAGGCCGTGAAGGTGGCAGCAACTATAATCCCTGCAATAAGCTCAATAGAAAAAGTTATGCTTCCAGAAGCAATTATATATCCTGATACTATACCAATTCCCATCATAACACAATTAGTTGGTCTAATTATCTTAATGTAGCTCTTAATAGATTTCATTTTTCTACACCAATCTTGAAATAGTGTAATATACAACTTCGTTTCTTCTATCTATTACAGTGAGAACAAGCATTTTTCTATTTGCTTGCGCAACCTTAAGAACTTTGATAAGTTCTTCAAAACTAATGGATACGCCTTCGCATAATCCAAAAACTAAAATCTTAGGAGTATCGTTCGGAAAACCTCCTCTCTCGTAAACATTAAAGTCAATTCCCAGTCCGTAACCATCAACAACTATGTATCCTCTGTTTCTTAAGTCTCTGTATATTAGATATTTGTAAAGAACCTTATTGTCATATTTCTCGGCTCTTCTAAGTAATTCATCAAAGCTTAGTGTTTTGTTTTTTCTATCTACGACTTCAAGCTTGTTTTGTTCGAGCAAGTAAAGTGCTTCGTGAAACTTTAAACTTCTCTGTACTTCACCACTTCCATAGCCTCTGCTTTTTAGCCATTCAATCGCTTGAGGTTCGTCTACGATTAAAGTATTTCCTTTTAATATTCCCCTAAATTTTTCTATAGAAGTTTCCATCTTTCTATAATTTCATGTGGAAATTGTTAGTTTTATTAAACTTTTGTTAATCTCTTAGTTGTTAAGTCACTTGGTGGGTGTTTCGGCAAACTCTAGTAGTCTTAGCAGCGAATTAAAAGCATTAATTAATACCTGCGGTTGTGTTTCTTTTGTAATTAAGCTAACTAGAGAAACTGCATTTATTTTATAAAGTTTTGAAACTGGAACTATCAACGAAGAAACTCCATAGAAGTAAGACTTTCGAACAGGCTTTATATCGCAACTTTCCATAACATTCTTTGCTAATTCCCTTGAACTTGCAAAAAACCTTACACCTGGTCTAATATAGTCAAAGTCTGAAACTGTAATTATGAAGCTAGAGGACAATGCTTTTGCTTTCCTTACTATGTATTCTGCTAACCAGTATGAATAAGGTACTGGAAGCTGATTGATCTGGAGTTTGCTTGTTATTATTCCCAGTTGAACTTCGCTACCTTTAGATGGTTTGTAGAGCTCCAGGCCAGGTAAATAACCATCCCCAAGCTCATCGGACAAAAGTATGTCCGGTAGAAAATGCATAACCACCTTTGAGTACTGGGTAAACTTTCCTACTTCAACCATTCTTTCTGAAATTCTCGAAGTGACCTGAGAGACATTTGGAATCATAACCAATAGAGTTCTTAACTTCTCTGCTGGCTCTTCTATAAGGAATTCCCTAAACATTTTTTACAGTTCACTTATCTCTTTTCTGAACTTAATTAACTTATTTGTAACAGGGTGATCCTTATTAACTGCTACGATCTTAACTTGACCTTTAAAATTTAAAGTTTTAATAAGTCCAAGCTCCATTAATGGTTCTAAAGCTCTTCCTACACTTGAAACAGAGCAGCCTACTCTCCTTGAAATCTCAGATTGACTGTATACTTTTTCTGGATCTGATAGTAGTAAGTCTAGGACTTTTACCCTTACAGAGTCATCAAAAAGCTCTACGAAGTTCATCTTACCATTTAACTCTTTATGAAAATTTTAAGTGTTTTGATCAGAATACTTTTTAAGAGAAAACTTTGTACTTCTCTCTATGGTAAGAATGAGTTTTCTAACAGAACCTTAGTCTTCCATTTAAGTCCTTTTTATAAAAATTAAGAGAAGGGTAAAAAATTCAACGTTTTTTATTATAAGTTTAGAGTTATTGAACATGAATTAAAAAAGACCAAACTTAGGTTAGTTCTTTTTAGTATAACAAAAAACTTAAATTGTTTTTTATTCAAGAAGAACTAGCGCGGCGGTTGCCGAGCCAGGTTAAAGGCGAGGGACTCAAGAGCTTTACGGGGGTATCCCTTCCCTCAGGGGTTCGCCGGTTCGAAACGGATGCGGAAGTCCGGCCCGCCGCACTTTGTTCTTCTAAATTAAAGCTTAGTCAAGTAAAATTATTTTATATTTACTGAAATTGAAGTTTAAAAAGAACGTTGAGTTTAGTAGTATTTTTACTTTTTGATATAGATTTAGAAGCTAATTTCTATTAAAGAAAAAAATATGAAGCAAAAGGAAAACCATTTAAAATGAGCTAAAGCATTTCAGCTTCTGATCTTATCTTATCTACTAGCTCTGTTATTTCATCAATTGTTTTCTTGGCATACTCTTTAAATGACTCTTTCATTATTCTTTTATTAATGTAGCTTGTTCCCATCTCTCTAAATGATGCTCCCTTTGTTTGTAAACTTAATACTAAATTCTCAACATTTTTTATTTTTGCTGTAAACTCAGGATAGCTTCCTCTTATAGTACTTAATAAGCGTGAAATTTCTCTTTCATACCTGCCTATATCTCCCCTCATCTTATCATGAACACTCTTAAACTCTCTTCTGCTAATTTTTCCTTCAAAATATCTATATTCAAGTTCAGTTATTCTCATATAGTCATCTAAGTAGCTTCTAAGGACCTTTTTAAGCTGACTAATCTCTGGATACTCCTTCTTAGTAATTTTTTCTTGAACTTTTTGGCTCCTAACTTTTATTTTTGAAACGTAGTAAACCGCAAAAACAAAAAGACCTGATAACAATACTATCATGCTAATAGGATAACCTGCCCAAAGAATTGGATAATTCACAAGAACTTTCATTGTTGAAGTAGGAGAAGAACCTATAAAAAGGTTTTTAATCTGTGCTTCATATTTTCCTAAACTAACCTCTTTAAAGTTTATGCTTGTATCATTTATTGTTATTGCTCTTAGTGATGCACCAATTGGTAAAGATATTTCTAAATCAAAGTAAGGTAAGACCTGAGAAACGTTTGAAGAAAACGGAACTACAATCTCCCAAAGATCTCCATTTCTGCTAGTGTTCTGTAGGGGTATGAAATACACTGTTATGAAGCTATAGTTCGAACCTGGCATCAAGCTAAACCTACTTTTTGTATTTATGGCTATTAAACTGGTGTTTGCAACATAACTTTGTGAAAAATCTATAGGCCCAAGGGCATCTTCAGTATGTACACTTTGAATCCATCTCGGTAAGTAAACCGTAGGCAAAGGAATAGCTTGGCCTCCAAAAGCCATCAACAATGGGCTAGTTTGAATACTGTATTTGTCTGAAACTTTTATACCAAGGAGTGGATTTATCTGAATAGTTTTTGTAAATGCCTTATAAATGTAGTTATTCTTAAAGTTGTAACTCTGAAGTAGTTCAACTTTTTTAAAGCTCATGTTGTTAGAAACGATAGAACTTTTGTAGATTATATCAGTAGTATTACTAGATACTAAATTAAATTCCTGAGGTACAGAAATAAAAGTCCCTTTCTGAGAATATATTTCAACACTGAAAGCATCGACTTTAAAATTTGTTTCAAAAGAATAAGGTAGAGAAACATTAAAAACATATCCTTGGGTTTCAGGTTTTAAGAAGAGTCTGTAACTTATTGAGAGGTTATAATAAAATAAATTTGGATATTGGCTTACTGGAGGGAGTAATATACTGAAACTGGTACCATTATTACTTTCTTTTAGTTTTACTGTAACGTTAACGTTTGAGTAAAAAGAAAAGTTTTTTGGAAAACTTATAATTCTATTAGCAAAGTCGCTCGGCAAATTTATTTTCAGTTCATGGTTGTAGTTTTGTAAAAGGTCCGTTGGAAAAGAAAAGTTATCTTCATAGTTCGCCACGAATGTTGTACTATCGTAAAATATTCTTCTGTTAAGAAGGACCCCATGAAACTGCTGAACTGGAGTTGAAACAACATCTATTGGCGCACAAACTAAAGTGACTAAAACTAAAAATACTCCAAATAGTGTAATTGTTTCTTTGTTGTTCATTACCTTCTCAACATCCAATGGAAGATGTATTTTAACTTACTTAGAACTAAAAAGCAATATTTTCATAAATAAAACTTTCGTATTAGTTCTTTTTTCAGAGTAAATTTTGATAAAAAAGCTTAGAACTTATTTTAGTTAAGTTTAGAAATCTAGAACTTAAACAAGAATTTTGTATTAAGTCTAAATATTAGAGTAAAACTCAAAGTCAGAAAGAATATGATTCATAGCGAACCTTCAGTTCTGTGTTCTCATGAAGCTATTCCTATATTTTGTAAGAATTTAGATTAACGCGCATTCTAGACTAAAACTAAGAACCACATCTACTAGGAAGTATAATATCAGAGAGAACCTAACAGTAACCCTCCCCTCAGCTCTTTTACTGTAATCTCTTTAATTGTTCCAAGCTCGATCTCTTTTGTTGAATTTATTATTAAATTCACATAGTTAATGCTCCTTCCAAAATACATTTTTTCATTTAATTTCCTTAAAGGTATAGCTTTTATCTTACTTTTAACAAGAGCTTCTTTATTTTCTTTAGAAAGCTTTCTCACAATTTTTGAGAGTTCTCTTGTCCTTTCATTAACAACTTCTGACTTTATTTTTGGGAAATAAGCAGCTAAAGTATGAGGTCTTGGTGTGAACTTAGAAACATTTACTTTAAATGGCTTTAGTTCATAAATTAGTCCCTTAGTATTGTCAAATGCTTCTTCATCTTCTGTTGGAAAACCAACTATTACGTCTGTTGTAAAGTTTAAGTTACTTATTTGTGTTTTGCTAAAATTCACTAACTTTCTAAATTTGCTACTGTCGTATTCTCTCCCCATTAATTTTAAAATTCTATCGTCTCCACTTTCTAAAGGTATGTGTAAGAACTTGTAAAACTTATCCGAATTCTTTACTAAATCTATGAGTTGTTCTGCTATACTCTCAAAGCCATTTGGTGTCATCATTCCTAAACGAACAACAAAGTTAAATGGTATCTTATCAATAGCTTCAAGCAATTCAATAAGCTTATTTTCACCTGTATCTTGACCATATATTGCTAAGTCTTGAGCTGTTAGAAAAATTTCTTTTGCTCCTCTTTTAAGTCCTGATATAACCGATTCAATGATTTCTTCTTTTGGGTAACTTCTTAAACGCCCAACCGCTAACCTAGTTATACAGTAAGTACAATGTCCTAAGCATCCTCTACTTATTGGAACTATATGCGTATATTGAGAAGATGGCCTTTTTGGAAGAGTTGGTAAATTCTTTCTTTCTGTAAGCTCCTCTAAACTCATTATGTTACTCTTTCCAACAAAGTAAGAAACTAATCCTGGTTGGGCAACAGCCATACAACCAGTAATCACTACTTCTTTTCCTCTATCTTTAAGTTTTTTAATTTCTGCAATTATCTTACTCTCTGTAGCACCTTTTACAGTACAAGAGTTTATTATTACAACATCTGCGTTTTCTATGTTTTCTGCTTCTAAAACTCCTGAGCTAAGTAATTTCTCTCTTAGAGCTTCACTGTATGCCTTATTCGCAGCACAGCCATAATTCAGTACAAAAAATTTTCTGTTACTAAGCAAGGTTTTTGATAAGTTCATCTATTTTTTCCTTTGGTATCTTTTCAAATATTACTTCAGACTTCTTTATCTTATGGCCTGGTTTTATTGCTTCAAAATTGTTTGAAGAATGAAAGCTGTTAAATGTGAGGTCTTCATTTATGTTTAAGAGATCCCACATTTTTTCAGAAGAAAACGGGATGAATGGGTATAAAAGTATGATTAAAGATCTCAAGTAATTTACAGATAGGTAAAGTGTTTTACTAGCAAGCTCTTTGTTTTTCCAAGGTTCGTTGTACTGGAAGAACTGATTAACCTTATGTGCAAAGTTAACACAAATCTTTAAAGCCTCCGAAAACTCATTTTTTTCAATAAGCTCGTTATAATTTTTAATTAACTCCTGTAGTTCTTTAGCAACATAAAAATCTTCTTGTTTTAATATTCCAGGTTCTGGTACTTCACAATGGTAACGATCTTCTAAAAATTTAGTAATTCTCACAAACAAGTTGCCTATTATAGAAATAAGTTCGTTATTTATCTTTTCTGCAAATTGAGCCCAGTCAAAATTAATGTCGGCTTGGCTGTATGGTGTTATAGCTGTTAAGTAATATCTTAAGTAATCTGGTGGGAAATTATTAAGAAAATCTCTTAAGCTTATATACCATCCTTTACTCTTTGATAGTTTTCTATTTTGGAGAAGAAGGTATCCTCTTGTCGGTATTTGATCTGGTAGTTTAAATCTTCCTTCAGCGATTCTTTCTGCTGGAAGGAACAAATAATGGTGGTATACGATGTCTTTTCCTATAAAATGAATGATTTCTGAAGAATTCCAAAATGAGATCCCGTCTTTTTCGTTCAAATTTTCTTTTAAGTATTTTAAAGTTATTGAAATATAACCAAGATGATTTTCAAACCACCCATAAAGACTTTGTTTTCCTTCTCTTCCTGGAACTGGAACTCCCCACGTTATATCTCTAGTTATATCCCAATCTTTTAATCCTTCTTCTATCCATTTAAGCACATAATTCTTTACTTCTTGCTGAAGTTTTTTGTTTTCAATAAGCCATTTCTTTAAAGGTTCTGAAAGTCTTGAAAGTGCAAAAACAAAATGGTTACTTTCTTTTAATGTAGCATCCGCTCCACATACTGCACATTTTGGATTTAAAAGGTCCCCCACATTTAAGCTATGCCCACAAACTTCGCAAAGGTCACCATATTGTTTCTGAGCTCCGCAATAAGGACATGTTCCTACAACATATCTATCTGGTAAGAATCGATCTTCCTTAGGACAATAATATTGAAGCACATTCTTTTCATAAATGTACCCCTTGTCTTTTAAGATTGTAAAGAACTCTTGTGCGAGCTTTCTGTTTTCTTCGATGTCAGTTCCAAGAAATATGTCGAAAGAAATACCAACATCTTTAAAGTCTTCCTTGTCTCTGTTCCTCCAAAAGCTTGCATACTCTCTCGGATGAACTCCCTCCTGCTCTGCTTTTATTTGTATAGGTACACCATAATCATCAGTTCCGCAAGAAAAGATCACAAAATAGCCCTTTTGCCTGCTAAATCTTGCAAAAATATCCGCTGGAAGGTAAGTTGATGCTATATGCCCTAAATGTATTTCTCCGTTAGCATAAGGCAAAGCTGCTGTTATTATTCTTCTCAAATTACTTTTATCTGCCATTTCTCGATTGTTTCTCCTAATTCTCCTTATTAAGTTTTGATTACCAGGAAGCCAAATATTCTTCCTGTTCATAACTTAGCTTATCAATTTCCACACCAAAGGCTTTAAGCTTCAGCCATGCTACTTTTTTGTCTATTTCTTCTGGAACTTCAATTAGCTTCTTTTCTTTTGGTTGAGTATTAACTAAAAATTCTGTGCAAAGAGCTTGATTTGAGAAGCTCATATCCATAACTTCTGAGGGATGCCCAGAAGCGCAGACAAGATTTACTAACCTCCCTTTCGCTAGAAGATAAACTTTTTTGCCATTCTTTAATGTAATTTCTTCCGTGCAACTGTTAATTTCTCTAACATTGCTTGCTATAGCATAAAGCGCTTTAACATTAATTTCAACGTCAAAGTGACCAGCATTCGCTAGTATTGCTCCTTGTTTCATAACTTCAAAATGGTTAATGTCTATTACATTTTTGTTTCCTGTTGCAGTTATAAAAACATCTCCTCTTCTCGCAGCTTCAAGCATTGGCATTACCTCATAGCCATCCATCACAGCTTCTAGTGCTCTTATTGGGTCAACTTCTGTTACAATAACTTTGCTTCCAAGACCTCTTGCTCTGTTTGCTATTCCTCTGCCTACCATTCCATAACCTGCAACTACTACACATTTCCCAGCAAACAATATTTGAGTAGCTCTCATAATTCCGTCAAGCGCTGATTGCCCAGTACCATATCTGTTGTCAAAAAGCCATTTTGTTTTTGCATTGTTGACTGCTATCACAGTAAATCTAAGTGCTTTTTTTTCTTCCAAAGCTTTTACCCTTCTAACTCCTGTGGTCGTTTCTTCAAGTGCTCCAAATACTTGAAAAGCTTCACTCTTTTCGTGATAGCTTACTATTGCATCTGCTCCATCGTCAATTATTATGTTTGGTTTTTGGGAAAGTGCCCAATCTATTGCACTGAAGTATTCTTCGTTAGACATTCCTCTCCAAGCCATCACGTGCACTCCAATTTCGCGTAATGCGGCTGCTACATCATTATCTGTAGAAAGAGGGTTTGAAGGTGTGAGAAAAACTTCTGCACCACCAGCGCTTAAGGTCTTTATAAGGGCCGCCGTTTCCTTAGTTACGTGCAGCGTTGCTGAGATTCTTATTTTTTTAAGTGGTTTTCTCTCTAAAAAATCCTGCTTTATTATGGAAAGTACTGGCATGTAAGTTTCAGCCCAACTTATCTTTTTTAAGCCCGCAGATAAGTCACCTGTTTTTTCCATAAATTTCTTCGCTTATTTCTTAGTTTTCTGTATAAAAGCTTTGTTGTTGTTTTCTGAGATTAGAAAGTAACTTTTAAAAATCTTCTAGTTTATGAAAGATTAGAGCATAGATGGATGAAAGTAATTTTAGATACGAAACGCTACTAGATAGAGCAATAAATGTTCTTGAGAAAGGAAAAAGCGAAAGTAGGCTTGAAGTGCCTCCCATTGTTTCGTTCGTGGAAGGCTCAAAAACAAAAATCTCAAACCTTAGTGAAATATCAAAGAAATTAGGTAGAGAGGAAGATCATCTTATGAAATATATCTCAAGAAAGTTAGCTACCCAAGCATCTAGAGCTGGGGATAAAATTGTACTTAAGGGTGTTTTTTCAAGAGATCAACTTAACGTCATAATCGACCAGTACATGAAAGAATACGTCATATGCCCTACTTGTAAGCGGCCAGACACAAAGTTAGTAAAGGAAAAAGATTTACTATACCTTGTTTGCATGGCTTGTGGTTCAAGAACTGCAGTAAGGAAGTTGTAGATTAAACATGGGCGAGGACCTAGTTATAGCAAAGAGACATGAAATTGGAGGTATAATAATAGTTGGAATTTGTGATACTGATTTATTAAATAAAACAATAGCAGATAAAAGAGGACTTAGAATTACTATAAAAGAAAGTTTCTATGGTAAAGACCCAATTCCTGTTGAAGAAGTTAAAAGGCTCCTTAAAGATGCAACGAGTATAAATGCAGTAGGGAAAAAAAGCGTAGAATTGGTTATTAAAAATGGCTTTGGAGATGAAAGAAGTGTGATAACAATAGGAGATGTTCCCCATCTAATATTCATGAAAATATAATATTTGCTTTACCCATATACAAGTAAACCTTTAATAGAGTGGTTAGAAGGGTAATCTAGCAGAAAATAAAAATGGGAAAAAGAAAGGTATTCAGTGAAGAAGAAATTTCAAAAAACTTAGTATTACCAAATCAAGGTCAAGTCATCGGAAAGGTTATTGGATTACTTGGTTCTGGATGGGTTGTTGTAGCATGTCAAGATGGAAAAGTAAGGAGGACTAGAGTAAGAGGAAAGCTCAGAAGAAGAATTTGGGTAAAGCTTAACGATATCGTACTAGTTGAACCTTGGCCATTTCAAGATGACCATGGAGAAATATTGTTTAGGTACACTTCTGGACAAGTTGACTACTTAATCTCAAAAAATGTCATAGACGAAAAGTTTGTGTCAGAGCAGGCTTCATAAGATGAGCGAGGCTTTCAAAAAGTTTGAAAGAAAATCAGAAAAACAGGAGAAAGCGCAGAGAATAAAGATAAAGCGCTCAGAAGAATACGAATACTTAGAGGGTGTTTTTGATAAAATAACTTTGTTAACAATTTACAAGCTTTTAAACGACGAAGTATTTTCTGAATTGAATGGTGTTATAAGCACTGGAAAAGAATCAAAAGTTTTTCATGCTATAGCTAAAGATGGAAAAGAGTTAGCTGTAAAGATCTACTTTACTGGAAATCTAGAATTCAAAAAAAGCATCAGAAAATATATCGAAGGGGATCCAAGATTTAGCGGAGTTAAAAGAAAAATTAACTCTCTAATTGAGGAATGGGCTAGAAAAGAGTACATAAATCTAGAATCCTATTCTGAAGTCGGAGTTAGGGTTCCAAAACCAGTAACAGTTAGGAGAAACGTTTTGGTTATGGAATTTATAGGTAAAGATGGTGTAAGTGCTCCTCTGTTAAAAGAAGCTGTTATTGAAGATCCTCAAAAAATATATAAAAAACTCATAGAGTACATAAGAATAGGTTTTTTAAAGGCTAAGTTAGTGCATGGTGACTTAAGCGAATATAACATTTTAATGCTTGAACAAGAACCAGTAATAATTGATGTGTCACAAGCTGTTGATGTTAGTCATCCCTTAGCAATAGAGTTTCTTCAAAGAGACATAAAGAATATAAATAGGTTCTTTAGGCAGTTTGGCGTTAGTGTATACGAAGAGGATAAGCTTCTTAAGGAGTTGGTTAATGCATGACCATTGGAGTTAACTTTTTCAAGATTCCTATTGAAACAGCTAGAAAGCTAGTAGAAGAAAAAACTTTGCTTGAAGAAATAGAACAAAAACTTAGTATAAAAGTTGAAGTTGATCCAGAAGGTGGAGGTGTCAAGGTAATATATGAACCTCAGAGAGCAGAAAACTTTCTTTTAATGAAGAAAGTTTTTGATGCTCTAAATGCTGGGTTTTATGAAGAGGTTCATGAACTTCTTGCTAACGAAAACTATGACATTGAAGTTATAGACCTAACGGAGTACGTTGGAAAATCAAAAAATGACTTGGTTAGAATAAAGGGGAGGATAATAGGAGAAAAGGGAAAAGCAAAAGCAAACGTTGAAAGCTACACAAAATGTAAACTTTCTATTTATGAGAACAGAGTTGGTATACTTGGACCTTCTGAATTTACTGTTCTTGCAAAAGAAGCTGTAGAGAAGCTTATCAAAGGCTACCAACATAGTACAGTTTACAAGTTTCTTGACAGTAAACTAAGGAGAATGAAAGAAGATAGGAAGCTTTGGGAAAGTGAAAACACTTTAAAATAGTTTTTAAAATAAGGAAAAGAATAAAATAGCCTTTAAAGTTAGATGTGGGGGTGGAATGTTAAGTAAGATTATGCTTGCAAGGTTTTATGCCTCTTTTCTAATAGTCATAGGAATATTGATAGGTTATATTGCTTATGCAACTGGTTCTCCTCTTGGGGACTTTCGATACTACTTTGAAGCGCTTGGGGGTTTATTAGTTATCATTGGAATTTTAGGTTGGTTTTTTAAGTTAAAGTAGAAAAGTTTAAGTCTTAAATAATAAAATGCCTTCTTCAGGTAAAGCTTAAAATACCTTGTACTAATTAAAAGTCCCTGAGAAAATGGAGAGAGACACCTATAGAGGCTTTCCACTAGAGCAACTTCTAGCAATGACATTAGATGACTTAGTTAGGATACTACCTTCTGGAGCAAGACGCTCGTTAAGAAGAGGCCTACATCCTGAAACCCGAAAGCTTCTTATGAAGATAAGAAAAGCAAGGCAAATAATGCTAAGCACCGGACAACAACCAGCTATAAAGACGCATAGAAGAGAGCTTATAATACTTCCTGAGATGGTTGGTATGACGATTAACGTTCACAATGGGAAAGAGTTCGTTCCTGTAAAAATAACCCTTGAAATGATAGGCCATCGCCTAGGGGAATTTGCCATTACAAACAAGAAAGTTGTTCATGGAAAACCTGGAGTCGGTGCAAGCAGATCTTCTATGTACGTTCCGCTTAAGTAGCTCGATTCTTAGGCTAAAATATTTTAATCAAGTTCACGAAAAATATTTTTGTAGAATCCTTGTCTTTGTGTTGGTGAAAAACAAAACTGTGTAAACACAAACTTCTACAAGTTTACGCATAGAAACATAAGGATTTTTACTAGTCTCTTTCTTGTTGGTTCTGTTGCTATTGTTTTATTCGAAGGAGGGCCTACTAGTTACGATAAGCTATAGTATATATTATCTTGTTTTTCAAGATTGTTGGTTGAAAAATGCGCTAGTCTTTTTTGTAATAATAAAGAGTGAGCGCTTATCTCTCGAAAGTAGAAAAATTGAAAAAGGTGGAAACTATCAGTTTTAGCTTAAGCATTTATCTTTTAAAATATTGATACAAATTCTTGGTTAAACTTTCGTGAGGTTGAGTCATTAGCCCATAGAGCTGTTACAATTACAACGCAAGTTTACTTAATCAATTTTTAAGCTTTTAAGGTGAGTAAAAAACTTAAATCATTGAGAATAAAGTAGGAATCCTGGAGCGGGGGTTGCCAAGTCAGGACAACGGCGCAGGACTTAGGCTCCTGTCCCATAGGGGTTCGTGGGTTCAAATCCCACCCCCCGCATATTTTTTATAGATGTTACTTAAAATTAAGTACTATTTTGTTTTTATGAATTTGTCACTTAATGCTAAAAAGATTTGTATTGCCTTTATACAACTTTTAAAACGAACTCTACTTTGCCTTGAAGAGTTTCTTTATATATTACATTCTGAATGCTCTCTAAATCTAGAATGTACTTACATAATCTTCTGAATAAGTGGATACAAATATATCTAAGTGCTTCAAAGTTCGAAATTAATACACAAAAACAAATCTTTATCTGATGTTATTAGGTCTATTGTTTTAATCTTGGTTGGTTGTCTTTACAACTTCATTTGCGATAGATGCGTTTAGTAACATTGATCATCATAAGTTTATTCTTCACATTTATTAAAATTTGTTCATTTCTATTATTTCTTCTTCAAAAGCTAAAAATTGGATAAAGTTCACAGGATAGTTTGCATTAATTTTGAAGTCGTGTTACGTATAATTGCAGTACAATTTAACAATACAATTGTTTTTATTTATTAAAGTAAATAGCAGAAGCTTGTATTCACCAGCATATACTTGCTACGTAGTTTAACTTAAAAATAGTAATCGAGATTATGAAGCCAAAAAGGTGAGTTTAAAGGCAGATTCTGACTTAAGTTATGCCTAATTTTATCGTCGTTTTTAAAATATGAACTTTAGCTCATTGTTTTGTCATAAACTATTTTTAATGGAAACTTTAAACAAAAATAGCGGGGCCTGGATTTGAACCAGGGATCTCGAGGTTATGAGCCTCGCGAGTTAGTCTTAGCCAATTTAACTTTCTAGCTACTCCACCCCGCTAATTCTAGGTAATGGACAAGACGATTATTTAAAAGTTACTCGTAAAAACCAAAACATCCACCTTTAATAAAGTATTTGTATTAATGGTTACAAAAGTACTAGATAAGAGTTACAATTCGATTTATCTCTAAGAAATTTTTAAAAAGGAGTTTTTAAGAAAAATTATACAAGTCGCCCTGGTAGCTCAGTCGGTAGAGCAACGGCCTTGTAAGCCGTGGGTCGAGGGATCGAGACCCTCCCAGGGCTTCTTAAACGTCAAACTTTATAATTTTGTATAATAAAAATTTCCTTTAAGTTTAATCTTCCTTCAATCCAATTAAGAGTAAAGAGTTTTTGTTTTATTCTCCCCAGTCTTCGCCTTGAACTTCTACTTGTTTTAATACAACTCCTTCTTCGTTTATGGTACCTACTTCAAACATGGTTCCGCAATCTGGACAGCTAACTATCTCTCCATGGATTGCATCGGAAGGAATTTCTATATCGCCTTCACATACTGGACATTTTGTTATCAGAACCTTTGCCTTATCCATGCCTTTTATGGTAATATTAAAGTTAAATAAACGTTAAGTTCTAGAAAGAACTTAATTTAGAGTTTTTGTTCTTCCAGTAAAAAGTAACTTACAAAAAATTTATTGTCTATAAAATTCAAGTCTTATTTTTCTTGTCATCGCATAAGCGACTTCTTCTGTTGATTTCATCGTATTACAAAGCCCTATTTCTTCTTAATATTTGCAAAATATCTGCAAGTTCATCCATTACTTGGCCAAACTCTCTTCTTACAAGAATAGCTCTCACAATTTTTCAGTAATTCAACTCTCCACTATAACCTAAGCTACTTCTTCATTCTTATCAACTATTTGCGTACCAGCCAGTTACAAAGTATCTCCCAGCTCTTGGCTTTTTCATCTACTTTAGGTAAAAGAACTTTAGTTTCTTGGTGATTTTTCGATAAGCTTAAAATATTTTGGCTACTCTTTTTGAGCAAGATGCTTATATATTGCAGTTTAGATACTAAAAGCTAATAAGGCTCTAAGAAGAGAGAAGTTTTAACAAGTAGGCTATATACTTAGTCTAGGAGTTACTTTTATGTAGCTTAGAAGTCCCGACTAAAGTCGTGGAGAACGTTAATTAGGTATTATCCCTTCGCTACTGCTATTGGCCTTAGTCTAACCACTTTAGTTGCGATTCCAACTTTATGAGAAACTTCCGCTACTGTATCAGGATCCTTATATGCATCTGGAGCTTCTTCTGCAACAACTCCAATGTTTGCAGCCATTATGAGAATACCCTTGTTTTCGAGGTCTCTTTTTATATCACTTCCTCTGTGTCTTCTCAAAGCTTCATTCCTACTCAAAAGTCTTCCAGCGCCATGAGCAGTAGAACCAAAAGTCAGTTCCATCGCTGTTTGTGTTCCCTTAAGTACCCAACTTGACGTTCCCATTGAACCTGGAATAAGTACTGGTTGTCCATAAGTTCTATACTTTTTAGGAATTTGGTTGTGTCCTGCAGGAAAAGCTCTCGTAGCACCCTTTCTATGTACAACAACTTTTACTCTTTTGCCGTCAATCACATGCTCTTCAATTTTTGCTATATTATGGGCAACATCGTAAACTAGCTTTAAACCAAGTTTATCTGGATCGGTTCCAAAAACTTTACCAAAAGATTCCCTTACCCAATGAGTTATCATTTGTCTATTCAAGAAAGCATAATTAATTGAAGCCGCCATTGCAGCCATATAGTCTTTTGCTTCTTGGCTCTGAACTGGAACTGCTGCAAGTTCTCTATCAGGGAGCTCTATGTTGTACTTTTTCATTGCTCGTTCCATCGTTATTAGATAGTCACTACAAACTTGATGCCCGAAACCTCTACTTCCGGTATGGATCAAAACTGTAATTTGGCCTTCATTCTCTATACCAAATGCCTTTGCAGCATCTCTATCAAATATTTTATCAACAACATCTATTTCGAGGAAGTGGTTTCCGCTTCCTAGTGAACCAAGCTGTGGTTTTCCTCTACTTTTCGCCGTGTTACTTACTTTCTTACTATCCGCTTCTGGCATTTTTCCATTTTCTTCAATAAACTCTACATCTTCACTCCATCCGTAACCTCTCTTTACTGCCCACTCTACCCCTTCCTCAACTGCCCTATCTAACTCTTCAATACTTAATCTGACTTTCCCTTCTGAACCTAAACCACTAGGTACGTTGTGAAATATTTCTCTAAGAAGATCTCTTAGTTTTGGTTGTATGTCTTTCTGGTAAATGTTCGTTGTTAAAAGTCTAACGCCACAGTTTATGTCATAGCCTACTCCTCCAGGGCTTATTACTCCTTCGTTAAAGTCTACTGCAGCTACACCTCCTATGGGGAAGCCATATCCTTCATGAGCATCTGGTAAAGCTATGCTGTACTTATATATCCCAGGTAAAAATGCAACGTTTGCAGCTTGTTCTAATGTTTTGTCAGTTTTCATCTTATTGAGTAGAGTTTGGTCTGCAAATATTCTAGCGCTCACTCTCATTCCGTTCTTGTAACTTTTTGGGATCTCCCAAACTAAATCGTCAATTTTTTGAATAGGACCATCAAACATATTCGGATCGCCCCTCTCGCTAGTTATAGCTTTCCGCGGAGGCGATCCACGGAATGAATAACGTGCAGTCTTTACTTAGGAGATAAAAAGTATTTAAATGTTTCCTTATAAAAACTCTTTTAAAATTATGAAAAATGGTCTTGTCATGGATGAAAGAATCGAAAATAAGGGTGAAACTATAGGGCTAATCGGAGGGACTGGACATCTAGGAAGAGGCTTAGCACTGAGGTGGGCTAAAAAACATAAGGTAATAATTGGTTCAAGAGATGAAGAAAAAGCAAAAAGAGTTGCCCAAGAAGTCACAGAGAAAGCAATTAAAGAGGGTTTGAGTATTAGTACAATAGAGGGAAAATCAAACGACAAAACTATTGAGTTCTCTGACGTTGTAGTTTTTTGTGTTGATTTTGAACCAGCACTTGAGCTTTTAAAAACGCTTAAGGAAAAGTTTTCAGGTGGTAAGATAGTGATCTCCCCAGTAGTAAACCTAAAGAAAAGGGATAATTACTTCTTACCAGACTTAAAAGGGGGAAAACCTTCTGCAGTAGTTATAAAAGAAAACCTTCCTCAAGAAGTTCATGTCGTCAGCGCACTTCATACCCTGCCTGCAGGCAAGCTTTATTCAGCGGATCCTTTACCTGGTTACTCAGTAATAGTATATGGTGAGGGAAAAGCAAAGGAAGTCGTTATTTCTTTATTGAGAGAAATTGAAGGAATAGGAGTTTTTGATGGTGGTACACTAGAAGTTTCATTCTTCTCCGAGTATGTAACTGCACTATTGTTAAACTTGGCTAGGATAAACAAGCTAAAAGATTTATCCCTTAAGATATATTAATCAATATTTTTTACTACTAAAGACAGTAGGGCAAATCCTACACCTTGTTGTATCTATTTTAGGTTCTATCTTACTATGAAACTTACAGAAATATTTTTTTGACATGAAGTAGGATGCTATTTTGTTAATTTCTTCTTGAACTTCATACTCTCCTAACTTGTTATAAGTTATATCTTCGGCTAGCTCCTCAATAAGTTGCAGCACATCTTTAAATTGTGCTACTCTTATAGCGCTACCTCTTTCAGCTTTTAAGTATCTTGAGATAGCTGAACGTGAAAGTCCAAGAACTTCAGCAGCTTCACTTTCGAGTATTCCTTTTCTAATGAGTTCTCTGGCCAATAAACCTCTAATTGAAGGAATGACATATCTGTACGTTAATTCAAATACATCTTTCAAAGAGTTATAGCACCACTATCTTCTTTTTCACTTCTTCCGAGTTGTTAACAACTTCAGTTAAGTCTTCAACTATTTCTGCTATCCCCAAAAGTTCTTTCTTTTGGTTCTTTACTGGAACTACTAATATTCTTATTATTTTTTCCCCCATTTTAGTCCAAAATTCTTTGTATTCTGCTTTATCACTAAATTTAATTTCGTTAACATTTTCTCTAACGATATTTTCAAGCCTTGGTGGATGGCAATACTCAATCTTTCTACCGATTATAGTTTTTGTCCTTACAAATCCTTTATGAAAAGTGCTCTCTGTAAAGAACTTTACTCTATTATCAAAATTGGCAAAGGTTATTTCAACTGGAAGCGATCTGAAAAGGGCTTCGATCTCTTCAATACTAAGAAAACCTGTATTCAGATCTAAATCCTCTTCCTTCTTTATATTGTAAGCATCAGATTCAATGTTGTGAGAAGCGATCATCGACTTAAACTCAGGTGGCAATTTTTCAACCTGTTCTGGTGTTATGCTTACTTCTAGCTCATATGGAAGTATTGGTTTAGCATCAGTCTTCCACCTTTCATTTCCAATATCTACTACATATCCTAATTCTTCAGCTATATCTGCTATCATAGCCCACTCGCCTTCGCTAAACAAAGTATATACAGCTGGAAACAGAATTCTATTTTCTCTAAATGCAAGTTCCGAAGCTTCTTGGGCAATTTCAATAGCTTTATTCGCTATATTCTTAACTATATTTTTATCTGCGTTGTTCTCTGCTTTTTGTAATAACTCAAATAGCTGTCTAAGCTTTATCATTTCTTGATCTTCTCTACTCCATAAGACCCTTGGAACTGCAGTGATTCCACGCCTTTCGAGATATGGAAAAATTAACATCTGTATTTTTCTATAGTGAAGTCTAGCCTTTCTCATTTCAAGCATAATATTCTTTAAGCTAGACGTATATTCTCTGGTCTGCTTATGGTCTTCAGTTTTAAGTAAAGCTGAGGCATAAAGCCCTAAAACTTCTGCTTGTTTTAGTATTAATTCGTTCTCCTTAATCAGTAGGTCTAACGGATGACCCTTTGGAATATTCTTTAGTTCAATAGACTGTAGATATTCTCTAAACAGCTCTACATGAAGGTCGCAAAGTTTTAATACTTCTTCCATGGGAATACCTTCCTTAATTAGCTGTTGTTCAATCAAAGGTATTTCAAAAGGTGATATTTGCTGCACAACGCTTCTAAACTGTTTTTTGAGTTCCTCGACTTTTTCGCCTCGATGTATCGCTTTCAGTATCTCTTTTATAGCCTCCAGTTCCTCTTTACTGGAGTTAGAAGTTGACATGTGTCAATTCGCGCCTCAATAAAAGAAGCATGTCTTTATAAAGGTTTTTCTTGTTCTTAAGGATTTGTCTGCATTAAGTTACCAAAGTTATAACATAAGCAAATTGTCCTTCCAAATAGTGTAAAGACCTCTTTTTTGGTAGTTAAAGAAGTCTTAACTCACTAATTTAACTCTTTTATCATCGTTCTTAGTCTTCAAACTTTATAAGCTTCTTTACAAATAATCGCTGAAGACAACTTTGTTAAATCTTATTTTTAAGATTATAGCTAAGTACTAACGCCAGTATCTTTCTAAGTGATAAATGAATCTCTGGCTCTTTTAAAATAGATGAAAATTATTTTTATTGCATGTTCTAGCTTGTTTGTAAAAGAGTTTAAAACAGGAAATACTTAGCATCTAGGGTATTTAAAATCGAATATTTCTGCTTTAGGAAAGCAAAGATTTGTATAAAGAATTTCTCTTAGAAGTTAGGACTCTGTACGTAGATCCTGCTTTGGTTGAAGTTCAAATCTTTATTTCGAGGGATGGAAGAAAAACATTAATTCTCTAACAAAGTTATTATTTAATGTAGACATCAATATATATCTTGAGATGCTGCTTATTAATAAATTAAAAAGTATTTTTATAAGAAGAAAACTTAGTCGTCTATTTTATTTTTTCAAATAAAATACGTCTTTTTTATACTTTTTCGCCCTTTAAGTTCATCTTTTGAAAAGTTTTGATGTTGTCTTAGCACAACCTTCAACAGATAATTTTAAATAACTCTAATTAAGAGTAAGGTAGCAGAAAGGTGAAATAATAAAGATGAGCGCATCTCAACAGAAACCGCACATGAACTTAGTGGTTTGTGGACATGTCGATCACGGGAAGAGCACAACTACAGGGCATCTATTATATCTAAAGGGATTAGTAGATCCAAGGAAGTTAGATGAGCTTGCAAAAGAGTCTGCAAAGACTGGACTTGGTGAGACCTTCAAGTACGCATGGATATTAGACTCTGTTAAAGAAGAGCGAGAAAGAGGAGTAACAATAGACGCTGCGTATGTTAAGTTCATGACTGACAAATACTACTATACTATCATCGATGCTCCAGGACATAGAGACTTCATCAAAAACATGATTACTGGCGCAAGTCAAGCGGATGTTGCACTTTTAGTAGTATCTGCGAAGAAGGGTGAGTTTGAAACTGGAGTAAGTCCAGAAGGTCAAACAACGGAACATGCATTTCTGCTTTTCACCTTAGGCATAAGACAAATTGTAGTTGCAATAAACAAGATGGATGATTCTTCAGTTAACTGGAGCAAAGATAGGTTTGAAGAAGTAAAGAATGAAATTTCAAGACTACTAACAAAGATTGGTTTCGACCTAAAGAGGCACAAGATTATATTCGTTCCAATTAGTGGTTGGTTAGGTGACAACTTAGTAGAAAAGTCAAAGAACATGCCGTGGTATGATGGGCCTACTTTAGTTCAAGCATTGGATCAGTTCTCTCCACCTCCAAAGCTAATTGATAAGCCATTAAGAATTCCAATTCAGCAAGTTTTCAGTAAAACCGGCGTTGGTACAGTTCCAGTTGGAAGAGTTGAAAGTGGCATACTAAAGGTTGATGACAAAGTAATAATAATGCCTTCAGGAAAAGTTGGAGAAGTAAAAAGCATAGAGATGCACCATGAACGACTAGAGAAAGCTGAGCCTGGGGACAACATAGGAATGAACATAAAAGGCGTGGCCAAGAACGAAATTAGGAGAGGAGAAGTTATAGGTCATGTTGATTCTCCTCCAACAGTAACAAAGGAGTTCATCGGTCAAATAATAGTTATTAGACACCCAACAGCAATAGCTGCAGGTTATACTCCTGTTCTTCATGTTCATACTGAGCAGGTAGCTTGTGAATTTGCAGAACTTTTAAAGAAGATTGATCCGAGAACTGGTGCTGTCGTTGAAGACAAACCATCATACTTAAAGACTGGAGACGCAGCGTTAGTAAGGTTTAGGCCAATAAGACCAATTGCAATTGAAGTGTTCTCAGACATACCCCCACTTGGAAGATTCGCAATTAGAGACATGGGTATGACAATTGCAGCAGGAGTTGTAAAAGAAATAACTCAGAAAGTGTAAGATTTTTACAAAATCTAATTTTGTTTTTAATTTTTAGTTGCTGCTCTACCTTTCAACATTGTTTGCGTTCTTAGTTTATATAGTAAGGGCCGTTTTAAAGTCTCTGAATACTGGCTATTTTTACCTGTGAAAGCTGAAAACTATCAAGGCTAAGATCCTTGAGCTGAGAAAAGGTAAAGAAGAGAAAAAAGAGCTTCGAGTCAGAAGCTCGATCAAATGCTTAAACTGTGGTAAAAGTGCGATGCAGACTATACTGGAACAATGAAGTGAGCTCATAAAGTATACACTTCTCCCTTTATTTATAGTATAGTGTAGAAAAATAGAGAACATAGAACTTCAATAAGCGAAAGTGCTGATAGATTAAGTCCTTCATCTGCAAATTAAAGCAGTATTACTCATAGCTTTTCATTTTACTTTTGAGAGAAAAATTTTTATTGTTGTATTTATTCTATTCTAAAATCTATTTTTTTCTTGCTGCAACTATTTTTATTACGTCTCTATCTCTTAATATGTAATTTTCTGGTAACCTTAAATTTGTTCTAACGTCAACAGCATATATAAAGTGCCTAGCAAGATCACTGTGAATTTTTTCAGCTAAGTCGCGAACAGTTGAATCTGGAGGCATAAGGTAAGCATCTGGAAGTACATTACCATGGCTATCAGCAAGTTTTTTCTCTTCTAAAACAGGGTATACGACATTCATGCGCAATAATTTAAAAACTGCAAAGTTTATTGCAAACTGTACTCCTGTTCTTAACCACTTCCCAAAAACTCTGTTTGAAACATAAGATAGTGCCTTTTTCTGTTTATCAGTTAGTTTTTGTTCATCTAAAATCTTAAAAGTCTCTTCTCCAGGTATATATTTCACCATACCAGCTCTTTCAGCTTTTCTCAAAGCTAGTTCCGCATCAGCAGAGCATGGAACAACAAACCTTTCACCAAATTCTTTTATTAGTTTTTCATAGTTTTCGCTTGCAGTAGGTAAGTCCATCTTGTTTGCAACAATAAGTGTTGGTCTTGCTCTTTGTCTAAGAGCAGAAGAAAAATGTTTTAAGTCTTCATCTTTCCATTCAGAAAACTTCTTATCTTCGAGGTCACTTAACTTCAAAGCTTCTAGAATGGTGTTTAACTTTATTCCTGTGCCTGAAAATACAAATCTAAGGGCTTCTGGGAAGTCTACTTTTCTTGAGTCCATAACTTTTTCTATGCGTTTTTTTCTTTCTTCTATGAATCTCTTAAACCACATAATCAACTCATTCTCAACTTGGTAGTAGTCTTTTACTGGATCTCCTCTTCCAGGTTCAACTATTTTTCCTTCTTCATCAATGCTGCCAGAAGCATCTATAACATGTAAGAGTACGTCAGAGCTCATTGCAACTTTAAGGAACTGATTTCCAAGTCCTTTTCCTGCATAAGCGCCTTCGATTAAACCTGGGAGGTCTATGAGTTCAACTGGTATAAACCTCCACCCTTCTATGCAAGTAGAATTCTTTGGGTTATCTTTTATTTTGAACTCTCTACATACGCAAAGTGTTTGAACGTATGCTCTACCATAGTTTGGTGTTTTCGTTGTAAATGGGTAATTTGAAATTTTTGCGTTTAAAAGTGTGGCCGCATTGAAAAAAGTTGTCTTTCCCACATTAGTTTTTCCTATTATCCCTATCCTTACCATATTTTTCAATAGTTAAAGCTATTGTAAGAATATAAAATTTTGTTATTAAACTGCATAAAATCTATTATAAACTCTTTTTAGCTTTTAAGTTGAATCTTCGCTGAAAATATTCTTATAACTCTGTTTTTACTAAAGAGTTGCTTGTTTTTAGTTCATCTTCAAGCTTCAACTTAAGCTCGCAAGCATTACAGATATTCTTTGAAGAAACTTCACCACAAATTCTACATTCATTCACTTCTTTACTTATATTAGCCCCAAATAGCATTGCTTTTCTTATTTTTTCGTAACTTTCAAGTATTTGATATCTTATACCTGGATGCTTACGTTCTAGCTCATCGATAATCTCTTTCACATGTTTCCTTATCACTTCTTTTCTGTATGGACATTCTAAGCCAAAGTTTAATGTTGGAAAGATTAACTGTGCGTAAAGCATAACTTCTTCTTCAGGACTCTTTTTTAGGGGCTTTATTCTTTTGACAAGTTTTTTGCTGTTTATCAAACCTTCGCCCCTTACTATTCTTGTAATGCTTCCTTCTATGAAATTCAGTAATGCGCTTTCAGTTTCGTCATCAAGATTATGTCCTGTTGCAAGTTTAGTGGCTCCAAGTTCTCTTGCCTTTCTGTTTAGTATGTGTCTTCTAAAAACTCCACAGTTACACAAACCAGATCTAACATTTGCTATTTCATCTACAGTGTACTTTATTTCATCCTTGAAAGAAAAGACGTAATGTTTAATACCAAGTAGCTTAGTAACATATCTTGCATTCTCAAGTAGTTTATCATCGTATCCTTTTATTCCTTGGTCTATAGTTATTGCAAACAGCTCAACATTCTCGCCGTTCATCTTATTAAACTTATCAAGCAGGTAAAGAACAGAAACGGAATCTTTTCCACCAGAAAGAGCAACAGCAATTTTATCTCCGCTCTGTATGTAGTTGTTTTCTGCTATGGTTCTCTTTACTCTTTTCTCAAAAAATGAAATAAAATCTCGCCTGCACAATGATAAACCAGAGTACTTAAGCGTAACGATTGCTTCTCTTCCACATTTTGTGCATTTGCTTTGTTCCATTACTACTAGGCACATTAGCGTAACAACGTTATATTAAAGTTTAACACTTATTATATTTTTTATATTAGAAAGTTAATGAAGTTACTTAAAGTATGCTCGTTAATTACCAAAAATATAGTTTTCTTGTCTTAGTTTAATACCTTAAGGAAACTGAGTAAAGCGTTTTATCAAAGCTTATATCTTTAATTCAAAGTAGTTACATTTAGAATGAAAATCTTCCTAACTGGACTTCCAAGTTCAGGAAAATCAACAGTCCTTATTAAGACAATTGAGCTTCTAAGATCTAAAGGTCTAAAAGTTGGTGGTATTGTAACTCCCGAGATTATAAGTAGTGGAAAAAGAGTTGGATTTTATGTTAAAGATGTTTACTCAGAAGAGACAGAAGTTTTTGCAAGCATAAGTTTCAAGTTTGGACTAAAACTTGGAAAGTACAGTGTTAACGTAGGTGCACTTGATAAAATTGCAATTAAAGCAATAGATTTTGCTGTTGAGAATTGTGACGTAATCTGTGTAGATGAAATTGGCAAAATGGAGTTTTTCAGTGAAAAGTTCAAGAGTAAAATTAGTTCTTTGATGTTAATTAACAAGCCAATAGTAGCGGTTCTTCATAGAGCTTTCGTTAACCAATTTAAGAAATATGGTGAGGTGATCGAAGTAACTCCTGCGAACCGAGAAAAATTACCCGAAGAGCTTATGAAACATATTATTTCTTCTTAGAAATTGCGCAAAATATCTCATTTTTATTTTTTAAAAAGAAGATATTACTTTGCAGTATCACTCCATTTTATTCTAGTTCCTATTTCTTCTCCCCTTAAAACCGCTTCAAGGTTCTCCAACTCGCTCCCTACCACAACAGTTTTAATTTTTGATCTTCGTAAGATTTCTAGAGCAACTAAGTCTAATGGTTTATATTCTCCTGCTTTTGTGTTCTTGTTTTCAAGTATCAGTTGCAATAGTTGTTCATAGTTAACTTCATTAAGCAACTTTGCATCTTCGTATACTTTTGGATCTTTATCGTATATGCCTCCTGCTTCAATCATTTTTATGAAGATGTCTGCTGAAATTGTTTCTGCAGAAAGCGCTGCAACTGCATCTGTAGAGTGACCTGGAGTTAAACCGCCAATCGTTACTATGTGGTAAAGGCGGAGTGCCTGCTTTAGTTCATCAAGGCTTGTTGTTGGTGTTGGGTATGCATTTTCTCCTAAAGCAGAAATTAGAAGCATACAGTTTATTCTTGTAAAGGCTATTCCTATGTTGTCAGCAAAAGACTCAGTTCCACCAAGTATTCTTGAAGCATTTATGTAAGCTCGTGCTACAGCTCCACCTCCTACAACGACCACAAATTTATCTCCTTCAGAAATTCTTTTCTTTAGAAGTGCTGCAAAGTGCCTAATTTTTTCAAGTTCTATTCTTTCTCCTATTAACGAATGTCCCAGCTTCACTACTACTTTCATCTTCAATCACTTTACTTAGTTTTTCGCTAAAATTAAGTTTTGCTATTTCTTTAGTTCTTGAGTTACTTAGCTTTTCCTCGCATCGATTTAAAACTCGTTATTTAGACCTTAGAGATAAAATAGAAACTTTAAAATTTATACTACTTTATGTTTTAAACTTAAAGTTTATCTGAGAAAAATAAACTTTTAATATTAGATAAAAGGTTTACTCGGGAAAGCAGAAGTGAATTAAAAAGTGTCTGTATCACTTTCTGAAAAAACAGCAGAATTAAAGTTAACATGGTTACTTAGGCAACTGAGGAACAAGAAAGGTAGAGGTACTGAGCTAATTAGTCTTTACATACCTCCTGGGCGTCAAATAAGTGAAGTTATGAATAACTTAAGAGAAGAGTACGGCAAAGCTTCAAACATAAAATCAAGAACGACGAGAAAGAACGT
>JAFNIV010000009.1:41677-51740 GCA_017601145.1 Candidatus Brockarchaeota archaeon
GCAAGAAGCAATAACAAAAGTAATGCAAAGGTTAAAACTTTACGATAAGGCTCCAGAAAACGGCTTAGTAATCTTCTGTGGCGCAATTCCAAGAGGTCCTCCTGGTTCAGAAGTAATAGAAATTTACGATCTTGAGCCTCCAAAGCCAATAAATTTGTCATACTATAGCTGTGACGATAAGTTTTACCTTGAGCCTCTTTTTGAAATGGTAAAACCGCAACAAGTTATCGGCGTTATCTTAATAGACAATTCTGAGGCTACAATAGCAAAAGTTGAGGGTAAGGGTATTGAGATTCTTGGTTATCATACTTCTGGAGTTCCTGGAAAGTCGCACAAAGGAGGCCAATCTGCAAGAAGGTTCGAAAGGCTTAGAGAAACAGTACTTAACGACTTCTACAAAAGAGTTGGTGATCATGCAAACTCTGCATTCCTTTCTCTTCCAAAATTAGATAGGATCATAGTTGGAGGCCCAGGCAATACAAAGAACATCTTTGTTCAAGGCGACTACTTAAACTACCAGCTTAAGAGTAAAATTGCAGCTGTTGTAGATACCTCTTATATGGAAGAACAAGGGGTAAAGGAGGCTCTTGAAAAAGCTGCTCCAAAGATGGAAAGAATTGAACTTTTAGAAGAGAAAAAAGCAGTTCAAAGATTCCTTGCAGAAATTGGAAAAGATAGTGGGCTTGCGGTTTATGGTGAGGAAGAAGTAAAGCAGGCTCTTCAAGCACATAAAGTTTCTAGACTTTTGATATCTGAAGACTTAAGTAAACTAAGAGTTGTTGTTGAATGTTCTTCATGCGGTTACTCATATGAAACTGCTGAAGAAGAAGAAAAAATAGAGCTTTTTCTTTCGAAGATAAAATCTGAAACTTGTCCAAAGTGCAAAATGACTTCGTTAACCGGTACAATAGTAGGAAGTGTACTTGAAGAATTTTTAGAGCTCGCTGAAAAGGCGGGTGCCGACGTTGACTTTATTTCTTCTAAGTCAGAAGAAGGAAGAATGTTACTAAAAGGTTTTGGAGGGATTGCTGCAATACTAAAAGTTTAGAGCGCAGGGGGCGGGATTTGAACCCGCGAGGCGCATAACGCCACTAGCTTGCTGCTTCAGTCATTAGCAGGCTAGCCCCTTACCATTCTAGCAACGCTGAGGCTAGGGAACCCCTGCAGCCGTTCATATTCTTTAACCTTCTTAGTTTTTATTTTTTTCTTTTGCTTAGTGCCAAATAAACTACTTTCAATAGCTTTGACAAATCTCAATAACATTGGACTTTTTCTTTAAAAAACATCCTTCTACTTTTTAAAAGCTTATTCAAGGTATGGTTTTGCTGCAATCTGTATGTCCGATGCTTTCACAGTTTTCCTCCCAGCATGTGATGCAAGCTCAACAGCTTGTCTGCATATTCTAAGTCCAATTTCGTCCAATACTCTTGAAAGTTCAGTAGCCGCATCTTCTCCAACTCTTTCCGCTCCTGCCTTCTTTAAAAGCCTGTGCATGGCTGAAAACGTAAATTCTTCAGACATTTCTCTCTTTCTTCCCCCTTTTTTCGTTTTGTTTATCTCAATCTCGTATATTTAATGTTTTTTCTCAATCTTTTCTTCATAATATTTAAAGAAAAAAATAATAAAGACAAAATTAAAGCTTTTTAACCTCTAATTATGCAGAGTTTCCTGTGGACGAGGAATTAGAAAAAATCAAGAAGCAAAAACTAGAAAAATATTACAAGTACTTTGAGCTAAAAAAGAAAGAGGAAGAAAAAGCGAAAGAACAAAAAGTTGATATGACTAAAATTAACAATGTTGTATATTCATTCTTGACTGAAAGAGCACCCGAGGTGATGAAAGCCGCTGAAAAGCAATATCCTAGCGAAACAAACTACATAAAGCTTGGTCTTTATAAAATGATAGCCTCTGGGCAGCTAAATGAGAAAATAGATGGTGGAACTTTACTTGCACTTTTTAGAAGTTTGGGTCTCGATATTTACATAGAAACTTCAGTTAAATTTGTTGAGCACGGAAAAGTAAAATCGCTTGCAGATAAGCTGTCTGAAGAACAATGAAAATGTTAGCTTTAGTGTTTTTTGTGCTTAAATTTTTTCAAAGGTTCCGAAATATCTATTGTTAAAAACCAATAAAGTTATAAAAATAAAAAAAAGAGTAAGTTAACTTTAAAAGATTGGTCCTGCTTTTTCTATTCTCTCTAATCTGGCCCAGTTTTCATCAACGTTCTTCTGTATTTCTTCGATTAAGTGCCTATTTTCTGGTTTAAAGAGATGAGCAAACCTTCCTTGTGTCTTTAAGTACTCTTCTACTGGTTTTGGTTTTGGAACTCTAAAGTTTATTTTTAGACTTCCGTTTTCAACTTCATATATTGGGAAGAACTTCGTTTCAACAGCTAGTCTTGAAATTTCTACTGTTTTTGAAGGGTCATATCTCCATCCTAAAGTACATGGTGCAAGAACATGAATAAAAGTTGGTCCGTTATAGCTTAAAGCCTTTCTTACTTTATTGATATAATCTCTGTAGTATGCAATTGTAGCTGTGGCAGCATAAGGTATATGATGCCCAAGAACTATGCCAATAAGATCTTTCTTCCTTTCTTGCTTTCCTGGAATAACCCTTCCTGCAGGTGAGGTTGTTGTTGCTGCACCAAATGGAGTGGCTCCTGATCTTTGAATGCCTGTATTTTGGTAGGCCTCATTATCGTAACATATATATAAGAACTTATGACCTCTTTCAAGTGCTCCTGATATTGCTTGTATGCCTATATCAAAAGTTCCTCCATCTCCCCCAATGGCTATCACTGGTGCTTCTTTTGTTTTTCCTTCGCTTGCTAACTTATTGAGAGCTTCAACAATTCCACTTGCTACCGCTGCTGCATTTTCAAAAGTAACGTGGACCCAAGGTACTTTCCAAGAACTGTAAGGGTATAAAGTGCTTCCAACTTCTAAGCAGCCCGTTGCGTTTACAACTATTGGCTTTTCTTGGGTAGCAAGTAGAGTTAGTCTAGCTACTATTGCTGGGCCACATCCTGCGCAAAGTCTATGCCCAGAGGTAAAGAGATTTTCTTCAGGTAGGTCACTCAGTTTTGTAATTGGTTTATACTCTAGAGTCATTTTATTCTCTCACCCCTACAAATTCAACCTCCATAGGCTCGTTTTTCTTAGCCTTTTCTATTGTTTTCTTTACAGTATCTACAATCATCTTAGTCGTTATATCTCTTCCTCCCAAACCATAGACATAGTCGTAAATTTTAACATCATCTTTCTTATCTAGACTACTTATTATATCCATGTAATGTGGACCCGCGACAGCTCCTAAGCTTAAGTGTCTTTCAAATACTGCTAAAGTTCTTACATCTTTTAAGGTCTCATTTATTTCTACTTTTGGAGTAGGTCTAAACAACGTAAATCCTATTACACCTGCTTTTATTCCTTCTTCTCTCAATTTCTTAGCTGCTATTCTTGCAATTCCTACTGTGCTCCCAAGTGCTACTATAGCAACTTCAGCATCTTCCATCATAAATTTCTTTAAAGGTTCATATTTTCTTCCACTTATTTTTTCATATTCTTTAAAAACTTCTCTTATCACTTTTTCAGAATTCTTAAAGGCTTCATGTTGTTGTCTTTTAAACTCAAAGTAGCTGTCTGTTAAAGCTAAGGGACCAAAAGTTAATGGATTTTCAACATCTAACTTGAACCTTGCTTTTCTTTCTCCAACAAATTTCCTTACAACTTCGTCATCAAGAACGTCAACTCTTTGCAACGTGTGTGAAATCGTAAAACCATCCATTGCTGCAACTGTGGGTAGAAGAACTCTTTCGTCTTCTGCAATTTTAAAGGCCATTATAGTAAGATCATAGACTTCTTGAGCATCTTCAGCTGCAAGCATTATCCACCCTTGTTCTCTCATGCTCATAAAATCTGAGTGGTCGTTATGTATATTAATCGGTGCTGACAAGGCTCTCATCGAAAGTGCCATCACTATTGGAAGTCTAAGCCCAGAAGCAACTGGTAGTTCCTCGTACATCAGGACAAGTCCTTGACTTGAAGTTGCAGTGAACACTCTAGCGCCAGCAATTGAAGCTCCTATACACGCAGAAAGCGCAGAGTGTTCTGACTCTACGTTAACAAACTTTGCTTTAAGCTCACCATCTGCTACGTATTGGCTAAGAGCTTCAACAATGATTGTTTGTGGCGTTATTGGATAAGCTGATATGAAGTCAACGTTAACTTGCTTTACAGCGTAAGCAACCGCTAAATTTCCAGTGGCCTCTATAAACTTTTTAGTAGCTGCAACTGTTGTCATCTTTTACACCTCCTCTTTTTCCATGTTTATTGCCTTTGTAGGGCACTCATTTGCGCAAATACCACAACCCTTGCAATAATCATAGTTTACTTCAACTTTGTTTCCCTTTCTTAGTATAGCAGAATCAGGACATAAAGCCCAGCAAATTAAACAGTTTATGCATTTCGTGTAGTCTATTATTGGTTTTTCACTTCTCCAATTTCCTGTTTTATAGAGTAAACCACTTCCTCCTTTTACTACAGCTCCTATTTCCATCTCTTTCCAACTCTTGTTAAAACTCAAGTTTTTTCACCTCCTCAAACCCAAGCTTTATTGCCGTGAGGTTCTGCTCAGCTACGCTCCCTTTAAACCTATCTTTTATTACTTCTTCTAGTGTAGTTCGTTTAGGCTCTCCAAGAGCCTTTGCTAAAGCTCCAATCATAGGAGTGTTGAATATGGGTTTAGTTGACTTAAATACTTCATTTGATATTTTCCATGCATCTACATAAAATACTTTTCTTCCTCTAAGTGCATCAATTTTTTTTATGTCGTTGACTCTTTTCTCAGTTACGTTAACAACGGCAATGCCTTCTTCCTTTACTCCTGAGTATGATTCAGCTTCTAAAGAAAGTCTTGGATCTATTACTACTATTATGTCTGGTTCGTATATAATCGAATGATCTTCTATAGGTGAATCTGCTATTCTTGTATAACCTTTTACTGGCGCTCCACTTCTCTCGGGGCCGAATTCTGGGAATGCTTGACTATATTTTCCTTCTCTAATTGCAGCAGTTGCAAAGACTTGATTTGCAAGAACAACACCTTGACCTCCACGTCCAATCCATTTTATTTCTAATAACATTTTTCTTCGCAGCAAAAGAAGAAAATACATTTATTTATTCTTTTCCTAACTAAACTAAATTTTCATTTTTATGCAAAAAGAATACTTTTTTATCGAGTAAAGCCTTTTAAATTTTTGTCGATTAACCTTTTAATAGGCCCTTGTTCTAGTACTCTAGAAAAGCAAGGATGCTTAAAGTTAAAGCAAGAGAACACCCACTTTACATAGCATTCCCTTCTTCTGTTATTTATCCTCTAGATAACTTAATGCTTGCTACTATAAGGCTTGGTTACATTGCAAGAGCAGCAGCAATTTTTAGAGTAAGTAAAGTAATTGTCTATAATGAAAAGAATAGCGAAGTGTTCAGAAAGCTTCAAGAAATTTCTTACGATATTCTTAACTATCTTTCTTATCCACAGTATTTAAGGAAAGTTAAGTTTAAAGTTAAGCCATATTTGCGGTATGTGGGCGCTCTTCCTCCACTGAAAACTCCAAGTCATCTAGTTGCAAGAAACTTAAATGAAGTTAGGTTAGGTGATATTAGAGAAGGCATAGTTACTAAAATTAGTGGTTCAAAAGCTGAAGTGGAACTTGGTTTAGGCCAAAAGTTTTTCTTAAAGCTGAATGCATATAAGGGGATTAGTGAAATTAGTGAAGGAAAAAGAATGCTATTTAAATTAAAAGACATAAAAAACTTTGAGGTTGAAGTTGCAAAAGAGCAACCAAAAAACTTCTGGTGCTATAAAGTAGAAAAAGCTCCTTCAAGTCTAGGCGATTTCCTAAGGGATAGCAAGTATTTCTTTAGGGTTGGAACTTCTAGGTTAGGCCTACCATTTTATAAAGCAAAAGATGCGATAAAGAAAGGCTACGAACAAAAAGGAATTTTAATTGCCTTTGGAGGCCCTAAAAGAGGTCTAAAAGAGATTCTGCTCGAGGAAAAGATTAATTTATATGATGTTTTTGATGTCGTAGTGAACACGGCCAAAGACCAGGGGGTTGCTACTATAAGAACTGAAGAAGCAATCCTTATTTCTTTGGCTGTGGTCAACGAAATAATATAAAAAGGTAAAAAATAAGGTGAAAATAAAGTATGGGTCATAGAAAGCAATCAAGACCAAGACACGGTTCTCTAGCCTTTTTGCCGAGGGCTAGAGCTAGGTCTCTAGTAGCTAGAATTAGATATTGGCCAGAAATCGAGTATGAGGCTCCAAAGCTCCTTGCCTTTGCTGGTTACAAAGTTGGAATGACGCAGGTTAGTATAATTGATAATGAAGAACATTCCCCAACAAGAGGGAAAGAAATAGTAATCCCGGCAACTATAGTTGAAACTCCTCCTCTACTTGTAATAGGTGCAAGAATTTACGAAAAGACTATAGAAGGCTTAAGAGCAAAGAAAGACATAATTTTTTCTCAACTTCCAGAGTTTATCTTCAGAAAGCTTGTGACTTTAAAAAACAGAAAGGAAAAGAAAGAAGTTTCTATTTCAAAAGGAGATTTAGACGAAAATGATGAAATTCGGTTGATAGTTTCTACTCAACCAATAAAAGCTGGAATAAGAAAAAAGACTCCTGAAATATTTGAAGTTGCAATTAGTAAGAGGAGAAGCAAAGAAGAGATAATAAACTACGTAAATTCAGTTATTGGGAAAGAGATAAGGGTTACTGACGTTCTAAATGAGGGCCAATTTGTTGATGTTTTTGGAATTACAAAGGGAAAGGGTTGGGCTGGAGTTGTAAAGCGATACAAGGTAAAGTTGCTTGGGAGGAAAAGTAACAAAACCCACAGAGGCATAGCAACTCTAGGTGCAAAGAGTCCTAACAATGTCATGTTTTACGTGCCTAGAGGTGGTCAAATGGGAGTTCATCAAAGATATGTCCGAAATCTTTTAGTTCTTAAAATTGGAACTTCAGAAAAGCCAATTAACTTGAAGGGTGGATTCTTAAGGTATGGTATTTTAAGGTCGGACTTTGTCTTACTAAAGGGCTCTGTTCCAGGACCTGCAAAGAGACTAGTTAAGTTAAGAGTTTCAGCAAGAAAAAGAGAAAAGTTAGCGCCTCCTCAAATAACGTTCATAAGTCAAGCAAGTCAACAAGGTGTGTAAACATGAGTGAAATTCCAGTTTTAAGTAGCGAAGGAAAAGAAGTTCTTAGAACAAGTCTACCTTGGTTTATGGCTTTTACGCCAGACCGAACATTAGTAAAAAGAGTGTTTTTCTTACTTTTCTCTGGGTGGCATCAGCCACAAGGAAGAGATCCGATGGCTGGAAAGCGCTATACTGCGAAGTCCTGGGGTGCTGACCATGGTCTTGCAAGAGTTCCAAGACTTCATTCTGGAAAGGCAATATTTGCTCCAACAACAGTAAAGGGTAGAATAACACATCCACCGAGAGCAGAAAAAGTGATAGTCAAGAAAGTAAACAAAAAAGAAAAGGCTAAAGCTCTTCTCTTCGCGATTGCAGCAACATCAAGCAAAAAATTAGTTGTTGAAAGAGGACATAAGGTTCCAGATAGTTTAACTTTACCTATCTTCTTTGATTCTTCAGTATCAAACTTTACTAAAGCTTCACAGGTTAAAAAGTTCTTAGAAAATATAGGTCTCTCTGAAGAACTTAAGAGAGTAAAAAACATAAAGCTTAGAGCGGGTGTTTCAGCAAGAAGAGGACGAGAAAAGAAAAGAAAAGTTGGGCCTTTATTTGTAGTTACAAAAGAAGAGCCAATATTTAAAGCAGCTAAAAATATACCTGGTGTTGATGTTATCGATGTAAACTTATTGTCCTTAAGAGAATTAGCTCCAAATGGTAAAGTTGGGAGGCTTACTCTTTGGTCTCAAAAAGCTCTAGAAGTTTTAGAGCAAAGGGTGAGAAAATATGCAGAAAAGGTCAGTGTTGTTGTATCCTAAAGTAACGGAAAAAACTTCAAAGCTTACAGAAACGGAAAACAAGATAGCTTTTGTCGTAGATAAGAACGCAACAAAAGACCTAGTTAAGAAGGAGTTTGAAAGAAGATTCAATATAAAAGTGAAGAAGGTGAACATAAACAGAACTTTTTCAGGTGAAAAGGTAGCATACATAAAGTTAAAAGAGGAAGGAAAGGCACAAGAAGTGGCAACTAAGCTTAAGATCCTGTAAGGGTGACTTAAAAATGGGAAGAAGACCAATAGTAAGGAGAAGAGGAAGCTCACCAAATTTTATGGCCCCTACTCATAGAAGGGTAGCGCCTGCTATCTACAATGTTCAGTTCGATACCGAGTTAGAGAAAGCAAGGCTTGTTGATCTTGTTCATGATCCAGGTAGAGGAGCGCCACTAGCATTGATTGAGACCTCTTCTGGAAAAGTCTTCTACACAGTAGCGGCTGAAGGTAGTTATGTTGGTCAGGACATTTTAATTGGTAAAAATGCTCCTCCAACAGTAGGAAATATACTTCCTTTAGGTTCAATTCCCGAAGGTACTATGGTCCTTAATGTAGAAAGAAAAATAGGAGATGGTGGTGCGTTGTTTAGGGCTTCTGGAAACTTTGCTGTTATAATTAGTCACAATCCTGATGGTACAGTAACTTTAAAAGATACAAAGGGAAGGCTATTCGTCGTTGATCAAAAGTGTTTGGCAACTATAGGTGTTGTTGCAGGTGGTGGCCGAACAGAGAAGCCATTCCTTAAAGCAGGAAACAAGCTTAAACTGATGAAAAGTAAAGGAAGGCTATATCCAATTGTAAGAGGTGTTGCAATGATTGCAGCTTACCATCCTCACGGTGGTGGGCGACACATGCATGTTGGAGGTTCTACGTCAGTCAGTAGGAATGCACCTCCTGGAGCAAAAGTTGGTTTAATAGCTCCAAAGAAGACTGGAAGAAAGAAGATGAAAGAAGAAAAAGGTAAAACCTTTACATAGTTCTTGCTTTTTAACTTAGTGATATATATTTTCCTTTTTTATTTTCAGGAGAAATAACAAAGCAATAAAATAAAGTGCCGGGGGCGGGCTTATCGATTTCTTTTTTCTCGATCCCGCAACCTCCAGATTATGAGTTTAGCCTAAGCTAAAGGCTTAACTGGCGCCTTAGCCGTGGAGGTTCTCTAGCCAATTGGGCGACCCCGGCACAAAATCTTTCTTCACATTTAACTAATTTAAGTTTTTCTTTGATTGATGTTATTATCATTAACCTTAAAGTTTTTAATAAAATCTTGTCTTTCTATGTTTGAATTGATTTTTTAAAGACTTTATCTACGTAGCTTCTCTTAGACTTATGTAATTCTTAAAATTCTTTAGCTCTCTTCTTTCATGAGTTAAGGCAAGCTCTAAGACAATAAAACTAATGTTGTGCTTCAGTTCTATTTTTATGGTACCTAATTAAGTTTTGCGAATGTAAAGTGTTTTCGAAATTCTTTTTTACTTTATTTTTTATTTCAATCAACTGAAAGCCTAAAAAGATTAGTTTTTGTATTCTAATTATATGTGATAAGGAAGCAAAAGAAATAGTTTTATACTTAAGAAATTCTTCAAAAAGAAGGGGGCGTCGGCTAGCTTGGCTTAGGCTCTACGGCTTGGGCCCGTAAGACCCCGGTTCGAAATTTTAACGGAAATCCGGGCGCCCCCATTAATAAAAAATACTTTATTTCACCTAAACCTCTATTTTTAGTTGCAAAAATGGTACTCTGATCAAGCTTATCACTTTAACTTTTATGGCGGGAAGTCCCCCTGCGAAAGCTGGGGGATGAAAGCCGAAAAGCTTATATTTTTCTCATTACATTTATCATTGTCTGCTTGGCTGGCAGACCTAGTAGGCATGGGACATGCCGAAAGAGACGCCTGCTGAGGGCAAGACCTCCGTAACCCACCTTCCACACGGGTTCTCGAAACGGTCTCACTTGCCGAGACCTCCGCTGTGGGTGAGTGGAGAGCGAGTCTGTCCGTGGAAGCAGGAAGCTCCTTGCAATAGCGAGGG